>CAMVOF010000091.1:0-8994 GCA_947169055.1 uncultured Clostridia bacterium
CTTAAAACGGGATGCAGGGATAAAGAGTTTCATTACCCCTTCGATCTCGTATTTATAGTCGTTGCCGCTGAAAATAAGGGTCATCGCTTGTCACCGATGTTTCTGAGATAAGGGTTGTATCTTTTCTCGGTCTCAAGGGTGGTGACCTCCATATGTCCGGGATAGACCGCAAGATCACCGCCGAGGTCGTAAATCTTCTCGAGAGACTTTAACATATCCTTGTAGTTTCCGTCTGCCATATCCGTTCTGCCCACAGAACGGGAAAACAGGGTGTCTCCGCTGAACATATTCGAGCCGACGATAAAGCACACCGAGCCGCTGGTATGACCCGGGGTGTGAACAACGTCGAATTCCAGCTCATCAAGTGTCAGCACATCGTCCTCGGTGAAGGTCTTTGCAGAGGAAACTCTTTTGAGCCCTCCCTCAAAAAAGCCGTTGTCGATAAGGCCGTCGCCTTTTGTGAGCTTTTCAAGATCGTTCTCGTGGATATAGACCTCGCAGCCTGTTTTCTCCACAAGATCGGCAACAGCGCCGACGTGGTCGAAATGCCCGTGAGTTAAGAAGATCTTTTTGAGCGTAAGGCCGTAAACATCAGCCATATCAAGGATATAGTCCGCTTCGGCAGGAGCATCTATAAGAACGCAGTTGTTCTTTTCGCTTGCGACGAAATAGCTGTTGGTGTCGCAAAAGCTCAACGGTCTTAATCTGTATATTTTCATAGCAAACTTCCCTCCCGTTACTTTCCGCTTCTCTCGACGGAAATAACATTCTTGATCTTCATAAGCTTGGCGATGACGTTGTTGAGCTGCTCCTTGCCTGCAACGCTGACCGTTACTGACAGGATAGCATTTCCGTTTTTGAGCTCACGCGAAACAGATTCGTGGATATAGATGTTGATTATCGCAAGGGCTGAGCAGACATCTGCAAGCAGACCTATCCTGTCAACAGCGATGATGTCGAGGGTGGTCTTGAAATATCCGCGGTTGTCCTTGTTTTCGACCCATTGAGCGTTTATCCACCTGTCTGCAAGCTCGGGCATATCCTTCTGCTTCTGATAGTTGGAGCAGTCGCACTTGTGGATAGAGATGCCGTGGCCTCGGGTTATAAATCCGACGATCTCATCACCGGGCAGCGGATTGCAGCACTGGGAGAATTTTACGATACAGTCGTCTATGCCATCAACGATGACTCCCGAGGAGTTCTTGGAATGTCTGGGCTTGATGTCGTCAACTATATCTTCGGTTATCTTCTCGCTGTATTTCTTGTTATATTCGTTTTTAAGGCGCTGCATGACCTTTGAAAGCTGAACGCCTCCGTAGCCTATGGCAGCAAAGAAATCGTCAAGGGTCTCGCAGTTGTGCCTGTGCATATCAAGAGAGAGGAATTCCTCCAGCTCGCTTTCCGGCACTCTGATAAGGTTTTTCCTGAATTCACGCTCAAGAGCGCTGCGTCCTTCAAAGATGTTTTCCTCGCGGCGTTCTTTCTTGAACCAGGAGCGTATCTTGGATTTTGCTTCGTTGGTCTTGCAGATATTGAGCCAGGAACGGCTCGGGCCGTGGTTCTCGGAATTGGTAGTCAGTATCTCGATGATCTCGCCGGTGGCGATCTCGTAATCAAAGGAGACCATTTTCTTATCCGCCTTGGCACCGATCATCCTGTGGCCGACCTGCGTGTGGATAGCGTAGGCGAAATCTATTACTGTCGAGCCCTTGGGAAGGGTTATCATATCGCCCTTGGGGGTAAACGCAAAGACATCTTCCGGCGCAAGATCGTTCTTTATCGCTCTGACGATCTCTTCAACGTCATTCGATTCCTGCTGGCTCTCGATTATCTGCCTGATCCACGCAAGACGCTGGTCGTCCTTGGCACTGCTGCGGATGCCTTCTTTGTACTTCCAGTGAGCTGCGATTCCGTATTCAGCCGTGCGGTGCATATCCCAGGTCCTTATTTGAACTTCAAAGGGAATGCCCTGTCTGCCTATGACCGTCGTGTGCAGGGACTGATACATATTGGGCTTCGGGGTCGAGATATAATCCTTGAAGCGGTTCGGGATAGGCTTGAACATATCGTGGATTATACCGAGGACATTGTAGCACTCCGTTACGGTATTTACGATGATCCTTACGGCATATCTGTCGTAGATCTGGTCTATCTCCTTACCGTCGCGGTAAACTTTCTTATAAATGCCGTAGATACTCTTGACTCTGCCCTGGATCTCGGGAACGGGATCGAATTCTTTTTCGAGTCTTTCATAGATAAGAGTCTTGATCTCTTCGATGAGCTTAGCTCTTGCGTCGCGTCTTAGTTTCATCTGCCTGTCGATCTCTGCATAAGCGTAGGGATCGAGATAATAGAATGCAAGGTCTTCGAGCTCGTCCTTTATGGAACGGATTCCGAGCCTGTGAGCTATGGGAGCATAGATGTTCATGGTCTCGTGAGCTATGACACGGCGCTTTTCATCCCGGCAGAAGTTGAGGGTCCGCATATTGTGCAGGCGGTCAGCCAGCTTGATTATTATAACACGGATATCCTCGCTCATTGCAAGGAGTATCTTTCGGATATTCTCCGCCTTCTGCTCGTCCTTTGTGAATATCTCGACTTTTTCCAGCTTTGTAACGCCGTTTACCAGCATGGCTATATCAGAGCCGAAGCTCTTTTTCAGGTCGTCGAGAGTTGCTTCAGTATCCTCCACAACATCATGGAGCAATGCAGCACAGATAGTGTCGGTGTCCATTCCCAGCTCGACAAGGATATAGGCAACAGCAAGAGGATGTGTTATATACGGCTCGCCGGATTCACGCTTCTGATCCTTGTGATATTTGGCAGCGAATTCATAAGCAGATACAATCTTAGAAACATCATACTGCTTTTCGCCTTCCTCTGTCTTTGCAAGAAGAGAGTCGATAGTGTAATTCGGCTGCACCGATATTGAATTTTCCTTGTAATTGTTATCCACCCGAATCCCTCCTTTATATCATACTTTTCAGACGGACAAGAACATCCGCCGACATCAGATCCACCTTGCCGCTGACAGGAAGCAGCGATACGCTGTCATCCGATGCTGTATAGACAGCAAGTCCGGTCTGAACGAATGCGTCAATTATTATCCTGAGCTTGCAGTAGTTCATTTCTTTGCTTCTAAGCTGCATATAAAGCTCGTCGGAAGTTATCTTTTTGTATTTGCCCAGGGACTTATAAACGGCTACGAGCTCATTTCTGTCGGGGTCTATGCGCTTTAAGAACTCTTTCGGGAGCTCTGAACCGAGCATGAATTTCTCGTAGCAGTCTTTAGCGCTGAAATATCTGTCCTGGTTTATGCCGTGAGGACGGCAGTCCATTGCCTTTGCTGTGACAGATCTGACGCCGTTGAAGCTGTTGACTTCAAACTGAGCCCCAAGGTCTATTATATCGCCCTTGACGAAGTTGAGGCTCTCGGGTGAGGTGCCGAACATAAGTGCGGGAAATCTCACGCTGCCGAAGGAAAGCTCAAGCTTGGTGTGCTTGCCGTTCGTAAGCGAGATAATGTTCTCTATCCTTGCGCCAAGAACCGCAAAAACGGGATTTGTGTTCTCTGCGCCGAAGGGCTCGAGAGCTTTGAGCCCAAAGATATTTTCGACAGTTATGTCCTCGGGCCTGAGGGCAAGGTCGCAGTCTAAAGTAGCGGCAGGCATGATCTCGAATTTTGATGCATATTCATATACCATTTCGGTAAACTTGGGTATCTTGTTGGTCTGTATAGTCAGACCTCCGGCACATTCGTGTCCGCCGAAATGATCCAGCAGTTCGCCGGTGTATTTCAGGCATTCAAAGATATTAAAGCCCTTGATGCTTCTTGCCGAGCCTCTTGCGATGCCGTCTTTTTCGATAGAGATAAGAATAACAGGCTTGCCGTATCTTTCGAGAAGCCTTGCGGCAACTATGCCTATGACTCCGTGATGCCAGCCGTTGCCTGCAAGCACAAGAACGCGCCTGTATAGGGTCTCGGGGTGGGAGTCGATATAGTGCATTATAGCTTTTGTTATCTCGGCCTCGCAGTTCCTGCGGAGGTCGTTGAGGCGGATGAGCTCGTCAACATATATCTCGGCTTCGTCGGGATCTTCGGTGAGCAGAGCCTTGACAGCCGTTATAGGCGAACCGAATCGGCCCGAGGCATTGATCCTCGGAGCGAGCTGAAAGCCTATAGAGCCGGAAGAAAGCTCCTCCCTGCGGACAGAAGCCTTGTTCATAAGCAGATCAAGCCCGGGATTCTCGGTGTTTTTCATATACATGATGCCCTGCTTGACGATCTCGCGGTTCTCGCCTACAAGGGGAACGATATCGGCTACCGTACCCAAGGCGCAGATATCCGAAAACTGTTCGATTATAGTGTCAAGGTCGCCGTCCATAAGCGCTGCACAAAGCTTCATTGCAACGCCTGCGCCCGAAAGCTCTTTGAAAGACGAAGTACAGTCTTTTCTGTGGGGATCGACAACAGCTTCGGCTCTTGGCAGTTCTTCAAGGGGCTGGTGGTGGTCTGTTACGACAAGCTTCATACCAAGCTCGTATATATGTTCGGCTTCGGGAATTGCGGAAATGCCGTTATCCACGGTGACGATGAGCTTTACACCCTGTTCGCAAAGCTCGTCGATAGCGTTCATGTTCATTCCGTAGCCCTGATCTCTTTCGGGGATATAATACATAACGTTTGCCCCGATATTCTGCAAAAAGCCGAAAAGGATAGCCGTTGCAGTAACACCGTCGCAGTCGTAGTCGCCGTAAATGCAGATAAGATCGTAATCATCCACAGCCTTGTTTATAGCAGCAACGGCTTTGTCCATATCAAGTATCTCGAAGGGATCGGCAAGCTCTGTATTTGTAAAGAAGTCAACTATTTTATCGAAGCTGTCCAAGCCGCGCGAAAGCATGACCTTTACAGTCAGGGGTGTAAGGTCGCATTTGCGCGATAATTCAGCCGCTTTATTCTCGTCTGTCTGATTTATTTTCCATTTTTTCATAGAAATCTTCTCCGATTTAGATAATAGTTTATTATACCACAAAAACGAAAATATTTCAATAAATATATTATGAATTATGTTTGCTTTGTTGACATTTTCGAAAAGAAATATTATAATAAACTCAGAAAGCGAAAAGGAGCGGTAAATATGAGCAAAAACAAGGCTGTTGAAGAGATCAGGCAGGAGCTTTTATCCCTCGGAGACGAAAAATACAAGGATTTTCTTGCTCCCATAATCCCGAACTGCCCCAAAGAGCGTATCATCGGGATAAAATGTCCTCAGGTGAAGGCTCTGGTCAAGAAATACAGCGGAACTCCGGAAGCGGAGTGCTTTCTGAACGATCTGCCTCACAAATACCACGAGGAAAACCTGCTCCACGCTTATATGATCTCTGCGGAGAAGTCCTATGATGAAGCCGAGAAGGCAGTCGATCGCTTTCTGCCCTATGTTGACAACTGGGCTGTCTGCGATTCCCTGTCGCCGAAGGTCTTTACTAAAAACAAAGATAAGCTCATGGAGCATATACTTGAGCGGATAACTTCGGAGCACACATACACAGTTCGTTTTTCGATAAAAGAGCTTATGAATTATTATCTGTCCGACGATGTTTTTGACCCGTCGCAGCTGGAGCTTACGGCAAAGGTCGAATCGGAGGAGTATTATATAAATATGATGAGAGCCTGGTATTTTGCCACAGCTCTTGCAAAGCAGTGGGAGGATACCATAAAGCTGCTGATAGAGCGCAGGCTCGACAAATGGACCCACAACAAAACCATACAGAAAGCAGTTGAGAGCTACCGAATAACTCCCGAGCAGAAGGAGCTTTTGAAGACCCTGAGGCTGAAATAAGGCAAGCAAAAGAGCCGGCACGAACGCCGGCTCTTGTTTTATGCTGCTGTTTTGAATGTGAATTTAACGGTAAGAGTTCTGATGATAGTGTTGTTTGAAACATCGACTATCTGGGGCAAAGCGTTGGTGAGATCGCCGTCATAGCTTCTTGAGTCTTTGGGGGGTTCGCTGATGTATCCGTTGAAGATATTGACTCTTGTGCAGTGACCGTCATCGGAAGATGTGTATTCCTTGGCAACAAGCTCCACAGGCTCACCGTTTATAGCGATCTCATCTATCTTGATCGTTGCTCCTGGGAAAAGATCCTCGCCGTTGGAGATGCCCAGTGCCGAGAAGCCTATTCCCTTTGCCTGGCTTGCGTTTGTGAAATCGAGGCTGACTTCATATGAACCGTCGCCTGTAACTATAACGTTCGTAGCCTTTACGCCGCTGCTCATATTCGTAGGATCGTAAACATCGCCTACACTATAGCTTACTGCGAAATCGGAGCTGTTGTACATGATCCATGCAATAGCATCTGTATCGGATGCGGGAATAGCCATATCCTCGAACTGTCTTTCCTCGGCTTCCTTGGCAAATTGATCTATTGCTGCCTTTGCATTGGCCTTGATCTCATCGTCGGTGAGAGAGGACTGAGCCTTCAGGCTCCTGCCGGTGAAGAGCTCATACATGGGATCATCAACTATCGTACAGGTGTATTTATCGTAGAGATTGTTGCAGTCCCAGAGCATCGGGCAGTAATTGTAAAGATCGCAGTTGTTCAGGAAATTCGTATAGAACAGGTCTGTGTCGTTCTTGGGATAGTTGGAGTTCGTAAGAACTGCATACTCTCCGATTATTACGCCGTAGCCCTGATCGCAGAACTTGGAAAGGCTTTTCAGAAGCTCGTTCTGCTCCTTTACGTCCTGGACAGAGCCCCAGTGATCGACTGCCTTTTCGCCGCAGTAGTCCCAGGGTGTGTAATAATGCACGGAGAGGATCAGCTTATCCTTGGCTGTATCCGTGGGCATAACGAACCTGTCGTCGCAGGTGCAGGTGATATCGGTGTTGTAGCCGGCGATAAGCAGGAAACGGTTTGCATTGTTTCCGCCGGAAGCGCGGACGGTATCAACGAATTTCTGGTTGATGTCGTGAGCGACTGTATAGCACTCGTCCTTTGAGAGAGAGCCGGAATCCTCAGCTATATCTTTATCATTGAGCCTGTCCCCCAGCTCCTCGTTTGCGGATTCAAATATGAGCTTGTCGTCATATTTGCCGAATCTATCGCAGAGCTGCGTCCACATAGATACATACATATCCATGGCTTTTGTGCGGGTCTCTTCGCTTGCTGAACCGAACATTCCCCACCAGCCGCCGTCCCAGTGGTCGTTGATGACAACATACATATCGTTATCGAGGGCATAGTTCACAACTTCCTCGACTCTGTTGAGATATGCTTCGTCTATCGTATAATCACCGGTCTCGAAGTTCATGGCATTAGTCCATGCAACGGGGATCCTGATCGAATCAAAGCCGCAGGCCTTCATTCCGGCGATCATTTCTTTTGTTGTGGTCGGCTGTCCCCAAGTGTTCTCGCTGGAAGTCGGGTCTCCTCCGGCAACATAATTGCCGTGATTATAAGCCTCAAACGTATTGCCGAGGTTTATACCGTTGCCCATGAGCTTAACGACTTCCTGAGCGGTCATACCCGAATCCGAGATCGCATCGGAAGAGGCTTCTTCGGCTTTTTTGCTGCTTGAAGAATCCTTGCTGCAGGCGGTCAGAGAGCCTGTTATAAGCATCAATGCTGCACAGGCGGCTGTCATTACTTTCTTAACCTTCATTTTTCTCCTCCTTAATCATTCCAGCTCAAATGCGCCGGTATAAAGTTGATAATAAGTCCCCTTTGCTTCTATAAGCTGCTTGTGGCTTCCGCGTTCTATTATCCTTCCGTGGTCGAGGACCATTATCACATCGGAATTCATGACCGTTGAGAGCCTGTGTGCGATAACGAACACGGTCCTGCCCTCCATGAGCTTATCCATTCCCTTCTGTACGATCGCTTCAGTACGGGTATCTATGGAGGACGTTGCCTCGTCAAGTATCATTACAGGAGGATCGGCAACAGCTGCACGGGCAATAGCGATGAGCTGTCTTTGTCCCTGAGAGAAATTGGAGCCGTTGTTCGTGAGGGCTGTGTTGTAGCCATCGGGAAGTCTTGTGATAAAGTCGTCGGCACTTACCAGCTTGGCCGCATTTATACATTCTTCGTCTGTTGCATCGAGCCTTCCGTAGCGGATATTTTCCATTACGGTCCCGGTAAAGAGATTTGTCTCCTGCAGAACGAGACCGAGAGAACGCCTGAGATCGTGCTTTTTGATCTTGTTGATGTTTATCCCGTCGTATCTTATCTTTCCGTCGGCAATATCGTAGAAACGATTGATAAGATTTGTGATGGTAGTCTTTCCTGCTCCCGTAGCACCGACGAAAGCGACTTTCTGTCCGGGCTTTGCATAAACAGAAACGTCGTGCAGGACGTCCTTGCCTTCTTCATAGGCAAAATCCACCTCATCGATCTCCACATCGCCCATTAAAGGAGTATAGGTCACGGAGCCGTCGGCGGAATGAGGATGCTTCCAAGCCCAGTGCTTGGTATGCTCTGTTGTTTCGTGGAGCTCACCGCTGCTGTCGATATTGACGTTTACGAGAGAAACATAGCCTTCGTCTGTTTCGGGTTCTTCGTCCATAAGACTGAATATCCTGTTAGCGCCTGCCATAGCCATTACGATGGCGTTTATCTGCTGGGAAAGCTGGTTGATATTTCCCGTGAACTGCTTTGTCATGTTAAGGAAAGGAACGATTATCGCAACGCTTATAGGCAAGCCGGAGATGCTTATGTTATGCACGTTGGATATCATGAAAATACCGCCTGTCATAGCGATAAGAACATAGAGGATATTGCCGATGTTCATTATGATCGGAGCAAGGATGTTCGCAAAGGCGTGAGCTTTGAAGCTGTCGTTGTAGAGCTCGTCATTGATCTTATCGAACTCCTCCGAGCACTCGTCCTCGTGATTGAAGACCTTAACGACCTTCTGTCCGTTCATAATTTCCTGGACATAGCCTTCTTCCTTACCGATAGACATCTGCTGGCGGATAAAGTATTTTGCAG
>CAMVOF010000092.1:0-8960 GCA_947169055.1 uncultured Clostridia bacterium
ATCGCCATTATACGAGCCTCAAGAGGTATCTCCTCGCCGGCCAGCTTTTCGGGATATCCCGAACCGTCCCAGCGCTCGTGGTGGTAATGCGCGACGTTCTCGGCGATGTGCCTGAAATCCTCGTCGTCGGTGGATTTAAGTATCTCGTGGACTATCCTTGCGCCCTCGGCGGCGTGGGTCTTCATCTTCTCGTACTCCTCGGGAGTGAATCTTCCGGGCTTGCGGAGGACTGCGTCATCTACCGCTATCTTTCCGAGGTCGTGCATAGGTGCGGCTTTGATTATATCCTTGCAGAATTCGTCTGAAAGCCCCAGCTTGTTCTCTTTCTTTATCTCGTCTATCAGCATACGGACTCCGACGCTGGTTCTCTTGATGTGACCGCCGGTGGAGTTGTCGCGGCTTTCGACCATAGTCGCCATACTGATGACGAGGTTATTGTGCATCTCGACGATGTGGCCGGTCTTTTCCTCCACTTCCCGTCTGAGGTCGTTGTTATACCTGTCGAGCAGGGCTATATATTTCTGGTTCTGGGTATCGTCGGTCATGAAGAGCTGGTAGCCTCTCTTATGGCTGCCGTCGTAGAGATAATTGATATTCACAAGATAGATGCTTTCATCCGTTTTGTAGAAGGCTTTGTTGTTCCGCTCGTCCTCTTTGAAATCCGAGAGCCATTTGATGAGAGTGTTCTTGAACTCTGCGCTGCCTGGCAGAGGCTTATCCACAGTGAGTCCCACAAGGGAAGGTATCATTTTCTTTGCGGACTCGTTGCTGCCCAGGTAGTTGAAATTGAAATCGAAGGAAGCAAAGCCCGTTCCTCCTGCCTGGACAAGGGTATCCACTACGGTTTCGTCGATGTCGTAGAGACAAAGCCTGTGGATTATGAAGAGGAAGAGTATCTGCGCGATGATATACGACAAAGGCATGACCTCGATATCAGTGACGCTCCTGAAACCGAAGAAGCTGGAAAGGGTGACGAACTGAACCGCAAGCAGCAGATAGACTATCCTGTTTGAAACGTCCTTTTTCTTGAAGATGCTGTAAAGAGCCGCGATAAAGCCTATAAGGAAATAAAGGATTATCATAATATAGAAGATCGTATGGACGAAGCCGTATTCTTTTCTGAGACGACCCACGCCGTTGGAGGTATAGAACTCTGCGCTCTTGTAGATTAGGCCGTTGCTGTCTATCGTCAGCACTGCGGCATAGACGATGGTGCTGAACAGCATCAGGAATATCTGCACCAGCTTGTTTATATTCAGCTTGCAAAGCTGGAAGATGGCCAGGGTCATGAACAGGTTTATATAGCAGCCGCCGATATAGATGAGCTTCATGGAGCTTATGGCTTCTTTGGCGTTTTCAGCGTTGGCAAGGAAGATATATCCGAGATCCGCCACAGGGATAAGGGTGAAGATAAGGGTAAGGTTTACGTTGAAATGCTTATGCCAGACCATAGCAAAGATAATGGTGAGCACAAGCGAAATGCACATCATTATCTCGTAGTACAGAACGACCATCGCATACACCCTTTCTTCAAGATCTGTATAAGCAGCACAGCTCAAACCGCAACTGTTGCCTATACACAATCATTATAGCACAGCCGATCCGAAATGTAAAGACAAAGAGCAAAACTTTAGGGCGAAAATGCGAAGAAAATTCAAATTTGAGAAGCGCCTCACCCCTTGACAACGGGGATGAAAAGTATTATAATATCTATGTTGATGATATGACAAACGCTGTGATGGAATTATCCGCTTGTGGGTTCATCCAGAGAGAAGGCGGTAGGTGCGAGCCTTTATGAAACGAGAGCGGTGGCTGCCCGGAGCATCGCTGTGAAAACAGCGGCGTATCCCCTGCGTTAAAGGGTTCGAGGGGCAGGAGCCTTGGCTTCTGCAATTTGGGTGGTAACACGGAGTTATGCTTCGTCCCATGTTGGTGGGGCGGAGTTTTTTTGTTGAAAGCAGCTTAACGGAGGCTGGTAATGGAACAGAAGGATTTTATTTTCATCACCGGCGCAAGCGGTATCGGGAAATCGACCTTGGCTAAAGGCCTTTTACAGCATTACAGGACGACCTGTATCGAGCAGAACATGATCCCCGAATTCATTTCCAGGGACGGGACTGAGCCCATGACCGGAGAGCTGGAGGAGCTGACGTGCTGGGAAAATCAGGTCGCAATGCTTTTGTGCTTTCACAGGCTGGGATATAGAAATATAATAGCTTCGGATATAGATGACCTGCGGACAGCTGATATCCCCATCGTGTTCAAAGGGAAAAGATATATCACGATAAAGCTGGTATCCAGTAACTTGGAACAGATACAGCGGCAAATGATAAACCGTCCCTCAGGCGGGCTTATAGATCTTGAGCTTCAGGAAAAGATGAACGAAAAAAATCTCAAAAGGGCTCCGCTGGTAAACGAATATGAAATAGACGTTGCCGGAAAAACAGCCGGAGAAGTTTTAAAGCAGGCAACAGAACTGATCGACCAAAAAATACCGGTTCTGGAATACGATTACGAAAAACCGCCGAAGGAGCTGTTTTATTCCTGGGTCTATGCCAACGGATTAAGATAGATACGTCGATTCTTTTATGATGATAAAGGTGATACAAATGAACAAAGCCATGTACAACTGCCCTGTCTGCGGATGCCGGACTCTTGAGGAGCGCGGCGGCTATGAGATATGCCCGGTGTGCTTCTGGGAGGACGACGGAGGCCTGAGAGAAGACAGCCCCAACAGCGCCAACGAGGGGCTGACGATGATCGAAGCAAAGGAGAACTTTGCAAGATACGGAGCTTTTTCCAAAAAGCACAAGGACAAGGTGCGCAAGCCAAATGAGTCCGAAATAACGGACACTTATATAAACATCGTGAACAATAACAAAAATACAACGGAGGAATGTAAAATGAAATGGATGGGACTTAACGAGCTGAGAGAATCTTATCTCAAGTTCGTTGAGAGCAAGGGACACCTGAGGATAAAGAGCTTTCCGCTGGTTCCGCAGAACGACAACAGCCTGCTGCTGATAAATGCAGGTATGGCACCGCTGAAGCCTTATTTCACCGGACAGGATGTTCCGCCTTCTGTGCGCGTATGCGACTGCCAGAAGTGCATAAGAACAGGCGACATCGAGAACGTGGGCATCACAGCAAGACACGGCACTTTCTTTGAGATGCTCGGCAACTGGAGCTTCGGAGAATACTTTAAGAAGGAAGCTATCTCCTGGGCATGGGAGTATGTGACGAAAGTCCTTGAAATTCCCGAGGACAGGCTTTTCGTTTCCGTTTATGAGGAAGACGACGAGGCAGAGAAGATCTGGCACGAGCAGGAAGGCCTGCCTATGGAGAAGATCTTCCGCATGGGCAAGGAGGACAATTTCTGGGAAGCAGGTATCGACGGTCCCTGCGGACCCTGTTCCGAGATATACTACGACCGCGGCGAAGAATACGGCTGCGGCAAGCCCGACTGCACAGTAGGCTGCGACTGCGACAGATATATGGAGTTCTGGAACCTTGTGTTCACCCAGTTTGAGCGCCACGAGGACGGCACCTACACCGAGCTCAAGCAGAAGAACATCGACACGGGAATGGGCCTTGAGCGTATCGCTGCCATGATGCAGAACGTTGACTCTATCTTCGATGTTGACACCATAAAAGCTATCCGCGACCACGTCTGCTCCATTGCAGGTGTCGAGTACGGCAAGGAGCACAAGAAGGACGTTTCCGTCCGCGTTATCACCGACCATATCCGTTCCGTTACATTCATGGCTTCCGACGGCATACTTCCCTCCAACGAAGGCAGAGGCTATGTAATGAGAAGACTTATCAGACGTGCTGTACGTCACGGCAAGCTCCTCGGCATAGACAAGCCCTTCCTGAAAGACATCGTTAAGACCGTTGTTGACAACTCCAAGGGCGAGTACACAGAGCTTGAAGAGAAGTACGACTATATCGTAAAGCTCCTTGCCACAGAGGAGCAGAACTTCAACAACACTATCGACAAGGGCATGAAGCTGCTTGACGAATATGTTGAGGAGATGAAGGCAAGCGGCAAGACTGTTCTCGACGGCGAGAGCTGCTTCAAGCTTTCCGACACCCACGGCTTCCCTATCGACCTGACGAGGGAGATACTGGAGGAAAAGGGCTTCTCCTGCGACGAGGAAGGCTTCCGCGCAGCTTACGAGAAGCAGAGAGAGACAGCCCGTACCGCAAGAGGCGGCTCGAAATACATGGGTGCCGACGACACGGTATTCCTGAAAATGGACAAGAACTTCCACACCGAGTTCACAGGCTACGGCAGGCTTGAGGACGACAGCGAGATAGCTTATCTTGCAACGGAGGATGAGCTTGTTGAGAACGCAGGCTGCGACGGCGAGATATATTATCTCGTTTCCGGCAAAACACCATTCTATGCCGAGAGCGGCGGACAGGTAGGCGACAAGGGCTTCATCACCACCTCAAGCGGCAAGGCAGAGGTGCTTGACGTCATCAAGGTAACGGCCGGCAAGTTCGCACACAAGATAAAAGTCACAGAGGGCGGGATAGCTGTAGGACAGCAGGCTCACTTTGCCGTTGACAGACAGAACCGCTTTGCCATAATGCGCAACCACACCTGCGCACATCTTATCCAGGCCGCACTCAGAGAAGTCCTCGGAGACCACGTTCATCAGGCAGGACAGCTTGTTGACGCTGACCGTGTTCGTTTCGATTTCAGCCACTTCAATGCGCTCACACCGAAGGAAAAGATCAGGGTGGAGGCCATCGTCAATGCGAACATCCTCAAGGCTCTTGACGTTACCGTTAAGGAAATGCCCATAGAGGAAGCAAAGAAGCTGGGAGCTATGGCTCTCTTCGGCGAGAAGTACGGCTCGGTGGTAAGAGTCGTTACCATCGGCGATGAGACAGAGACGCCTTCTATCGAGTTCTGCGGAGGCACACACGTTGACAACACCTCCCGTATCGGTCTTTTCAAGCTGGTTTCCGAAAGCTCCGTTGCTTCGGGAGTAAGACGTATCGAAGGCGTTACCGGCAGAGGCGTTCTCGAGCTTATAAGACAGCACTGGGAGCAGATCGTCCGTGCTGCACAGGCGCTTAAAGTCAACAACCACATGGAGCTTGCAGCAAGATGCGAAAGCATCATGCAGGATGTCAAGGCTCTCGAGAAGGAGCGCGATTCCCTCCAGAGCGAGATCGCAAACCTGCGCTCCAAGTCCATCATGCAGTCAGCAGTTGAGATCAACGGCATAAAGGTTGCTGCGGCTATGCTGAAAAACATCAAGGCCGACGCACTGAGAAAGATGACCGACGAGGTCAAGGCTGCACACGACGATATAGTTATCATCCTCGCAGGCATCGACGGCGAAAAGGCTAACTTTGCAGTGGGCTGCGGCAAGGAGGCTCTTGCCAAGGGTGCTCACGCCGGAAAGATCGCCGGCAAGGTGGCAGCTCTTACAGGAGGAAAAGGCGGCGGACGTCCCGACAGCGCAATGGCCGGTGTAGGCGACAAGTACAAGATCGACGAAGCCCTCGACAAGGCCGACGAGATCGTTGCCGAGTTTGTGAAATGATCTTATGAAATGATTTCCGGATCCCTGTATCCCTGACAGTACCACCGTACCGCGAGGGAGCTCCCTCACACCACACAGTTGTAAGCGAGCTTGCAAGCGTCACGCGACATAAAAAAGGAGGAAAAACCATGAACGATTGTTTATTCTGCAAGATAATCAAGGGGGATATCCCCTCGGAGAAGGTCTATGAGGACGAGCTCTGCTATGCTTTCAAGGACATAGCTCCGACTGCTCCGACGCATATCCTTGTCATCCCCAAGGAGCACATCTCGACCCTTGACGAGATCACTCCCGACAACAGCGCAGTTATCGCTCACATCTATGAAGTTATCGCTAAACTGTCCAAAGATCTGGACTTGAAGGATGGCTTCCGCGTTGTGTCCAACTGCGGAGAAAGCGCAGGACAGAGCGTGTTCCACATCCATTTCCATCTGCTTGCAGGCAGACCTTTCCAGTGGCCTGCCGGCTGATGCCGTGAAAAGAAAAGCCGCATGGGTCGGACTGTCATTCATGTCCGGCACCATGCTGTTCGAGCTGTGGAGCCGGGACATCAGGGTGCTGCTGGTCTGCACTGCCCTGCTTGCCGTCATCGGCTTGCAGCTTCCCCGAAAGATAAGGGTGTATTCCTCCGTGGTCGGACTCTTCCTTTTTGCAGGAGTGCTGAATGGGCTGGTCTACACCCATTTTCATACCGACCCCGAGCGCGAGCTTTCCGGCGAGACTGTAACGATCACCGGGATCGCCTCGGAATGCCGGGAGATAAGCAGCGACAGATTTATGATAACCGTTGACGGAAAGACAGAGGGCGGCGTGAACGCCGACATCGTGGTCTATTCTGCGAAGCCTGTTGAACCGCGGAATATCGTGAAGTTTACCTGCAAGGTGAGCGAGCTCAAAAACAACCCCGTGTTCTCGAGAGCCGACTACTACGGCAGCAGAGGCATAGTTCTCACAGGCTTTGCGGAAGAGATAAGGGACACGGGCAAATGCGGAGACCGATTTATGAGGCTGGCTGACAGCCTGCGTGACCGAACAGCCGAGTGCATCGGGTACTCCGTTGACGGCGATGCTTCGGTGTTTTTGCAGGCGCTGATCTGCGGAGACAAGAGAGAGCTTCCCCAAGCCGAGAGAACAAGCCTTTACCGCTCGGGTCTCGGGCATATACTGGCTGTCTCGGGTCTGCATCTGTCTGTCATAGCTCTGATTTTCAGTACAATTTTTAGCACACTTAAAGTCCCGAAGAAGCTGCGTTCCCTGCTGATGTTCCTTGTGATCCTCGTGTTCATGGGATTTGCGGGCTTTTCGCCTTCTGTCACAAGAGCCGGTATAATGCTCATAATGATGTACGCCTCGACCCTGTTCGGACGCAGGACAGACGATCTCAACACCCTCGGAGTCTGCGCCCTTGTGATGACGGCGGCCATGCCTTATGCGGTGCTTTCTGTGTCCTTTACACTTTCCTTTGCTTCGGCGGCAGCTGTGGGAGTCGTTTCTCCCGTGCTGACAAAAAAGCTCGAGGAACACCGGCTGCACAGCATCAAGTCAGCACTTATCAAGACGCTTGTCATCCTTGCTGTGACCATGCCTTTGCAGATGCTTTATTTTGATGAGGTCTCTGTGGCTTCACCGCTGACAAATCTTCTGCTTCTTCCGATCTGTACTCTGGCGCTGGTTCTGCTGCCCTTTTCGATGCTACTCGGCGGAACGACTGCTCCGGCACAGCTGCTTTTCAGGATAAGCGGTCTGCTTGTGAACTCTGTTCTTCGCTGCTGCAGATGGCTCGCGGACTCGGGAGTTGTCTCGATCCCCGGATGCAGGAGGTTCGTGCTCTACATCTCGGCGGTGGCACTTTTCGGAGTGCTTTGTCAGGCCTTTGCAAGGCGTTCGGCAAGGGTGTTCGCTTTGGGCGGAACGATAGTTCTCGCATTCGCCTATGCCGCCTCTGCCTTTGCAGGCTATCTTGACAGAGACAACGTACACATAACGATAATGAACTACAATCACGGAACAACAGCCGTTATAACTCGGGGAAGCGAAGCTCTGGTGCTGGACATAGGCAGCAAAGGCAGGCTCACCGACAGCGTGCAGAAGCTCTTCTCCTATCGGGGAGTCAGGAGCTTCGACGCAGTTTTCATCAAAGGCGACACCAACGCCGACAGATACCGCTCGCTGGTCATACCGCCGGCCGAAGACATCTGCACAGAGCTGGGCTATTACGGCGAGAGCTTTGTTATAGGTGACTCGGCGGATCTCGACGGGCTGATCGTCATAAGGACAAAGTCGGGCTTTTCTGTCTCGGCTTACGGAACGGAGATCGAGCTGACCTCGGAGTCCCTGAAAACTGATGGCAAGGTGCTAAGACTCAGCGAACTCGACTCCATAGCGGAATTTGAGATCGACGATGAAAGCACGGAGCTTTTCACGCTGGACAGCGGCTTTCACAGGACGAATACTATCACTTTGCCGGAAGGAGGATAAGCAATGGCAACTTTACAGGAAATGAGCAGAGATGTGCGCGAAGGCAGACCTGCGCGGCTCTACTACTTTTACGGACACGATGTAGGCGCACTTGAGAATTATGTCAAAAAGCTGACCTCGAGGCTTTTGCCTGCCTCCGAAAGAGCCATGAACCTGCACCGCTTTGACGGCGGCTCCCTGAATATCGGCGAGATAGCCGACGCCTGCGAGATGCTGCCGCTGTTTGCTCAGAGGGCTGTTATAACCATCAACGACCTGAACATCGACAAGACCCCGAAGGCCGATGCCGACGATCTGCGGAAGATACTTTCCGATCTGCCGGAGACAACGACGGTGATCATCTACGCCACGGGTGTGGATCTTTACAAGAACAAACGCAGCCTCACCGACAAGAACAAGCGGTTCTGCGACTTCTGCGCCAAGAACGGCGTGGTCTATGAATTTACCTACAAGCGCAGCGACGACATGGCAAAAGATATCGTGCTGGACTGCCGGGCACAGGGCTGCGAGATCTCACGAGGCAGCGCAAGATACCTTGCGGAGCTTTGCCTTTGCGAGACCTCGGCTGTTGACAGGGAGATCGAGAAGCTGACAGCCTATGCCGCAGGACGGGAAATAACCAAAGCCGACATCGACCTGCTCTGCATAAAGAAGATCGACTCCGACGGCTTTGCCCTTGCGATAAACATTCTTCGCTCCAACGCACCTCTTGTTTTCAAGCGCATAAGAGAGCTGAGAGACCAGAATTTTGAAGCCTACGAGATCGTGGGAGCTATCAGCTTTTCCCTCAACGACCTCTACCGGGCAAGGCTCGCTGTTTCTTCCGGCAGGACGCAGGCTCAGTGCGCTGCGGATTTCAAATATCCGAAGAACCGGGAATTTGCCGTTCGCAACGCCTTTAACGAATGCCAGAACAGC
>CAMVOF010000093.1:0-8780 GCA_947169055.1 uncultured Clostridia bacterium
GGCAAGCAGATGATGTGCAGAGGCGTTAGCCGCGGGTCGTGCGGTGTTGCCTTAATGAAAGGAAACAGACTTGAAGATAACATACATTCACGAGCCGGATGACCTGCAATGCGGACAGGCTGTGCTTGCCATGATAGCAGGGACAACGCCGCAGGATGCCGCAGAGGAACTTAAAAACGAGCGCGAGACCACCCTTAAAGAGATGAAAGGCTTTCTCCGGAAAAGGGGTTTTTATGTCTCGGAGGAGAGGGTGCAGGTGCAGGACCGCAGCGAGCTGCCGCAGCTCTGCATACTGAGCCTTGAAACTCCGCGGTGCTGGCACTGGTCCCTTTACTGCGAGGGCGTGTTCTACGACCCCGAACACGGCGTAATGGAGGACTTCCCTGCCGCAAACAGGAAATACTACTGGGAAGTCAGAGAAAAACAAGATCAATGATACGATACGAACCCTCTGCGAAGCGCTTTCGCAGAGGGTATCTTTTTTGCCTGTACGATGTAAAGTGAGAATTGTCCCATGAATATGATAATACAGTGCGAATAATTTCCGCAGAAAGGACAATGCTCATACAGAAGGGACTGATGCACTATCAACAACAAAAACGGCAGCGGTGGGGAGATGCAGCGGTTGAGGTTCCTCGAACGCTACGGCAGAGAGCTCACCGACCCGGAGGTGTGCAGGGGCTTTGATCCGCTGATCGGACGCGAGAACGAGACCGAACGCCTTGCAGAGATACTTCTGAGAAGAACGAAGAACAATCCCTGCCTTGTGGGAGAAGCAGGGGTAGGGAAAAGCGCGATCGTCGAGGGACTTTGCAAAAAGATCGCCGAGGGGGATGTTCCCGAAAAGCTGGCAGGCAGGCGTGTTTTCGCATTGGAGCTTGTTCTGCTGCTCTCGGGAGCAAAGTACCGGGGAGATTTTGAGGAACGCCTGCAGGGCTGTATCGAAGAAGCGGTCAGGGAGAATATCATCCTTTTCATCGACGAGATACACGGCATAATGGGCACGGGAGCTGCCGAGGGAGCTATCGACGCTGCGAATATCCTTAAGCCGAAGCTCGCCCGGGGTGAATTGCAGGTCATCGGAGCCACGACCTTTGACGAATACCGAACCAGCATCGAACGTGACAGCGCTATGGACAGACGTTTCCAGAGGATAACCGTCTGCGAGCCGTCGAGGGAGGAAGCTCTGGAGATGCTTCTCGGGGTCAAGGCAAGGTACGAGGAACACCACGGCATAAGCGTCGGAAGCGAGATCGCAGAGTATATGATCGAGCTGGCGGACAGGTATATCAAAAACCGCCGCTTCCCCGACAAGGCGCTGGATCTTTTGGACGAAGCCCTTGCCGCCGAGAGCATGAGGCTTGAGGAAAACAAAAGCTCGGCTGCTTTCGAGGGGTATATCTCGGGGAAGATAAACCGGGAGGAATATCTTGAGCTGGTGTCGGCAGAAAGCGCAGGGAGAAGGCTTTCACGCTCAGCCTGCGAAAAGGCGGCTCTGAGGATAGCGGGACTTGGCGGCAGCTTCTCCGTTGAGGGGACTTCCCTGCTGCGGCAGCGGCTGAACAGCAGGGTCATCGGGCAGGAAGAAGCCATAGATAAGCTGTGCCTTGCCGTCGGGCGAGGCAGGAGAGTATCTTCGGGAAACGCACCCATAGCAAGCCTTATCGTCACGGGAGGAGCAGGCACGGGAAAGAGCTTTCTCGCCGAAGAGCTTGCGGAAGGGCTTTACGGCAGCAGGTCTGCGGTGCTTTGCTATGATCTTTCGCAGCAAGGGACAGCGCAAAGGCTTCTCGGGACTGCGGAGGGGAAAGCACCGGGACTGCTCTCGGAACAGCTGAAAAGGCGGCAGGGGTCGGTCATCGTTCTTGAAAACGCAGACAAGGCCGGGCAGGAGCTTACAAGCCTTGCAGCCGGGATAATGAGCGGCGAAACCGAGGACGCTTCGGGACGTAAGCTGCCCTTGGGGCAGGCTGTAGTATTCGTCACGGCAAGGACTAACAGCCGGTGTACCGTGGGCTTCTCGGGCGAAGGCAGGAACGCCGCTCCGCCGATCGATGAGGAGCTTATCTCGAAAGCCGACGAGATGATAACGCTGAGGCCTCTGAACAGTGAGCAGCTGAAAAGACTTTGCATTGAACGGCTCCGGGAACTGAAAAAGAAGACCGAGAGCCGGGGCTTCACCCTTGAATTCGACGACGGGGCAGCGGAGCTCCTTGCAAGTCAGGCAGGTGATCCCGGGAAGCTGATAAGGCTCATCAGGACGAGGATCGAGGGTGAGGCTGCGCAGCTTTCCCAAAGCGGAGAATATCAAGGGGCTGTTGTAAGCTGCTGCAGCGGCAGGCTGACAGTTATCCCCAAGGAGGGCGTTCACACAATTTTTACAAAATAGCTCATTAAAAATAAAAAAAGCTGTTGTGCAGACTGTTATATTTGTGATATAATTATATAAATGATTATCAGCTGACAGGAGGAACCACAATGGCTGAAAGAGATTTTGTCCTTGCATCGGACTCTACCTGCGATCTTCCCAAAGATCTTGTAAAGAAAATGGGTGTCAGGATGATAAAGCTCTCCTTCGAGATAGACGGCGAGTCTCATCCCGACGGTGATATGCCCTTTGACGATTTCTACAACAAACTGCGTGCAGGCTCTGCGACCAAGACCTCGCAGATCAGCCCTGCTCTTTGCGAAAGCTTTTTTGAAAAGCTAATAAACGAAGGCCACGACATCCTTTATCTTGCATTCTCATCGGGCCTCAGCGGAACGTTCAACAGCGCTTGCATGGCAAGAGACAACCTGCTTGAAAAGTATCCGGAGGCAAAGATAATCTGCATCGACAGCCTTTGCGCTTCCACCGGAGAAGGCCTGCTGCTCTACAAGGCATGGGAGAAGATGAACGAAGGTCTCGGGTTCGAAGAGCTTGCTCAGTGGCTCGAGGACAACAAGCTGCATCTCTGCCATCTGTTCACCGTTGACGACCTGAAATACCTGCACAGAGGCGGAAGGATATCCAAGGCAACGGCTGTTGCAGGAGCTGTTCTCGGCATCAAGCCTATCCTCCACGTTGACAACGAAGGCAGGCTCGTTTCCATAGGCAAGGTAAGGGGCAGAAAGCAGTCCCTCAACAAGCTGGTGGAGATAATGGGCGAAAAGATCGGTGATTACAAGAACCCGGTCATCGGCATCTGCCAGGGCGACTGCCTCGGAGACGCGGATTATGTTGCGGAGCTTGCAAAGCAGAAGCTGGGACATTCGATAAAAGTGATAATCTCCTACACCGGAACGGTTATAGGCGCACACTCGGGCACCGGAACTCTGGCTCTGTTCGTTATGGGCGAAGAAAGATAAAGATTCATCTCCCCCTCTGGGGGAGATTTTTTATTTTACAGCGCAAAAACGGCGAAGCCTCTGAAACCGCGCATTTTGTTTGCTATATTAAACATTTGTCACATAATATACCTAATTCCAAAAAAATTTTGCCAGTATTTGTTTGTATTTCACAAAAGCCTCTTGCAAAAAATTGAACAGTGTGATATAATTAGGGTGAGAAAATATGCCCGGGCGTACTATGCCCGGTTAACGCTGAGCCGAAAGGAGGGGATGAGCATGAGCCTGGATATTTTCCATATCTCGCTTTATACCGTCGGGCTGGTCATTTGTCTGACCTGCCTGCTGTTCACTTTCGTGCAGAAGCGCTATAAAAAAGAGCAGAACAAGCTCTATATAGCACTCGTGCTGATCCTCGCAAGCAATGCTTTGGCTCAGATAGGCTGTGAGTTCTGTGCGCCTTACAGGACCACTTCTTCGGCTGCATTTGCGATCACAGCGGTGCTGGAGATGCTGTACTTCCTGCTGCACGCGGCAATGAGCCCTGTATTCTGCATCTATGCTCTCAGCATCTGCGGAGCTTATTCGTCGGGACAGAACAAAAAGACGCAGATAAAATACGGCTGGCCCTTTGTTGTGTCCGAGCTTTTGATACTGACGAACCCTATCACCCACTGGGTATATCGCTTCAACGAGAACAGGCAGTTCGTCCGGGGCTGGGCAGAGAGCATAGTCTATTTCTCGGCGGCATTTTACATTCTATTTTCGATGTGGAAACTGTTCTTCACATGGAATGCCCTTACACAAAAGCGCAGGCTTGCGCTGATATACTTCTTCGGCATAGTTCTTACGGGAATTGTGATACAGCTGCTTTATATCGACATCAAGAGCGAGCTGTTTGCGGAAGCGCTGGCTATGCTGGGAATAATGATAGCTATTGAGACCGAGGACGACAGGATAGACGTTGACACGGGCATCTACAACCGCAAAGCTCTGAGCTCCGACCTGAACGCAATGCTTATAAACAAGCGCAGGTTCACAGTTATCTGCATAAAGATAACCAACGGCGATATTATCCAGCGTGCATCGGGCTCGGAAAACCACGACATAATCTCGGCACAGCTCCACAACGATTTTGTGAAGATAGCTCCGGACTGCGATCTATACAGCACCAGCAGCTTCACCTATCTCATCCTTATGCCGGAGACAACGGAGGAAGAAGCTTACTCCTATGCACAGGCAATAAGCGACCGCTTTAAACAGCCATGGAAGCTCCGCGATATGGACATCCTGCTTAACGCAGTTGTTATGACGGCTGAATCTCCCGGCAGGATAAAGAGCTCCAACGACGTATTCTACATGGCTGACAGCCCTGTTCCCACGGCGGTCGATAAGGACGTTCTCAAGGGCTCAGACCTTGACTACCTGATGCGAAGGCTCGCTGTTGAGGGAGCGATAAGCCGGGGACTTGACCTGCAGCACTTCGAGGTTTATTATCAGCCGACCTATTACCTTAACGACAAGAAGCTGCACGGTGCGGAAGCTCTTATCAGGCTTCACGACAACGTGCTGGGAAATCTTTTCCCCGACGAGTTCATCCCCATAGCCGAGCAGATAGGGCTTATCTCAAACATCGACGAATTCGTGCTGCGGGAGGTATGCGCGTTCATCAAGACCGGCATACCGGCGAAGTTCGGAATGGAATGTATAAACGTGAACCTCTCCGTTACCGAATGTATGCAGCCGGGCTTCATCGACAGGATAAACAGGATAGCCGAGGAATTCGGCATAGACAAGCACAGCCTGAACTTCGAGATAACCGAGTCCATCAATGCCGACGACTACGAGCGACTGAGCAAGGTGGTACACGAGCTTAAAAGCGCAGGCTTCCAGTTCTCGATGGACGACTACGGCACGGGCTACTCGAATATGAGGTCGATCTTCTCCCTTGATTTCGACGTTATCAAGATCGACAAAAGCATCCTTTGGAGTGCCGAGGAAAGCGAGCTCGGAAAGATAATCCTTGAAAACAGCGTGCGCATGATAAGGCAGATGAAGAGAGAGATACTTGTTGAAGGCGTTGAAACAGAGCAGCAGATAGCTCTGCTGACAAAGCTCTCTGTTGATTATCTCCAGGGCTACTACTTCTCGAAGCCCATACCCAAGAGCGATTTCATCGAGCTTATAGAGCATCAGAAACACGCATAAAACCTAAGCAGACAAATATCCCCCTGAACTTCAAAGCTCAGGGGGATAAGTTTTTTTATCAGCTTGCGTGTTCGGCAAGGTATTTTTCGGTGTCTATCGGGTAGCACTTGAGGTCAGGCAGCTCCGAGAGAGTGAGCACACGGTCGTGGGTGTAGATCTTCTTCCACATCTCGAGAGGTGTGTATGCCTCGTTGAGGTTGAAATCGCCGTCTATGCAGAACTCGCCGTTCCATGTTGCGAACCAAGCCCAGCGCGAACCGTCGGCAAAGGTTGAGTCGGGATCGGGGATAACGCCGTTTTCGGTGAGGGCTATTATCTTATTCTCTCCGATGGTCTCCTTCATCATATCGTAGACAGCCTTCTGAGAAGAAGTATCTCCGCCGTCGGCATAGATGTCATAGCCCACTATATCGCAGTAGTCGTCGCCCACGTAATAGTCGGGATCCTGTCCGTTCCATACCCAGATGAGGTTGTTTATGCCGTGGTAGTTGGTCAGACGGTCATAAAGCAGCTGCCAGAGCTCGATATAAGCCTTGCTGCCCGATGAACCCCACCAGAACCAGGGATTGTGCCACTTGGGATCGCCGCCGCCTTCGTGCAGAGGTCTCCAGAGTATCGGAACGTGAGCGTCGTCAAGGACTTTGAGATACCTTGCCAGGTTGTCGATATCTGCGATTATCGCATCGTAGCCTGCCTGGTCTTCCTTGCTGAGGGCCTTTGCGATGCTGAAATTGGTGCTGTTGGAATAGAAGCCCTTCCACCAACTATCCGTAAAGGTGCCGAGAGGTGCGTTCCAGTGCCAGCAGAAGGTGACGATTCCGCCTTTTTCCAGATACCATTCCTTTGCCTGCTCAATAAGCACCTGAGCCGTCTCATCGCTGCGCTGTCTTACGGCTGCCTGGTATTCCTCATCTGTCTCGTAGGAATCGCGGTTGAGGTTGCTCTGAACGCGGCTGAGGGAGACTTCGACGAAATCAAGTCCGAGGATAGCCGGGCTTTGACCTGTAACGTCGTTGATCTTGTAGATCTCGGCACAGGCAGGACCGAGATTGTCGCTGGAATACTGGCCGGAGATAGTATATCTTCCGAAGCAGTCCTTGAGGAAGTTGTAGAGCCTCTTGGTCTCGTCCGAGGCATTGGGATTTATGAGCTCGGGTCTGACCTTGTACTGCTCGAGATCCACAGCGGCGGTTGCCGTTATGGTAACGGAATCAATGAAAATCTGCTTGTCGCTGCCTGGGAAGCTCAGCTTGTGCTTGCCGGCTTCAAGGGTAAGATTTATGGCAGAAGACCGGGCAAATTTGTTGGTGGTTATTGAATAGGTGGTGAGAGAAGCGTCGTCCAGCATTATCTTTCCTGCCGCCGAAGCGTTGCTGCTCTCCCCTGCCACCACGAGGTTTATGTCATAGTTGCCGGTCTGTTCCAGCTCGATATCAAAGGAAACCTCGGCTGTGTCGTTTGCAAGGAACACAAAGCCCTTGCCGGAAAACTCTCCCTGAGTATTGGAGTCGAAAACGACCGCCGGTTTTGTGAGGTCGCCGTCCTCGGCTTCAAGCTCCAGCTTGAAATCGGGATCGACATTCAGCTCATTCTGGACGTCCGAAATATCGAAATCTCCGAGAGTTTCAACAACAGGCTCGGTCTCTACAGGATGCCTTTCGTCGTCATAGATAGTCACTGCACCCTGATCTCCGCCGTTGCCGCTGTTATCGCCTGCATCGGTGCTCTGGGCGGTGCTGTCGGAAGGAGCCTTGCTCTCGGAAGCTGAGCTGTCGGAGCTTCCGCAGGCTGCAAGAGACAGAGCTATCATCGCTGCGGTGCAAAACGCAGTGATCTTTTTGGTAAACATTAAACCACACCCCTTATTTTGATGTTTTTCTGAGCGTTGTGTAAAAGCGCTTTGTTGCTCCCACAGGAAGCACGAAGAGCCCAAGCTGGACGGTGCTTGGGACAAGGACGTCCCAACGGGAACAGAAGCCGCTTTTTCTTATCATTTTTCTGACCTTGATGAAATTCACCGTGGAGCGGAAGCACTTGCGCTTTGCGTAGTCTGCGGTGCTTATCCTGTAGCGGACAAGGGGCTCGGCGATGTTCTTCGCCTTTGCTCCGTTTGCCAGCATCCTCACCGCGAATTCGTAGTCCTCGCACTCCTCCAGCTCGTCGATGCCCTTGTATCCCCCGACTTCAAGAGCCTTGGAACGTCTGAAAGCAAGGCTCTGACGGCAGAAGGGATTTCTTCTGCGGGCGTATTTCATTATGGTCTTGTGCTTTGTCGGCATCTGCTTTATGCCGACGGTTTTTTCGTTGTCGATGTCATAGACCTCGGCGTATGTGCCCACCATATCAAGCTCCGGGTCGTCGGCAAAGGCTCTCATCTGCTTATAGCAGCGGTCGGGATAGGAGGTGTCATCGGAATCCATCTTGACGATGAACTCGCAGCGGCAGGCTTCTATGCCCTTATTGAGAGCAGCTCCTGCTCCAACATGGCTGTCTGTACGGACGATGCGGAAATGCCGTCTGTACTCGCTCTGGAAGCTCTTTGCGATTATATTGAGCTCGTTGGTAAGCTCGCCGTCGCAGACAAGCACCACCTCATTCGGCGGCAAAGTCTGCATGAGCATACTCTCAAGGCTGTCGTTTAAATTTTCGGGAAGCTCTTTATCATACACCGCCATGAGAACGGAATAAGGCGGCAGATCTGTTCTGCGCAAGCTCATACTGACCCTCCCGTTTTGTACTTTGCAGATAAATCAGATACCACATATAGTATATCATTTAGTTAACAAAATGTCAATATGATTCTTACAGAATAATACAAAAAATCCGCGGACAGCACATTTTGCACTGTCCGCGGAGAAGTTTGATATCATTTATCAGAGGAGTTTTTTGAGTCTCTCGTCAACGGCCTTGAGGAAGTCCTCGGTGTTGACCTTCTGCTTGTTTTCAAGCGTTGAGAGCAGATAGAGGTCACCGGTCATCACGCCGTCTTCGATAGTCTGGATAGTTGCCTGCTCGAGCTTGTCGGCAAAGGCTGTGAGCTCGGGAAGCTCGTCCAGCTCGCCTCTTTTGCGGAGAGCTCCCGACCATGCAAAGAGAGTTGCAACGGAGTTCGTGGAGGTCTCCTCGCCTTTGAGGTGCTTGTAGTAGTGGCGCTGAACGGTGCCGTGGGCTGCCTCATACTCGTAAACGCCGTCAGGCGAAACGAGAACGGAGGTCATCATAGCCAGTGAGCCGTAGGCGGTGGC
>CAMVOF010000094.1:0-8713 GCA_947169055.1 uncultured Clostridia bacterium
CGACTCCGACGATGCCGGTTTCAGGATAAGGAACAGGATAAAAAGCATCTGCCCGAACGGCAGGATAATAAACATATACATCCCCGATGTGCCCGGGAAGGAACGCCGCAAGGCAGAGCCGTCGAAAGAAGGCAAGCTGGGGGTCGAGGGCATAGATGCCGCAACGCTCAGGCAGCTTTTCGAGCAGGCAGGAGTCGCCGCAGAGCAGACTTCATCCGGCAGCATATCGGACACGGATATGTACGAACTGGGCTTAAGCGGCAGCAAAGACAGCGCAGAACGCCGCAGAAAGCTTGCAAAAAAGCTCTCTCTGCCGGAGCGTATCTCCCGGAAGGCTTTGCGCGAGCATCTGGGAAGGATGCTCACAAAGGACCAGCTGACAAGCCTTTGCGCCGGGCTTGACAAGGAGGACGAAGCTTGAATTTCACAACGATAATATTCCTCTATTTCTTTCTTCCGGTGTTCATGGCGGTCTATTTCATCACCAAGCCGGGAGGACGTGCTGTTGTGCTTACAGCAGGCACCTGCATCGTTATCGCCTGGGGTGAACCGCTGGGGCTAATACCCTTTTTCCTGTCGGTTTTAAGCTCCTATCTCTGCGCCATAATCTGCTTCAACTGCCGCGAGAGCAAGGTCAGGAGCCGGATAGTGCTGGCAGTGAACACCCTTTTGAACGCAGGGTCGCTGGCCTTCTTTTTCTTTGCGCTGCCCTCGCTGACTGGCAAGGGTGCTCTGACCCTTCTTGGCTGCGGAGTGTTCGTGCTCCATGCCATTTCCTACTGCGCCGACGTTTACAGCGGAGAGACAGCTCCCGACCAGAGCTTTTTCCGTGTCGCTGCATACATAGGCTTTTTGCCGTCAATGAACGGCATACCCCTTGTCCGCAGGAGGAGGATAGCCGACACGCTTAAAGCTCCCAAGCTCGACACAGAGCTTGCCGCCAACGGCATAGTCATAATGCTTTTCGGCATCGCCGAGAAAGTCCTTATCGCCGACCGTCTCAGCGAGCTTTTCGAGGATATGCTCTACATCACCAACGGCGAGATGTCCCTTGTTATGTCCTGGATAGGAGCCTTCATCTTCGGCGGTGCCATGCTGGTAAGGCTCAAGGGCTATTCCAATATTGCCAGAGGCTTTGCCATGCTCCTCGGCTTCGACATCGGCAAGAACTTCGACGACCCCTATTCAAAGCTCTCGCTGCTGGATTACCTCAATTCCTATAACATCTCCCTTGTGGGCTGGGCTCACAAATACATATACAGGCCCATAGCCGGAAATGAGAAAAGCTACACCCGCAAGCTCATAGGCTCGGCAGCTTCAATAATTTTAGTCTGCCTGAGCTACGAGCCGAGCCTTAAATATCTCCTCTGGGGCAGCTCCGCAGCCTTGCTCATACTCTTCGATATGCTCTTCGAGAAAAGGCTTGCCCGTGTCCCGAGACCCATCAGATACATATTCACTCATTTCTTCGCCCTCATAGGCTGGGGCCTCATCTCGCAGCCGGAGCTTGTAAGCTCCCTCGAGTACGTGTCGAATATGTTCTCTGTATCCGTGCTGCTGGATTATGCTCCGCTGCTCTATGTTCTCACAACAGCTGCGCCGTACATCCTGCTCCTTGTCCTCACAGAGCTTCCCCAGATCGGAAGGATATACAAAAAGCTGGAGAACAGGCGTGTCAGCGCCATCTCCGTGGCAAAGCCCATAGTTATCTTTTCTCTGCTCATGCTTTGCACAACGTTCATTATGTCGGAGGTGTAGCGTGAGATGAAAAAGATACTTAATATTATTTCTATAGTTCTGTTCTTCTCCCTCGTGGGGATGTTCGCCGTCAGCACCGTTATGTTCGGTAAGCTGGAGCACAGGAAGAAGGGCGAATCCTACGCCTCTGTTTTGCAGAGAAGTGCCGAGAATAGCTTCCCGCTCTTCGAGAACTGGCGCTCCTTCTATACAGCCCTCATAACCGCGGCAGGGCAGTCGAGGATAGGAGACATCTACGTCTCGGACGAGAGGATGATAGATATCCTCAGCCGCACCGACGACGATGCAGTTGCCGCCAACACCGAAGCCATAAACGCCTTTGCGGAGAGATATCCCGGCAGGACAGTATTTTCCATGATAGTCCCCACAGCCTCGGGCATCTATTCCGCAGACCTGCCTATGGTAATAACCGCCACCGACCAGCAGAAGCTCATCGACGATATATATTTCAGCCTCGACCGTTCGATAGTCACCCTCGATGCCTACAATCCTCTGTTCTCGGCAAGAGACGATTATATCTATTTCCGGACCGACAGGAGCTGGACAGCCGTGGGTGCCTATGCGGTCTATGAGAAGACCGTTCGCAAAATGGGCTTCACCCCCCTCAGCCTCTCCAATTACGACATGGAATACGCAGCCCGTGATTACTACGGCGACCTCTACTACGAGACCTACTATTCAGGCACAAAGGGCGACCTCGTCCAGCTTTTCAGGAACAAGAACGGCAGCTTCGTAACAGGCGTCAGGGCCTGGTCGGGAGATACGGAATACGAGTATTCCTCGATATACTATATGCCGGCTGCGAAAGCCCAGGACAAGCTGGAGATATTCCTCGGCGGAGATATGTACGACAAATACACCATAACCACCTCCAACGTGGATGCACCGAAGCTCCTTGTAGTCAAGGGCAGCTGCGCCAATATGCTCATACCCTTCCTGACGCCCCATTACAGCGAGATAACCATTATCGACGCGGATTCAATCGGCAGGGAAGGCATAGAAAAGCTCGCCGACCCCAGGAAGTACGACCATGTGCTGTTCCTCTTCAGTGCCGACGAGTTCAGCACCGAGAACGTGCTCAGAGATCTTCAGCCGGAACGCCGCAGACCTTAACAAGAAAAGATATAACGGAGTGATAATATGCAAGAAGGCATAAACAAAAAAAGACTTCTGCTGGGAGCTTTGCTCAAAGGCTACCTGGAGACCGAGCTCATGGGGATATTCGTGTTCCTGTTTTTCTGGGCCGTGTCAAAGGCTCTGGGCCTTGCAGGAAATATAATCTTCGGCGTCGTCGGGATACTTACGGTGTTCTGCATCGTTGCCGACTTCGGCCTGAAACAGGGCGAGAAGGCACAGAACAAAGTCCGCCTCCACGGAGCAGAGCCCTGCCGCAATTTCGGCCTTGCAATAGGCGCAGCTGCAGCAGCACCCAGCTATCTTTCACTTATCATCCTGGCGCTTTCAAAGGCGGGAGCCCTGCCCAATTTCCTGCCGGCATACAAGATAATAAACGCATTCTTCTTCCCCCTGATCGACCTCGTTGCCCACACCGCCGACATCAAAGAGATGAACCCCGGGGCCTTCGTGCTTTTTGCCGTGCTTCCCCTGTTCTTCATTCTCTCCGGCTGGCTCTCCTTCAAATGGGGCTACGACCAGGTAGATCTGAAATCCAAGCTGATGTACAAGAAGTGAAAAGGGGATACAAATATGAAAACAGCTTTAGTCACCGGCGGTTCGGGAGATATAGGCTCGGCTATTTGCCGAAGGCTTGCTGCCGGAGGATGTGCAGTCGCCATAGGTTACAACGCTTCAAAGGATGCCGCTGAGGCTCTCTGTAAGGAGCTTAGAGACAGCGGTGCAGCTGCCTGTGCCGTCAGGATCGACCTTTGCAGCACAGAGTCGATCGACGCTGCGGTCTCGGAGATAAAGACCCAGCTCTCTGCGCCGGAGGTGCTTGTAAACTGCGCAGGCACGGCACATATAGGACTTTTCACCGACATGACAGACACAGAGCTTACGGCCCTTATGCAGACCGACCTGACAGGCCATATGCTGCTGACAAAGCGCATAGTCCCGGATATGGTACGCAGGGGCAAGGGCAGGATAATAAACATATCCTCGGTCTGGGGGCTGTGCGGAGCTTCCTGTGAGGCTGCATATTCCGCGGCAAAGGCAGGGCTCATTGGCTTCACGAAGGCTCTCGGCAAGGAGCTTGCTCCCTCGGGGATAACCGTCAACTGCATAGCCGCAGGGCTCATAGACACGAAGATGAACGCCTCTCTAACAGCCGAAGAGATTGAGGAAGTCATCGCCGAGATACCCGCAGGAAGAGCCGGCACACCCGAGGATATCGCCGCTCTATGCAGCTTCCTTGCCTCGGACGATGCAGCCTACATCACCGCCCAGACCATAGCCGCAGACGGAGGCTGGACGTGAAGCTTTGCTTCACTTAGTGAATAGTGAACAGCGAACTATAGTTCGCGTGAATAGTGAATAGTGAATAATTGCGGTGTTCGCTGCTCGGAGGGCTCTTTCGGTTTGTTCCGTATGTTAACATTTTGATTAAAATTTGGTATTTTCGTTGACATTTTCGGCGGTTTGTGATATACTGTCTGTGTCGGAACAGCCGGCAAATGTGTATTGGCAGCATAAAAGCTGCCGGCAAAGATAAGGAGGATATTATGAAAAAGATCTCAGCAATGATCCTTTCACTGGTTATGTGCGCAGCTATGCTCGCATCCTGCGGAAGCGATGATTCAAGTGAAGAAAAGTCAAGCAAGGTAGCAAAGGACTCCACAGCTGCTTCTGATGTTGAAAGCACTGAAGGAACAGAAGACGAAAGCACGGCAGAAGATACCGGAGAGAGCAAGGATGAAGGCGGCGACGAGTCCGCTGAAAGCCAGGACGACGGCGGAAATGCCGCAGACAGCCAGGATGACGGCGGAAACACCGCACCTTCCGGCGAGGCAGGAGAGTTCACAAAGGCTCTGCTCGAAAAGTTCAACTCCGGCGTTTACGACATCGAGGGAACTGTTTCCACATCCCTCACAGGTGAGTCTCCCGTTATTATCGCAACTGACGGCAACAACAATTTCCACGCTGTTATGTCCCTGTTCGGCATGAACGTTAATATGTATATCCTGGACGGCAAGGCTTACAACGTTATCCCTGCTGCCGAGATGTATGCAGTAGCCGAAGGCGAGATAAAAAGCATCGAGGATCTGGGCATCAATATCGGCTCGTTCCTTCCCACAGAGGCAACTTTTGTTGAGACAACTGAGGAAGACGGCATGACCGTTGAAAAGTACAAGACCGGCGACGAGGGCTCCGAGACCTTCACTTCGCTTTACTTCGACGCTGACGGCAACCTCAAGAAGGCTGTAAGCTCCGGCGATTCAGGCGAGTCCACTCTGGCAATAGATAAGCTCGAGTTCGATAACGTTAAGATCGAGCTCCCCGACATGACCGGCTGGGATCAGTTTGAAGACGAGGGCTCTCTTTCCGAGGCTGAGAAGCTCAGGATGCAGCTGGGTATGCTCGGCATCACAAAGGCTATGGTAGAGGCTTCCGGCACGACCTACGAGGATCTTGCAGCACTCAGCGAAGACGATCAGCAGGCAGCTATCAAGAAGCTCGCCGAAGACAACAACATTGATCTCGGACTTTATGCGCTTGCGCTTTGATGATCGGAGAAATATAAAGGGCAGGTCTTCTGCCCTTTTTTCTTTAAGGAGAAAGCTATGGAGATAGTTTCTGTCACAGCTGAAAATGCCGCCGATGCAGGCAGGATAATATTCACCTCCTGGAACGAGACCTACCGGGGCATGATGCCGGAGGAAACTCTCGACGGCCATACCCTGGAAAAATGTATCGCCCGTGCGGAGAAGTTCCCCGAGACCTACCGCATAGCCTATGTGGGAAAAGAAGCCGCGGGCACGGTGAGCTTCCTTTGCGAAACAAGAGACTTCTGCTCACACCGACAAGGCGGAGAGATCGTTGCTCTGTATGTTCTTAAAAAATTCCAGCGGCAGGGCATAGGCAAAGCTCTGCTGAATGAAGCGCTAAGCAGGATAGGACAGGCCGGAGCAACTCTCTTTGTCCTCAAAGGCAATGAGAACGCTGTTGGCTTTTATGAAAAGCAGGGCTTCAAAGCCACGGGCAAGGAGTTTCACGACACCGCCGCCGGCATCACCGAGCTGGAAATGTTCAGAGAATGAATAAAAAGAGGATAAGAAGACAAAATATCCATATCACAGGAGAGGAAAATAAAAGGAAATGAAAAAGCTTATCCTTGCGGCAGCTGCGGCTCTGATGCTGTGCTCCTGCTCCCAAAACGACAGTTCGACATCGAGCAGCAAAAGCGAAATGACCACCACGACTGCCACTCAGGCTACAGCTGAGCCTGCACAGACAGACAGCCTTCCCGAAGAGAAAGTCTATGCCGAGCTTTACGATACAACGCCCATAAGCCAAGCCTATCTCTCGGGGGATGACTCTGCTCTCGACGATAAGCAGAAAGCTGTCCTCGATGCTGCGGCGGATGTCATCGACCTGCTGATAAAAGACGACATGACCCCCGTGGAAAAAGAGCTTGTGATCCACGATATGATAGTACGCATCTGCCGCTACGACAAGGACGACCTCAATGCCCTCGGCGGTCACGGCCCCAATGCCGAAGACCCCTACGGCGTGCTGTTCGAGGGCAAGGCCATATGCTCCGGCTATACCACCACTTTCAAGCTCTTTATGGAGATGCTGGGGATAGAGTGCATAAACGTCCACGCGGATTCAAAGAACGGCGAACACGCCTGGAGCATGGTGAAGCTGGACGGCGAGTGGTACTACGTGGATGTGACCTGGGACGACGCTTCACCCGACAGAGGCCTTGACGGTGCAGTAAGGCACAAGTATTTCAACGTGGGCGCCGATCTGCTGAAGGAAACAGGTCATTACTGGAAGCCCGAAGATCACCCCGAAGCCGACGGCACAAAGTACAGCTATATAAATCTTACGGTCAGGGAAGTGGCTTCCTTGGATGAACTGGAGCAGGCCTTCGATGAGCTGCCGGGCTCTGAGTTCGAGTATATCCCCGGATACGGTGAACCGGAGAACAGATATTTCATCATCCCCGACGGAGAAAAATACGGCCTCACCGAGGAAAACGTACAGAAGAAGACCAACTTCACAGGCAAGAGCAAAGAGGACGGCAAGGAGCTCTTCGATGCTCTGGCGAAGATATACAAGGCACGGGGCTTCACACTTGCAAGCTACAGAGCCGTGCAGACAGAAAAAGGCATCGCAGCCGAAACGACCATAGTCGCAAAAAAAGACTGAGCCGAAAGGAAAGAAAGCTATGAGATTCAGACCTTGTATCGACATCCACGGAGGAAAGGTAAAGCAGATAGTCGGCGGAACTCTCTCCGACAGCCTGGGCACAGCCGAGGAGAATTTCGTCTCGGAACAGGACGGAGCTTACTACGGCAGGCTCTATAAAAGCCGAGGGCTCACCGGCGGTCATATAATCCTTCTCGACCCTTCGGGAAGCGAAGCCTACGAGAAAGATATGCAGCAGGCCTTCTCTGCGCTCAGGGAGTTTGAGGGCGGTATGCAGCTGGGCGGCGGCGTGAATGCGGATAACGCAAAGCTTTTCCTCGATGCAGGGGCAAGCCACGTCATCGTCACAAGTTACGTCTTCAAAAACGGCGAGGTCAACGAGGACAACCTTGCAAAGCTCATCAGAGCCGTGGGAAGAAAACGCCTCGTCCTTGATCTCAGCTGCCGCAAAAGAGACGGGGAGTATTTCATCGTTACCGACCGCTGGCAGAAGTTCACGAACATAAAGCTGGACGAAAGCACCTTGGACAGCTTCTCGCGCTGCTGCTCGGAGCTCCTTGTCCATGCGGTGGATGTCGAGGGCAAAGCCTCGGGGATAGAGGAAGAAGTGGCAAAGCTCCTTGCGGAAAGCCCCGTGCCTGCAACATACGCAGGGGGCATCGCAAGCTACGAGGATATGGAAAAGCTCCGCACCCTCGGGCAGGGCAGAGTGGATTTCACCGTGGGCAGCGCATTGGATATCTTCGGCGGAAAGCTGAGCTTTGAAAAGATCGCGGAAATGAGCGAAACAGAAGATACATAACAGAGGACAGCCATGAGCGAGAAGAGAACAGGACTCAAAAGAGAATATGTCAGAGTCGATACCGGCGGTGAGTGGAGGTCCCGTTCGATAAGGGACGGCCTTTCCTACGGCGGCAATCAGAGCTGGTTCACGGAGGAGAGGGACGGCTGCATAAAGCCCCTGGGCTGCGGCCTCATCTCCTGTGCCGACATCCTGCTCTACAAGACCGGCAGAACACGCCTCACCCTTGACGAGTATAAGGACTTCGTCCGTTCACTGAACAAGGGCTTTCTCAGAGTGCGTCCGAAGCTGGGTGTAAACGGCATCTTCCTCGCCTGGGGACTGAAAAGAAGATTCAGAAAGCTGGGTCTGCCATATAAAGCAAAGTGGTGCTTCTCGGCAGGAAAGCAGCTGGAGCGCATCCGGGATATGCTGGAGCGGGATATGCCCGTCACCCTTTCGGCAGGACCGCAGCTCGGCAGAAAGACGAAGAGGGGAGGGGTGACCTTCCTCGCCCGAAACGCCCAGAACAGCTTTGCCCTGCCGGCCTGGAGAAGCGGGCTTGTGCGGGATCACTACGTAACGGTGACAGGGCTTATCGAGGAAGAAGAGCGAAAGCTGCTGGAGATCAGCTCCTGGGGAGAAAGGTATTACATCGACTGGGAAGACTACCGCCGCTACACCAAGCAGCCCCTGACGTTCTTCAGCAATATACTTTTTCTTGACACAGTCGGTGCCCCGACAGGTCTTGACACGTGACGCAAGCAGAGCTTGCTTACCTTTGAGTAAGAGGGTAAATATCCCACGCGAAGACAGCTTCTCGTTCGGCTTTACCGATCT
>CAMVOF010000095.1:0-8688 GCA_947169055.1 uncultured Clostridia bacterium
CATCCTGATGACCTCGCGCCTTGCAGCCTTGGCGTAATCCTTGGGGTCGCAGTTCTCTTCCTTCTTATATGCGCACATAACAGCTCTCGAAGAATTGACGATGGCTCCCAGGCCGTTCTCGTCGAAGCCCTTGGCGACGCCTTCTGCTCCGCCTCCCTGTGCTCCGTAGCCCGGGACAAGGAAGAAGGTGTGGGGCAGGGCTTTTCTCATCTCGGCAAGCTGCTCGGGATAGGTAGCTCCCACAACAGCTCCCACGCCGCTGTAGCCGTACTTGCCCATGACCTCTACGCCCCATTTTTCGCACATATCGCCCATGGTGGCATAAACGGTCTTGTCGCCGATCTTAAGGTCCTGCAACTCGCCGGAGGACTTATTGGATGTCTTCACCAGCACGAAGATGCCCTTGTCGTAGGCACGGCATTTTTCAAGCAGGGGAGAGATGCCGTCTGTGCCGAGGTAGCCGTTCACTGTCAGAGCGTCGGCTCCGAAAGCCGGGATATTCTCTCCGCCCACTTCGGTGAAGCCCAGATGTGCGGTGGCATAGGCATCCATTGTAGCGCCGATGTCGTTGCGCTTGCCGTCTGTCATAACGAACATTCCCTTGCTCTGGGCATATTCGATAGTCTTGTAAAGGGTCTTGACCCCTTCCCAGCCGTACATCTCGTAGTAAGCGGCCTGGGGCTTAATAGCAGGGCAGATGTCGTGTATCTCGTCGATTATCCCCTTGTTGAAATCAAGTATGGCCTTTGCGGCAGCCTTCAGGGTCTTGCCGTATTTTTTTATCTTCTTATTGACGATAAAGTCCGGCACATACTCGAGTCTCGGGTCAAGTCCCACAACAGAGGGGTTCTGTGTCTTAACGATATTTTCTATAAGTCTGTCAAACGACATTGGCAGTTCCTCCTTATACAGTACGTCACTTTGCTCTTAAAGCTCGAAAACTATCTTGCCATCGCAGACGGTGCAAAGGTTCCTGCCCTTGAGGCGTTCGCCCTTGAACACGCTGTTCTTGCTCTTGGAATGGAGCTTCTCCGGCTCGACTGTCCATTCGAGGTCGGGGTCGAAGATGCAGAGGTCGGCTTTCTCTCCCTCGGCTATCTTAACAGCCGGCAGTCCCAGGATTTTTCTCGGGTTCACGGACATAAGCTCCGCTATCCGGGACAGGCTCAGCTTGCCGGTGTGGTAGAGCCGGGTCAGGGTCACGGCAAGGGAAGTTTCCAGCCCCACGACTCCGTTTGGAGCTTTCTCGAAGTCGGCCTTGTCCTCAGCGGTGTGTGGAGCGTGGTCGGTGATTATGCAGTCGATAGTCCCGTCCAGCAGGGCTTCTTCGACAGCCTTCCTGTCGCGCTCTGTTCTCAGCGGCGGAGACATACGGTAGTCTGCATCGCGGCTCAGCAGCTTTTCGTCGGTGTAGGTGAAGTAGTGGGGAGCAGTCTCGCAGGTGACCTTTATGCCGTCACGCTTTGCGGCTCTGATAATGTTCACCGAGCCGTATGTGGAGACATGGCAGATATGTATCCTTGCATCGCAGGAAGCGGCAAGGGTTATCTCACGGGCAGTTATGCTGTCCTCGCTGGCTCTGTCCATTCCCCGGACGCCCAGCTTCTTCGACACCTCGCCTTTGTTGATGATGCCGCCGTTTATTATGTTCAGGTCCTCGCAGTGGGAGGTTATGAGCAGCCCGTTGGTATTCGAGAGCTCCAGCGCCTGACGCATGAGCTCGGCATTCTCCACAGGCCGTCCGTCGTCGGAGATCGCAACTATGCCCTCGGCCTTTAAAGCCTCGTAGTCGCAGAGCTCCTGCCCCTTCATCTCCTTGGTGACGCAGGCGTAGGGGATAACGTGTATGCCCGTATGCTTTGCCTTCTCGAAGACATAGCGCACAAGCTCGGGGCAGTCTGTGGGGGGCTTTGTATTGGGCATACAGGCAACACCGGTAAAGCCTCCTGCCTTTGCGGCAGCAGCTCCGGTGAGTATATCCTCTTTCTGTGTCTGGCCGGGGTCTCTGAAATGGACGTGCATATCGAAGAGCCCGGGAAAAGCCACAAGCCTTCCCTCGCCGTCGATGACTTTGTCCGCATCGGCAATATCGCAGCCGATCTTTGAGATCACGCCGTCCTGGCAGAATATGGACGTGATGCAGTCGAGCCCTGTCACAGGATCGACTGCGTGCACGTTTTTAAGCAAAAGAGTCATGTGGTCTCCAATCCCTTACCTGTTCTTAGCCTTGAACTTCTTGCCTCTCGAATACAGATCAAGAGTCTTCTCGGGCATTACGCAGTTGAGAACTACGCCGTCGGAATCCTTGGCGTTCTTGATAAGGAATGTGCAGGTGGGAGGATCGATGTCTTCGATCTTCTTGTTCTTGTTCTCATATTTCTTCGAGGGATCGTCCAGGTCCTTGAAGGAGATAGTTGCAAAGAAGAAGAAGTTGATAGCGTCGTCAAATTCCTCGGTGTGGTGTCCGGGCAGCATGAAGAGCTTTATCTTGTCGCCGTCTTCATCTACCTTGAAATAGCCGTCGGCGATAACGTCTTCGCTCTCGAGCTTGGAGTACTTGAAGGTACCGTCGTCGAAGAATTCCAGTTTTCTGTCCTTCTCATCGTCTTCCCATGCGCCGGAGATGAGAGTTCTGCTCTTGCTGTCGATGTCGGTGTTGGGAGAGCTGAGGGTGTAAGTACCTACAACTATCGCGCAGATGACCAGCACGATGAAGAGAAGTCCGAGTACGGCAGAGATTATTTTCTTAGCTACGCTTTTCTTAGCCATATTTATTTACCTCTTTCTGGATAGTTTATTGAAGTTTCAGAACTGCACCGGTGTTTGCCGATGTTCCCAAAGACGCATATCTTGCCAGATAGCCGGTCTTTATCCTGGGCTCTCTGGGCTGCCACTTGGCCTTTCTTGCGGCAAGCTCCTCGTCGGAGACCTTGACGTTTATGGTGTTCTCCGGGATGTTTATGGAGATTATGTCGCCTTCTTCAATAAGGGCGATAGGTCCGCCTACTGCTGCCTCGGGAGAAACGTGTCCGATGGAAGCTCCTCTCGTTGCACCGCTGAAACGTCCGTCGGTTATGAGAGCCACGCTGGAGCCCAGACCCATTCCGACGATAGCGGATGTGGGGTTGAGCATCTCTCTCATTCCGGGACCGCCCTTGGGTCCTTCATAGCGGATCACCACTACGTCTCCGGGATTTATCTTTCCGCCGCGGATAGCAGCGATAGCGTCTTCCTCACACTCATATACCCTTGCAGGGCCTTCATGCACCAGCATCTCGGGAGCAACTGCCGAACGCTTTACAACGCAGCTGTCGGGAGCGATGTTTCCTCTGAGGACTGCGATGCCGCCTGTCTTGGAGTAGGGGTTGTCAAGGGGTCTGATGACCTCGGGGTCACGGTTTACGCAGCCTGCGATGTTCTCGCCTACTGTCTTGCCCGTGGCTGTCATGCAGTCTGTGTTGAGGAGCCCTGCCGAAGCCAGCTCGTTCATAACGGCATAGACGCCGCCTGCCTCATTGAGGTCTTCCATATATGTATGTCCTGCCGGAGCAAGGTGGCAAACGTTGGGGGTCTTGGCGGAGATGCTGTTTGCAACGTCCAGGTTCAGGTCGATGCCGCACTCGTGAGCGATAGCCGGCAGGTGGAGCATGGAATTTGTGGAGCATCCCAGAGCCATATCAACTGTCAGGGCATTGAGGAAAGCCTTCTCCGTCATGATGTCACGGGGACGGATATTCTTCTTAAGAAGCTCCATAACCTGCATACCTGCGTGCTTTGCAAGCTTCAGTCTCTCGGAGTAAACGGCAGGTATGGTACCGTTGCCGCGGAGACCCATTCCCAGGACTTCCGTCAGGCAGTTCATTGAGTTTGCGGTGTACATACCCGAGCAGCTTCCGCAGGTGGGACAGACCTTGTTCTCGAATTCCTCAACGTCCTCGGCAGTCATCTTTCCTGCGTCGTAGGAGCCTACGGCCTCGAACATACTGGAGAGGGATCTCTTCTCGCCCTTTACGTGTCCTGCAAGCATGGGGCCGCCGGAAACGAAGACCGTGGGAACGTTCACTCTTGCTGCCGCCATGAGCAGACCGGGAACGTTCTTGTCGCAGTTGGGCACCATAACGAGAGCGTCGAAGTGGTGTGCAAGAGCCATACACTCTGTGCTGTCTGCGATGAGGTCACGGGTAACGAGGGAATACTTCATTCCCTGGTGTCCCATTGCGATGCCGTCGCAAACGGCGATGGCAGGGAAGACGATAGGCGTACCGCCTGCCATAGCAACGCCCAGCTTTACGGCTTCAACTATCTTGTCGATATTCATGTGTCCGGGAACGATCTCGTTGTAGGAAGAAACGATGCCCACAAGGGGTCTGTCCATTTCCTCTTTTGTCAGGCCGAGAGCGTTGAAAAGGGATCTCTGGGGAGCCTTGTCAACTCCGCTGCAAAAATAATTCTCACTCATTGTCGATACCTCCGTTATATCCTTTATCAGTGGGAAAGCCCGAGAAATGCCGCGCCGATTATACCTGCGTCGTTGCCGAGCTTCGCGATGACGATCTCGGTGTTCTTCGAGCTGTTCTTTGTGTATATTTCCTTGGCCACAAGCTCCTTCAGCGGCAGCAGCAGGGGATCGCCCTCGTTGCACACGCCTCCGCCGATGCAGAGTATATCGGGCTGGAAAATATTTATGGTGTTGGTTATTCCGCAGGCAAGGTAGCGGATGTACTTATCGACAACCTCCTTGCCGGCTCTGTCGCCTGCACGCATTGCATTGAAGGCTGTACGGGCGGAGATCTTGCCCTCCTCCTCGTTCATCTTCCACATAACGGAGCTCTTGTCCTCGAGCATTGCATCCTTGGTCATCCTTACAAGGCCCGTCGCCGAGGAGAATACCTCGAAGCAGCCCCGTCTTCCGCAGGTACATTCGGGACCGTTGGGGTCGATGACCGTATGTCCTATCTCGGCTCCGGCAAAGTTGAAGCCGGAGTAGATCTTCTTGTTTATGATTATTCCTCCGCCGACGCCTGTGCCCAGAGTGATGCACACAGCATCGTTGGCACCCTTTGCAGCGCCTGCAACGAACTCGCCGTATGCAGCTGCGTTAGCGTCGTTCTCAACGAAGCAGGGCTTGTCGATTTGGGTCTGCATGAGCTTCACCACAGGGAAGTTCAGAAAGCCCAGGTTGTTTGAATACTCGATAACGCCGGTGTCGGAATTTGCGGTGCCCGGTGTGCCTATGCCCACGGTCTCGATATCATCGAGGGTCAGCCCCGCAAGGTCAACGGCCTCGAGAGCCACCTTAGCCATGTCGGCGCAGATAGCCTCTGCCGGTCTGGGCAGATTGGTCTTGCAGGAGGTCTTCGCAACTATCTCGAATTCCTCGCTCACAACTCCGGCCTTGATGTTAGTGCCGCCAAGGTCGATGCCTATGTAATATTTCATCTTTTACTCCTCCGCTTCGTCTTTTTTCGTTAAGTATAATACAAGCTGCGTAACGAACAGCCCTGCCATAGAGCCGGACATTGTCCGGAACAGCTTTTTGAGGTCTTTGTTCTTCGCAAGGATGAACCCGAGCAGATATGCGCAGGCTGCGAAAGCCGGTATGATAATGGTAAGTTTGGTCTTCTTGTTCATATCGTTGTCCTCCTCACACTTTTGAGAGCACAGCCTTGCACTTGCCCTCTACCGTATATTTTCCGGTGCCGGCAGCGATGAAGATGCTGTCGCCCTTTTTGAAATCCACTTTCCCGTCTCCGGAAACAGTTCCTTCGCCCTCGAGTATCAGCAGGCTGTTGAAGCTCGTGCCGTCAGCCTCCAGCTCGGCCTTGTCCTCGATGTCCAGGACGTAGGTGGTGAAATACTCGCAGCTCGCCATAAGACGGGAGGTATAGCCCTCGTGCTGCTCTGCGGGAGAAACGGGATAGTTCTCTGCCGGAGCCAGCTTAGTCACGTCTATCGCCTTGTCGATGTGCAGCTCCCTGGGCTTGCCGTCCTTGCCCACTCTGCCGTAGTCGTAGATGCGGTAGGTGGTGTTGGAGTTCTGCTGTATCTCGGCTATCAGGATGCCCTTGCCTATGGCGTGGAGCGTCCCCGAACGGATGAAGAACACGTCTCCCTTATGCACAGGCACGTTGTTGGTGACTTCCAGCAGGGTGTTGTTCCTTATCCTCTCTGCGAACTCTTCCTTGGATATCTCGTGCTTGAAGCCGTAGAGCAGCTCTGCGCCTTCGTCGCAGTCAACGATGTACCACATCTCGGTCTTGCCGTATTCGCCCTCGACCCTCAGCCCGTATTCGTTGTCCGGGTGTACCTGGACGGAGAGGTTGTCCTTGGCGTCGATGAGTTTTATGAGTATGGGGAAGCGGTCGAAGCCCTCGCAGTCCGAGCCCAGCACGCTTTTCCCGTGCTTGTCTATGTACTCTCTGAGAGTCAGGCCCTTGTCTTCGCCTGTAGCGACAACGGAATCGCCGTCCTTGTGGCAGGAGAGCTCCCAGCTCTCGGCAACTTTGTCGAAGCTGCAGTCCTTTCCGAAATCGTCCCTGAGCCTTGTTCCGCCCCAAAGATAGTCCTTGAAGGCAGGGCTGAGCTTGATAACTGCCATAGATATTCCTCCCTGAGAAATTATTTCATACACAGAATATTATATCACAATCCACATATCCCTGTCAATAATTATTCACAATTATTCTGTGATATTTGATAAATTTCTTCTCTTTATCTTCCTCGCTGATAATATCATGATGTTATCAAATAATATTAAAGCTTTATATTATCATTTCTTTTCTTTCTTTTCTATAATATCATGATATTATCACTTTAATATTAAAGTTTATATAATCAATGATATTATCACTTTAATATTATCAATGATATTATCAATGATGTTATCAATGATATTATTGCTTTAAAAGATCAATGATATTATCAGGACGAAGATCAGAAGGATTTTTCGGCAGTCCGATGAAGGAAAGGATACGGGTATCTCCGCTTCTGCGGCAGCTGACACAGCCCATCTCGCAAAGCCTCGTCACAGCGAGCTTGGCTTCGTACCCCGTGCATCCGAGCTGTGAAGCAAGGTACATATCCGTAGCGAAGCAGCCCTTGTTTTTGCCAAGCGCCCTGATGACGGCAAGCACGGTCTTCTCGAGGAACGAAAGAGTCCTGTCCGCAAGTATATCCCCGGGTATCCATATCCCTCTGATGTCAACGTATCTGCTGTTATTCATAAATTTCCCCTTTCGGTCTCAAAACAAAAGCAAATCGGCAGGGAAGTTCGACGGATCAAAACTAAGCTGTGCTTCATGTGTCTATCCGTGACTCCTCTCTACTAACAGCCGAAAAGAGACATTTTGTTGCACACAAACGTGCAACAAACCGGCGTTTATGAATAAGCTAAAAGATAAATCATATTATTGCACAAGAATGGCGCTTGCCTTTTGTGCAGAAATACTCCCTTTGTCTCGGCACCCAAAATCGACTTCCTCTTGATTTTTCCCCGGTTTTATGGTATGATAATACAAGAAAGACCGATCGTTACGATCAGACTGCCGGAGGTTTATCATGAAACGAACTACCGCTGAACTTATGTCCGAGATAAAAGAAGCAGAGAATGTTGACGAGTTCATCCGGAGCAACGGCGAGGAGCTTTGCAGACGTTCCGTCTCCGAGCTGCTCAACGAGATAATGGACTCCAGAGGCCTTGCAAGAAGCCGCATCATTGAGGAGTCGCAGATCAACAGGGTCTATGCTTACCAGCTGTTCTCCGGGATAAGAGCCACTCCCAAGCGGGACAAGCTCCTTGCCCTTCTGATAGCAGCCGGGCTGAATATCGGCGAGATACAGGACTTCCTGAAAAAGACGGGCTACTCCCAGCTATACGTCAGGAACGAAAGAGACTGCATAATCATCTTCGGCATCGAGAACGGCCAGACCGTCATCGAGATAAACCGGGAGCTGTTTAAGCATTCCATGGAAACGTTATAGCTTTATAAATTAAAGCCGTCCCCCGAAAAGGACGGCTTTTTGTTTGCGGAAACTATTCCTGAGAAATGGTTATAATGACCCAGTAGTCATCTTTACGGGCGATGCCTATAAGCTGCTGCTTTAATACAGGGCGGTGATCTTCAAGATGATCCTTGTCGATCTCCGCTTTTTTCTTGATACGGTAATCATTATCCCTGCCGTTATAAAGCCCGGCATAATCTATGGCCTTGCCGCTTGAAGAAGCCTCTGTTCCATCTATCGACCCGCTCATGCTTGCGAGCAGTCCTTCGGGTCCGTAGATAAGATCGTCGGCAGTTTCGTAGCCCTTTGCGATGATCTCGTAGCAAAGGCCGGAATCCACCAGACCGCCGTCATCCGCTCTCAGGTCATAGCTGTAGATCATGCTGTACCAGGGATGACCGCCGGTGAAATTGCTGTTTATATAGGAAGAGGGCAGTTTAAAAACAGAGAATCTCTCCTTTATCTGCCTGCATCTTTCGGCAGCTGCTTTGCAGAGCCCCTTATCGGTCTTCAAACTTGTCAGGCCTGCTTTTGAGCGTTCGTTGTTTATAATGATCTTGAGCTTAGACTCTTCGCCTTCAAGGGCGAACGCCGCGGTAGTGGTCTTCTCTTCTTTTTCCTCCTTGGAGCCTTCGGGCTCTTTCTCCTTTTCCGGGGCTGCGGTGGTGGTCGTGACCTCTTCTGTTG
>CAMVOF010000096.1:0-8555 GCA_947169055.1 uncultured Clostridia bacterium
GAGGAGGAAACAGGCCCCGAGCTGGTCATCGAGCTGAAGACCAAGGACTACGCCTACACCGGCGAGGAGATAACCCCGAAGTTCACGGTGAAGCTGGACGGCGAGACCCTAGATGAAGACAGCTTCGAGATGAGCCTCTCCAACAACAAGAAGATCGGCAAGGCGACCCTTAAAGTCACCAGCGGAGACCTTACCGCAAAGAAGACCTTCCGCATAGTCCCGCCGGCACCGGAAGTCGATCCCGAGTTCGAGGGGAACGACAAGTCCGTGACCATAAAGTGGGAGAAGGTCAAGAAGGCAGGCTACTACGCCGTTTACAGATACACCGGCAAGAAGGACGACAAGAAGAAGGATGAGGACGAGAAGGAAAAGCCCGTTCTCTGCGCCAACGTTGCCTCCGACGAGCTGGATTACACCGACACCGATGTGGAGAGCGGAACGATCTACCGCTATGTGGTGAAGGCCTGCGTCGATAAGGACGACAAGACCTATGCCTCTGCGGAATCGAAGGAGATCGAGGCATACACCCTGCCCTCCAAGCCCGGCATCCCTGCGCTGACCACCGACGGCAAGTCCCTCACCTGGTCCGCAGTTGCCAAGTGCGACGGCTACGAAGTCCTTGCAGCAGCAAGCGGCAAGGAGCCTAAGGTCTATGCCGACACCGAGAAGACTACCACAAAGTATTCCAAGAAGGGGATAATCACAGTTATGGTCAGGGCTTATATCAAGGTCGGCGAGGAAAAGATCTACGGCCAGTCCTCCGACCCTGCTTTGATCGACCAGGAGAATTTCACTCCGCCGGAAGAGAACACCGACCCCAATGAGAACAAGCACGCCGTTATTGGCGCTAATATCTCCGGCAGCGCAAATATAAACGTTGCGAATATCTCTCAGTACCCCGAGCTCCCCACAGGCAGTGAGGTCACATCCCTGACTATGCTGCTGAACTTCTACGGCTATGATATCGACAAGCTGACCCTTGCGAGAGACTATCTGCCGAAGATGGACTTCTATTGGAAGGACGGCGAGATGTACGGCGCTGATTACCGCACCACCTTTGCCGGAGACCCCGAGAGCGAAAGCTCCTACGGCTGCTATGCTCCCTGCATAACCGCCACGGCAAACAAATACATCTCGGCAAACGGAGGAACAAAGAAAGCCGTGGATATCTCCGGCACGGATTTCGATACCCTTCTTGTCAACTACATCAAGAACGGCAAGCCCGTGCTTATCTGGATAACCAGCAACGGCCTGCATGAGACCGCGCTTACCACCGTATGGAAGACAGAGGACGGCAATGCCGTGCGTTGGGTGGCTTACGAGCATTGCGTTGTGCTTACGGGCTACGATGCTGACGCAGGAGTCGTATATGTCTCCGACCCCATAGCAGGAAATGTTTCCTACAGCTACAGCCTTGCACGCCAGCGCTATTTCGATATGGGCAAGCAGGCAGTGAAGCTCGACCCGTAAAACTATGGCAACACCGCACAACCCACGGCTAACGCCTCTGCACGCCATCTGCTTGCCAGTTTTCCGTCATATCACCCAAATTTTCCTTGACTGGCGCCAGCCAGCCTGCGTCAAATTTAGGCAATCTGACGAAAAACTGGACGGCGCATCTGACGCACAGGGGTTGCACGGTATTGCCCTATATAAAGTATAACAAACACGTCGTTGTGAAAAAACCACAACGGCGTGTTTCTATTTTTGTGCAGATTTTGCTGTTTCAGCCTATTGACAAATGTATATATCGTGTGTATAATGTATATATAGGATATACACAATATAATTCCGGAAGGTGTATTATGGACATAATTATTTCCAATCAGAGCAGCGAGCCGATCTACGAGCAGATAGTTTCGCAGGTGAAGGCTCAGATCATGAACGGCACACTCGCGGAGGGGGACGCTCTTCCGTCTATGCGTGCTTTGGCGCAATCGCTCAGGATAAGCGTGATAACAACAAAGAGAGCCTATGAAGAGCTGGAAAGAGACGGCTTCATCGAGTCCTTCACGGGCAGGGGCAGCTTTGTCAAAAGGCAGAACAAAGAACTCCTGCGGGAGGAGTATCTCAAGCAGACGGAACAGCTCCTTGCACAGGCCTGCGAAAAGGCTGCCCAGGGCGGAGTAGGGCTCAAAGAGCTCCACGACCTGCTGGACATCATCTACGACGGAGAGGAATGATCCCATTATGAAAGATCAGCAAAACGCGATAGAGATAAACGGACTTACAAAACACTTCGACGGCTTCACCCTCGACCATGTGAGCTTCAATGTGCCCAAGGGCAGCATCATGGGCTTCATCGGACAGAACGGAGCCGGAAAATCCACCACCATAAACTCCCTGCTGGGCATCATCAAGCCAGACGAGGGAGATATGAGGATATTCGGCCTCGACACAAAAGACCACGCACTGGAGATCAAGCGGAATATCTCGGCTGTGTTCGACGAGCTGCCATTCCACGAGCTGCTCAATGCCAAGTCTTTAGACAAGATGCTCGGTTCTGTATTCGACAGATGGAGCAGCGAGACTTTTTTCTCCTACCTCGAGCGCTTCCAGCTGCCCACAAAGAAGAAGTTCAAAGACTTCTCAAAGGGCATGAAGATGAAGCTGCAGATCGCCGCTGCACTTTCCCACGGCGCAAAGCTTCTGATAATGGACGAAGCAACGACGGGCCTCGATCCCGTTGTCCGCAGCGAGATCCTGGATATCTTCCTGGAGTTCTTGCAGGACGAGGATAACTCTATCCTCATGTCATCCCATATAACCTCCGACCTCGAAAAGATCGCCGACAGCGTGACCTTCATCGACCGGGGAAAGATACTTCTCACAGGCTACAAGGACGACATCCTTGCCTCCCACGGCATAATGAAATGCTCTAAGAGCGACTATGAGGCTGTGGAAAAAGAGGACTTCATCTCTGCCCGTGTGACGGACTTCGGAGCAGAGCTTCTCGTCGCCGACAAAGCAGCCTGCGGCAAGAAATATTCCGGCGCAGTCATCGACCCGGCAACTCTCGACGACATAATGGTCTATTATGTCAACCGCGGGAAAAAGGAGTGGAGCTGAATGAAAGGACTTATCTACAAGGAGCTTTATCTTTCGCGCAAGCTGAGGATAATAGACCTCTGCGTGTTCCTGCTGCTGCTCATAATGTCCGTGCTGGTGAAGCTCTCCGCCCTCTACGGCAATATCGGGCACCTGGGCGAAGCGTCGGTGAGGGGCGTCAACGGGTTTATGTTTTACTTCCTTGCTTTTACGATAACTCCCGTTGCCCTTACTCTCGGTCAGATGACCAACACCGTCGCCGAGGACGAGAAGAGCCGTTTCCGCATTTTCAGCCGCACACTGCCCGTCACCGAAAAGCAGGCTGTGGGAGCTGTGTATATATTGAATCTCATCAGCCTCGGCTGCTGCATACTTGTGAACTTTGTGATGTACTTTGCAGCCCTTGCGATGTTTGGCGGGGATTTCAAGGCCAAGGACCTTATCACGATAGTCGGGATAAACGCTGTGCTCTATATGCTGATGCATTTCAAGGTGGCGCTCAATTACCTCATCCGCAACCCCAAGAAGGCGGCAGGCATCTTTGCGCTGATCTGCACGGCGATATATTTCGGGATAGCCGAAGGCATTATGGGACTTATGGACCGCCACGTTTCAAAATACGGCTACGACCTGGGCAGCGACGATATCCCCGACGAAGTAATGAATTCATTCTACAAGGAAACGCTTATGGAGCCCTTCAAGTGGCTTGCCGACAACGCCTGGTGGCTGCTGCCCACAGTCGTGCTGGGGCTGTGCGTGCTGTCCTATTTCCTCAGCGTAAAGGGACTTAAAAGGAGGGACGGATAATGCTCGGACTTTTAAGAAAAGAGATAAGGATAAATATAAAGTGGCTGGGCTGTGCCTTGATGACGCTGTTATTTCTGAATGTGCTGATGAGCATTATGATGATAGCAGACGACAGCTCGGACTCCTTTAAGAAAATGGGGCTTTTCGTTCAGGGCTTCTTTGCGGTGATGGGAGCTATGAGCTTTCTGATAAACGGAGCCTTCTCCCTCAATTTTGTCCAGAGCGATGAAAGACGGAAGTGGGGCTACTATCTCTGCACAGTCCCGAGAGGCAGGGAGAAGCAGGTGCTCTCAACGTATATCCTTTTGCTGCTGATGCTCTTTCTCACCTTCGCCGTGACCTACGGCTGCAACTTTGCCATGCGAAAGTATGACAGCTCTGTCCCGAGCCTGCGTGGACTTCTCATGCTGCTTGTGTGCATAAGCCTTATTATGCGTGCCATAGAGATGCCTTTCATCTTCGCCTTCGGCAGCAAGGTCGGGAGCCAGGTCAAGGGCGGCATAATGATAATGATGATCCTTGCCGCAGTTATCTATCTGCTGTTCGGCGACCTTTCGTGGATAGGCACCCAGGACGAGATAATGGAGAAATTCTTCAAGTTCATCGCCGAATTCGATCTCAGCCGCATCACAAGATCCTGGGCAGGAGTTCTTGTCTGGGCATCCGTTCCGATGTACATAATTTCCTGTTTTATCAGCATGAAGGTCTATATGTACGGAGTGGAGAGAATGGAGAAATAAAGGCAATACCGCACAACCCCTGTGCGTCAGATGCACAGTCAGATTTTTCGTCAGAGTGCATAAATTTGACGCAGGCGGGCTGACGCCCGGCAAGGAAAATTTGTGTGCTATGACGGAAAATATGCAAGCAGATGACGTGCAGAGGCGCAAGCCGCGGGTTGCGCGGTGTTGCCTTAAGTCCCGACTCTACCGAGCGTAGATTGACTTGCACCTTGTCGTATTGTATAATGGGAGCAGGACAGGAGATGATATTATGGATCAGATAAAGACAGGAGCCCTTATCCGTTCCTTCAGGATAAAGAACGGCCTTACACAGCTGCAGCTCGCAGAGCGCCTTAATGTCAGCGATAAGGCTGTGTCAAAATGGGAAACAGGAAAGGGATGCCCCGATATCTCGATGCTGACGGAGCTTGCCGATGTTTTCGGCACGGACGTTCAGACCCTGCTTTCGGGAAGCATAGACTTAAAGGAAAGTGAGACGGGAAATATGAAAAAGCTGGGATTTTATGTGTGCCGCGAGTGCGGGAATATAATAACAGCCGCCTCCGAGGCTTCCGTCACCTGCTGCGGGAACAAGCTTCTTCCTCTCGAACCCGGAGAGGCGGAGCAGAGCGAAAAGCTAACGGTGGAAGATCTCGGCGGCGAGCTTTATATAACCTCGAGCCACCCCATGACAAAGGAGAGCTACATTTCCTTCGTGGCATACCAGAACGACTGCACCCTTATGATGTTCAGGCAGTATCCCGAGTGGCCTGTGCAGGTCAGGCTGCCGCTGTTCCGTTCCGGCAGGCTGGTCTGGTACAGCACAGATTGCGGACTGCTTTGGCAGAACATAAAATGAAAAAGCAAAAGAAATGACCGCACGGAGATCAGAACGATCCCTGTGCGGTCTTTTATTCGGAATGGCGATCAACTTGATTTTCTACTTGCGCAGGCTGCCGCATTTGCAGTTCATGGGGCAGTGTCCGCAGCTGCCGCCGCAGACAGGCGAGCGGCCTTTTTTCTTTTCTTTTATCATGTTCAGTATTATCGCCGAGACGATCAGCACAAGCACTGCACATATAATTATCGTCCCGATGTTAGCTCCTATCCACGACAGCATAGTTGTCTCCTTTCGTTGTCTGTGATATTATCACTTCGAGTTTATTGCCAGCTTTTTGTTCTTTACCGTGAGCTTGTCAGCTTCCTTGTAGGGTCTGAACAGCATATAGATCATTGCTCCGAGAATAACTATCGCTGCGGCAAGTCCGATGAGGTTTACATCTCCTGTGAAGAGAAGCCCGAACTGGTTTATCAGAAGTGCGATGCAGTAAGCGAAGCCGCACTGATAACCCACAGCGAACAGCGTCCACTTGGGATTGTTCATCTCACGCTTGATAGCGCCGATCGCCGCAAAGCAAGGTGCGCAGAGAAGGTTGAATACCAGGAAGGAGAAGCCTGCGATGCCCGTGAAGGATACTGCAAGGTTCTGCCATACTGTCTTGTCTCCTCCGCCGTAGAGTATGCCCATGGTGCCGACGATGTTCTCCTTTGCCACAAGGCCCGTGAAGGAAGCAACAGTTGCCTGCCAGTTTCCCCAGCCCAGGGGCGAGAATATCCAGGCTATGGCGCTGCCTATCTTTGCAAGCATGGAGCTGTCCAGCTGATCTTCTTCGAGCATCCGGAAGCTGCCGTCAACAAAGCCGAAGCGGCTGGTGAACCAAACGAAAATCGTTGAGATGAGGATGACGGTACCGGCCTTCTTGATGAAGGACCAGCCTCTTTCCCACATGGAGCGGAGAACGTTGCCCACCGTCGGCATATGGTAAGCAGGAAGCTCCATAACGAAGGGCGCAGGATCACCCGAGAACATCTTTGTCTTTTTAAGCATGATGCCCGAAAGGATTATGGCAGCCATGCCGATGAAATAAGCCGATGTGGATACCCAGGCAGAACCGCCGAAAAGTGCGCCTGCTATCATGGCGATGAAGGGCACCTTTGCGCTGCAGGGGATGAAAGTCGTGGTCATTATGGTCATGCGGCGGTCACGTTCGTTTTCGATAGTCCTGGAAGCCATGATGCCCGGAACTCCGCAGCCTACGCCTACCAGCATCGGGATGAAGGACTTGCCCGAAAGACCGAATTTGCGGAATATCCTGTCGAGAACGAAGGCGATACGAGCCATGTATCCGCAGGCTTCAAGGAAGGCCAGCAGCAGGAACAGCACCAGCATCTGGGGAACGAATCCCAGAACAGCTCCCACACCTGCGATGATGCCGTCGATGATAAGCCCCTTGAGCCAGTCTGCAGCACCTGCCTTGTCAAGGCCTTCCTCGGCAAGAGAGGGCAGGCTCGGAACGAACACGCCGTAATCCTCCAAAGCCGGAGCATCATAATGGGGCTTGTATTCCTTGTCGAGATACTGTGCAGCTGCGTCTTCGAGAGCTGCCTTGTCGGCGGTCTCGGTGGTGGTCTCGAGAGTCTCTTCGTCCTCGAGGGTGTATTCGATCTCCGCGTCGGCAGGAGAAGCGGCTATAAGCTCGTCGAGAGCAGACTTGGCAGCAGCCTCGTCGAAATCCTCTCCCTCTGTGTCGAGCGTTTCGGCAAGAGCATCCGCATCGCCGTATTCTTCCGCAAAGGCAGTGATGATCTCATTGGTGTCGCCGTATTTTTCTTCTGCGTCTTCAAAATCCGACGTGCCTATCCCCAGCAGATGCCAGCCGTCGCCGAAGACTCCGTCGTTCACCCAGTCCGTCATGGGAGTGCCCACAGCCACCATGGATATCCAGTAAACCGCGAACACTATCACCGCGAATATAGGCAGTCCCAGCCAGCGGTTGGTAACGACCCTGTCGATCTTGTCCGAGGTGGAAAGGGAAGCGGCGCTGTGCTTTTTGCAGCAGGACTTTATAACGTCCGAGATGTAGATGTATCTCTCATTGGTGATGATGCTCTCGGCATCATCGTCAAGCTCTTTTTCCGCTGCGGCTATGTCAGCTTCGATGTGAGAGAGCAGGCTTCCCGAAAGCTCCAGCTGCTCCAGAACTTTCTCGTCACGCTCGAATATCTTTAAAGCATACCACCGCTGCTGCTCTTCGGGAAGATCATGTACAGCAGCTTCCTCGATGTGTGCCAGCGCGTGCTCAACAACGCCGTTGAAGGTGTGCATGGGAACGGTCTTTCCGTTTTTAGCCGCATCCACGGCGGCTTCTGCGGCTTCCGCAACTCCCGTGCCTTTCAGCGCCGATATCTCCACAGCCTTGCAGCCCAGCCTTTGTCCAAGCTCTTCGGTGTCGATCTTATCGCCGTTCTTTTTCACAACGTCCATCATGTTCACGGCAAGAACAACAGGGATGCCCAGCTCCGTCAGCTGGGTCGTCAGATAAAGATTTCTCTCCAAGTTCGTGCCGTCGATTATGTTCAGTATGGCGTCGGGCCTTTCTCCCACAAGATAATTCCTCGCCACCACTTCCTCAAGGGTGTAGGGCGAAAGGGAATAGATGCCCGGCAGATCGACAATAGTTACGCCGCTGTGCTTTTTGAGCTTGCCCTCCTTCTTCTCCACCGTGACTCCCGGCCAGTTCCCGACGAACTGATTGGAGCCCGTAAGCGCATTGAAAAGCGTGGTCTTTCCGCAGTTCGGATTTCCCGCAAGCGCGATTCTGATACTCATATTATTCTTCCTCTCATGTTGTTAGCTGTAGCTAACTTTTAATCAAAAAATTCATCGCCGCAGGCGATACCTTAACTCTTCACTCTTAAGGCAATACCGTGCAGAGGCGTTAGCCGTGGGTTGTGCGGTGTTGCCTTAACTGTTCACTGTTCATTGCTTCCCACTTCCACCATTTCGGCGTCAGCCTTGCGGATGGAAAGCTCGTATCCCCGGACGGTTATCTCAACAGGGTCTCTCAGGGGTGCAACTTTACGCACGCTGACCTCTGTTCCCTTTGTCATGCCCATGTCCATGATACGCCTTCTGAC
>CAMVOF010000097.1:0-8361 GCA_947169055.1 uncultured Clostridia bacterium
CTGACGAACGATCAGCTTGAGGGTCTCAAGACCGAAGTAATCGTCGATGTCTCTGCCGTTTATAGTAATCTTACCTGTGCCCTCGTAAAGACGAACGCGGGCTACAGAATGCTTTCTTCTTCCTGTACCGTAGAAAAAGGGTCTCTTTGATTCGTACATCTTTCTTGCTCCTTTCCTTAAAGCTCGTACTTCTCGGGCTTCTGAGCAGCGTTGTTGTGCTCAGCACCCTTATAAACTCTCAGCCTCTTTGCAGCGGCTCTGCCGAGAGTATTGTTGGGGAGCATTCCCTCTACTGCGATGGTCATAGCTCTGTCAGACTGCTCTGCCATGAGCTTGTCATACTTGATCTCCTTGAGGCCGCCGATCCAGCCGGTGTGCCATCTGTAGGCCTTCTGCTCGAGCTTCTTGCCGGTGAGAACAGCCTTGTCTGTGTTGATGATGATAACGTGGTCTCCGCAGTCTGCGTGAGGTGCGAAGGTGGGCTTATGCTTGCCGCGAAGGATATGAGCAGCCTTTGCTGCAACACGTCCGAGGGGCTGTCCCTCAGCGTCAAGGATATACCACTTGCGAGTGATATCGCTTGTTTTAGGCATATATGTTGCCATGTCAGTTCCTCCTTTTAGATGTATGCAGCTTCGGACGTGAGAGCTCCGGGCTGCATTTTTCGTCCGACACGCATAATGCGCCGGACCCGCAACATTGTTGATTATACACTACCCGAAAGCAAAAGTCAATAGGCAATATGCCGAATTTTTAATTTATACCCCTCTCTCGCTCTATTTCTCTCTGTTTTTCTCTGTTTCTCTCGATTTCTTGTTCATCATTTTATTTTTCATCGAGCCCTTCCGAAAGGGCTGAAATCCTCTTTCCGTTGTTGACAAACACTATAGTAAATGCTATAATGGAAAATGTTGAATTATATCTTAATTAAGGAATGTTATATAATAGTATGAAAATAAAAGCTCTGTTTACGGGTGAGACCGACAACACGTTTATCCAGTTTTTCAGATATTTATTTGTCGGGGGCTTTGCCTTTGTTGTGGATTACGGCACGCTGGTGCTGCTTGTCGAGGTCTTCGGCATGAACGACAAGATCGCTTCCGTCATCGCATTCATCCTCGGGCTGGCGGTGAACTATCTGCTGAGCACGCTGTGGATATTCAAGCACTCGAAGATCGAAAACCGCCTTGCGGAATTTGCGGTATTCGCCTTGATAGGCGTTATCGGGCTGCTGATAAACTTAGGGATAATCACCTTCTTCGACGAGATAATCGCGCCGAGGCAGCCCCTGTCCTTCATACCGGAGGACAAGTATTATCTCATCGGCAAGCTGGTCTCGACGGTAGTGGTCTTCATTTGGAATTTCGCCGCAAGAAAATTTATTATATTCAATAAAAAGCCTTCTTGAGCTATCGAAAGGAAGTTTTGAGATATGAAGAAAGTCGTAATAATCGGAGCCGGCCCTGCCGGGATAACCGCTGCTGCCGAGCTGGCAAAGATCGGAGGAGAGTATGATGTCACCCTCCTTGAAGGATCGCAGGAGCTTGGCGGCATCTCAAAGACAGTAAGATACAACGGCAACCGCATGGACATAGGCGGACACCGCTTTTTCTCGAAGTCGGAAGAAGTCATGAACTGGTGGAAGGAGCTTATGCCGATACAGGGCAAAAACTCCTTTGACGACGAGCTCCTCGGCAGAGAGAAGCCCCTTGAAAAAGGCGGCCCCGACCCCGAGACTGACGACGTTGTAATGCTGGTGCGTGACCGTGTTTCGAGGATATACTACGACAGGAAGTTCTTTGACTATCCTATCTCGCTGAAGCCCGAGACCATAAAGAACATGGGCTTCTTCACAACGATGAAGGCAGGGTTCAGCTATCTTTACAGCTGCGCTTTCAAGAAGCCCGAGACCAATCTTGAGAATTTCTACATCAACCGCTTCGGAAAAGTGCTCTACAGTATGTTCTTTGAGGGCTACACCGAAAAGCTCTGGGGCAGACACCCGAGAGAGATCTCCGCAGAATGGGGAGCTCAGCGTGTAAAGGGACTTTCCATAATCGCCGTTGTGAAGGATATGCTCAAAAAGCTGTTCCACATCAACAGCGGTAAGGTGGAGACATCTCTTATCGAGCAGTTCTGGTATCCGAAATACGGCCCGGGACAGCTTTGGGAGCTTGCCTGCGAAAGAGCCTGCGAAGGCGGAGTGAAGCTCTGCAAGGGATACAAGGTCAAGAAGATAATCGAAGAGGACAAGAAGATAAAGGCTGTTGTCTGCGACACCCCGGAGGGCGAGAAGACCATCGAGGGTGATGTTTTCATCTCCTCGATGCCAATAAAGGACCTGCTGCTCTCAATGGAGGGCGGAGACGTCTGCAAGAAGGTACAGCGCATAGCTTACGGACTTCCATACCGGGATTTCGTCACCGTGGGGCTGCTGGTGGACAAGCTGAAGCTCAAGAACCTCACCGGCAAGAAGACTCTCGGCAACATCGTTCCCGACTGCTGGATATATGTTCAGGACAAGGGAGTCAAGCTGGGACGCATACAGATATTCAACAACTGGTCGCCTTATCTCGTTAAGGACGCAGAGAACACGGTCTGGATAGGGCTTGAATACTTCTGCGCCGAGGGCGACGATTTCTGGAACATGAGTGCTGAGGACTGCGCCGACTTTGCAATAGACGAGCTGGTGAAGATGGGCGTCATCGACAGAGAGGCTGTTCTCGACTTCCACCGCGAGCGTGTCAAGAAAGCATATCCCGCATACTTCGACACCTACAAGTATTTCGACAGAGTCATCCGCTTCCTGGACAAGTTCGACAACCTCTTCTGCGTCGGCAGGAACGGACAGCACAGATACAACAACATGGATCACTCGATGCTCACGGGCATCTATGCCGCAAGGGCTGTTGCAGAGGGCAGCACCGACAAGAGCGCGATCTGGAACGTTAACACAGAGAAAGAATACCACGAGGAAAAATAACATCGGGCGGTAATTAAAAATGCAGAACATATACAAACGAATGAACAAATTCTACGACGCCGTGGGAGCACATCCGTTCTGGTGTGCCTTCCTTATCTGCGTGGGGCTGACTCCCCTTTGCTTCGGCGCATATCAGAACATAACAGATGCCGCCCTCATGATGATCTGCCTGGTGTATATCGCGGTGCCTTGTTCGGGTGCCGTATATTACCTCAAGAAAAAGTCGGGAGGCAAGACAGACAAGATGAGCCTTGCAGCCGTGCTTGCAGGTCTGCTCATCGCAGGCTTCGCCGTTGCAAAGGCCTTCACATCCTCCCAGCACAAGGTGATATGGATTTTCGCAGGCATCGCCCTGCCGGCTCTTCTGCTGCGCGGACTGATGATGAAGGACAAAAAGAACAGCGACCGCCACACAGCCTTGATGATAATGGTGATAAGCTTTGCGATAAAGTTCTGCTATGTGCTTTACACCTCCGTCTATACAAGGCAGCACGACATGGGCACCTTCGACACAGACCGCGGACACGCAGGATACATCGAGTACATCCTGAAGAACCGTGCCCTGCCGGACTTCGACCCGAGGACGAAATTCCAGTTCTATCAGCCGCCTCTGCACCACACTGTCTCGGCGGTATGGATATACATCTGCGAAGAGATATTCGGCGTTTCAAGGAACTTTGCAAGAGAATCCCTGCAGATGCTGATGCTCTTCTATTCCGCAGCTGTTGTTATAATAGTATACAAGCTGCTCAGGCATTTCGGCTTCTCCGGCAAGGCTCTGCTGGTACCCTTAGCACTCTTTGCTTTCCACCCGTCCTATATCCTTTCATCGGGATCGATCAACAACGATCAGCTGGCCTGCCTGCTCACTGTACTGGCCATACTGCTGACGATGCGCTGGTGCAAAACGCCCACGACCCGAAATATTATCCCCATAGCCCTGGCCATAGGCTTTGCGATGATGGCAAAGCTCAATGCGGGTATCATCGCTCCGGCAGTTGCGATAATGTTCCTGTGGCAGTTCATCAAGCACAAAGACGAATATGTGAAATTCTTAAAGCAGTTCGCAGTTTTCGGGCTGGTGGTTGTCCCTCCGGCACTGTGGTGGCAGATAAAGAACAAGCTGCTCTACAATATGTCCTACGACTATGTTCCCAACGTGGGTATGTCCCATCAGTATGTGGGTGACGACATTTTCGGCAGACTGACGGACTTCAACCCCAAGCAGTTCTCGCCGGTTTTCGAGAATTTCATACAATACGGAAAGGATTACGACGAATACAACCCCAACGTTGCTATCCTCAAAAACTCGCTGTTCGACGAATTCCTGGACAGCAGCTCTTTCCCCGGCGGAACGACCTTCATTCCCACCATTCTTTTCTGGGTGGCTGCACTGCTGGCGATAGCGGCAGTTGTACTGACCTTTGTTCTCGTCTTCAAAAAAGATACAAAGCTCCCGGCTTATGCCAAGGTCTTCTTCGTGTCCTACTGGACAGTTTCCATGTATTATTTCTATGTTTTCTGCTATCTGTATCCGAACACCTGCACACAGAATTTCAGATACATATCTCCCCTGCTTGTCGTCGGAGTCGTCCAATACGCGATGCTCTTCGACCTGCTGGAAAAGGGAGAGGAGACAAGGCTGAAAAAGGTCTGCTCGGCAACGCTGACCGCTGCGGTCTCGCTGTTCTGCGTGCTGTCGGTGGCAACCTATCTGCTTTTAGGCTGGGCAAGCTGACGAAAGGACGAATGATCTCTGATGTCCGAACACATAAAGACAGACCCCGTCACCGGGAGAAAAAGCTGTACCTGCTTCAAAAGATGCGGCGGATGCCAGCTCGATATGCCCTATGATAAACAGCTGGAATACAAGCAGCAGAAGGCAGAGCGTATGCTTTCGCGGTTCGCAAAAGTCGAGCCGATGATCTCCATGGACGAGCCCTACAACTACCGCAACAAGGTACAGACAGCTCTTGCCTTTGACAGCCGCAAAAGGCTGATCTCCGGGGTCTATCAGTCCTCGTCGGGCAGGATAGTCGCAACCGACGACTGTATGCTGGAGGACAAGCACTGCACCGCAGCCGTGCTGACGGCAAGGCGGCTGATGCAGTCCATGAAGATACTCCCCTACAACAAAAGCACCGGCAAGGGACTTGTCCGGCACATACTCACAAGATACAGCCGAAAAACCGGCCAGCTGATGCTCTGCATCTGTGCACAGAGCCCGGTGCTTCCCTCAAAGCGAAGCTTTATCTCTGCGCTGACAAAGGCTCACCCCGAGATCGTTTCGGTGGTGCTGAACGTATGCACCGATCCCCTTCCCCTGACCCTCGGCAGGCAGGACATAGTTCTCTTCGGCAAGGGATACATCGAGGACGAGATCCTCGGCAAGAGGTTCCGTGTTTCGCCCAGGTCCTTCGGGCAGGTGAACTCCGTGATGACGGAAAAGCTCTACTCCGCTGCCGTTGAAGCGGCTGAGCTGACTTCGCAGGACACCCTTATCGACGCCTACTGCGGCACGGGGACTATCGGTCTTATCTGCGCCGACAGGGTGGAAAAGGTGATAGGAGCGGAGCTCAATTCCTCGGCCTGTGCCGACGCCGAAGCCAACGCTAAGCTGAACGGTGCAAAGAACGCAGTTTTCGTAAACGCCGACGCAGGACGGTTCATGGAAGAGTTCTACTCCAATGGGCAGAGGGCGGATGCGGTAATGCTTGACCCACCCCGGGCTGGCTGCGACAAGCGCTTTCTCGAGACCCTTTGCAGGCTTGCTCCCAAGCGGGCCGTTTACATCTCCTGCAAGATAGAGACCCTCGAACGGGATCTGCGTTTCCTCGTGAAGAACGGCTACGAGGCTGTGAAGATACAGCCTGTGGATATGTTCCCCCACACAACGGGCATAGAGACGGTAGTCTCCCTGAAACACAAATAGTACGAAGAGCTCCGACCGGAAAGGCCGGAGCTTTTTATGTGCCGTCGGAGAAGAAGACTCTGAGCTTTTCGATGGCCGCTTTTTCTATCCGTGAGACATAAGACCTTGAGATGCCGAGACGCTCGGCTGTTTCCCGCTGGGTCAGGGGAGCTTTGTCGTAGAGCCCGTAGCGCAGGGAGATTATCTCGGCTTCCCTGTCGGTGAGGCTGGGCAGAAGCTCGTAGATACGCAGGGAATCAGCCTTGGCTTCGATAAGCTCGTCGATGCTGCTGCCGTCGGGGATTATGTCGATCAAAGTAAGGCTGTTGCCGTTCTTGTCGGTCTCGATAGGCTCGTCGAAGTGAACCTCGCCGGCTGTTTTCTTCAGGCTCCGGAAGTGCATGAGGATCTCGTTCTCGACGCAGCGAGAGGCATAGGTGGCGAACCTGCTGCCCTTGGAGCCGTCGAAGGTGGAGACGGCTTTTATGAGCCCGACGGTGCCAATGGAGAGCAGGTCGTCTCTGTCGGGTGCTGCGGAATAATACTTCTTTGTGATATGGGCCACAAGGCGGAGGTTATGCTCGATGAGCTTTTCCCGGGCAGATCTGTCGCCTTGGCGCATTTTCTCGAAGCACTCACGCTCCTCCTTGGCGGAGAGGGGCTTTGGGAAGGTGGTACGGCTGTCGAAATGCAGGGCAAAGAACAGAAAATGGCGTGAGAGTATGGATATCAGTACATCAAGCATGGCGGCTCCTTTCGGCTGCCGTTTCGGCAGCGTGTCGTACTGATATGATAATATGCGGGAATCCTCGCGCCTATGAGCGCTCACTCAGTGAACAGTGAGCAGTGAACAGTGAAAAATAATAGTGTCCGCCGGTTTTGCGCTGCGACTTGATTTTTCTTAACTGTGGTGTTATAATATATTCATTACTGATTTTGCTAAACGGAAAGGAGCGGATCGTATCCTATGAAAAAGAAAAGATCAGGCGCTGTGATCGCCAGGGTCGAGGCTTCGCCGAATGTCGGGCTGACCGCTGCTCAGGTGAATGAGCGTATTGCGGCAGGCTTCGACAACAAGCCGGTCAAGCCGCCTTCAAAAGCCATAGGGATGATAATTTTTACCAACGTTTTCACCTACTTCAACTTCATCTTCGCGGTCATTGCGGTGCTGCTGATAATCGGCGGCTCCTACAGGGATCTGACATTCCTGCCGGTAATCGTGACCAACACCCTTATCGGTATCGTGCAGGAGACACGTTCAAAAAGGCTGCTGGACAAGATGACCATGCTGAACTCCCCTGTCACCGCGGTGATACGGGACGGGGTCGAACAAAGCCTGCCCTCGGAGAAGCTTGTGCTTGACGACATAGTGTTGTTCACGGCGGGAGATCAGATACCAGCCGACGCTGTGGTTGTCGAGGGCAAAGTCTCGGCTAACGAAGCTCTGCTGACCGGTGAGGCTGACGAGATAGTCAAGGAGAACGGTTCGGAGCTCATGAGCGGCAGCTACATAGTTTCAGGCTCCTGCAAGGCAAGGCTGACAAAGGTCGGTGCGGATTCATACATCTCCCAGCTGACGATACAGGCCAAGAAGGTCAAGGAAGGCGAGCAGTCCGAGATGATACGCTCGCTGAACAAGATCGTAAAACTGGCAGGCGTCATCATCATACCTATCGGATTTTTGCAGTTCTACTCTATGTACATTAAGAAGGGCATCGGCTACACCGAGAGCATAAGATCGACGGTTGCTTCCGTTATCGGAATGATACCCGAGGGACTGTTCCTGCTGGCCAGCGTGACACTTGCTATCAGCGCCATGAGGCTTGCAAGACAGAAAGTACTCGTTCACAACATGAAGTGCATCGAGACCCTTGCGAGGGTCAATGTGCTTTGCGTTGACAAGACAGGCACCATAACCGAGAACGTGATGAGGGTCACGGACGTTATTCCTGTGGGACAGCTCGGCAAGGAGCAGCTCTTCCCGCTTTTGAGCGACTTTGCTGCCGAACAGACTGCCGACAACATCACCATGGCTGCCATGAAGCAATACTTCACGAAGCCCACAGGGGAAAAGATAATCTCTCACACCGATTTTTCGTCGGAGTTCAAATACTCCAGCGTCAGCTTTGAGGATGCCGCTTATGTTCTCGGAGCTCCCGAACGCATACTGAGAGACAGGTTCGAGGAATACCGCAGGGAGATAGCTGCACAGCCGCAAGGGCTACCGTGTGCTTGCCTTTGCGAGATACGACGGCACTCCCGACGGCAAGGCTCTTACAGAAGACTGCGAGCCTCTGGCTTTGGTGCTGATAACGAACCCCGTTAGAAAGACGGCACCTGCGACCTTCAAGTTCTTTGCGGACGAAGGCGTTGAGGTCAAGGTCATCTCGGGAGACAACCCCATAACCGTTTCGGAGGTGGCAAAGCAGGCAGGCATCAGGAATGCCGACCGTTATGTTGACGCTGC
>CAMVOF010000098.1:0-8359 GCA_947169055.1 uncultured Clostridia bacterium
TCTACGACGTAAAGAAGAACAACTTCTATTACAACCAGTGGATCGGCCAGGCTTCCGACTGCTTCAAGGAGAACATCCTGTTCTACGCTATGGGACCCTGGGCTTCCATGGATTCTCATACTCCCAAGGAGGACGAGGAGTGGGGCAACGTTCCTATGCCTAAGGACCCCAACACCGATACCCTCTACTATATCCCCGACATCGAGACCTATATGTGGGTAAACGGCTCCAAAAAGGACGTAGCAGTCAAGACATGGCTGGAGTGCGCTAAGACCGTTACCACCGACGAAAAGTATAAGGAGATCGACAAGGAGAAGTTCTTCACCACCAATCCTCAGTGGACAGAGGATATGTACAAGGTAGGCTACGAGCTTCTTGACGACGACACCTATACCAAGATCATGGATCCGGGCCGCGGAATCTCCACGGTCATCTCCGATGACTACGCTGCAAACAACGACACCCTCGAGGCTGTAAACTCCTATATGTACACCTCCGTTATGAAGGAAGACGAGAACGGCGCTCAGTTCACATGGGCAGTTCTTAAGGAGCAGTACAGAGGTACCATCGAGTCCGAGCTCAAGACCTTCAACGAGGAATACAAGAAGTATAAGGAAGAAAATCCGTAAGCTTCAGGCTCAGACAGCACAAGCAATAAAAAGGCTGCACAGTGAAAATGCTGTGCAGCCTCTTTTGTTCGCATAAAAACATCCCTCTCCGAAAAGGAAAGGGATGTTTTCATATCAAAGCAGCGGTGCTATTACTCTCAGAAGGCTTCCTTTTATCTTTATGGACAGCTTTTCGTTGGCGATAGTCTCGTAGCTTACCTTGCGGCATTTTTTCAGCGTCTCCTGATAATCTGCCTCGATTTCCGAAATGCAGGCCGTCCTGTAAAGATAGGTGGCACATTCAAAGTGGTGGTAAAGGCTGCGGTAGTCAAGGTTTATGGTTCCGATAACAGCCTTCTCGTCGTCGCTGACAAATACCTTCGCGTGAACGAAGCCCGGAGTGTATTCGTATATCTCTATGCCTGCGTCAAGCAGGGACTTGTAGTGCTTCTTAGCAAGGGAGTATGCCGTGGTCTTGTCGGGTATGCCCGGCAGGATTATCTTGACCTCCACACCCCTCTTGGCAGCGTATTTCAGCGCAGCTTCAAGCTCGTTGTCAAGTATGAGATAGGGCGTCATGATGTGAACGTAGCTTATGGAGCGGTAGAGTATATCCATGTAAACGCTCTCGCCGACTCTCTCGCCGTCAAGGGGCTGATCGCAGTAGGGCATAACAAAACCGTCGGTCTTGGGCGCCGGGAAAAGCAGCCTGCTCTCGTCCCACTTCGGCTCGGCTTCCGTCATGTTCCACATCTGCAAGAACATCAGCGTGAAGCTCTGCACAGCTTCGCCTTTGAGCATAACAGCCGTGTCCTTCCAGTGTCCGAAGCGTTCTATCCTGTTTATGTATTCGTCCGCAAGGTTCACACCGCCGTTGAAGGCGACCTTTCCGTCGATAACAAGTATCTTTCTGTGGTCGCGGTTGTTGTACGATGTGGAGATAAAGGGCCTTATCCTCGAGAAGGGCTTGCACTTGATGCCGTATTTCGCCAGCTGCTCGGGATAATCACCCGTCAGCGTCGTTATCTCGCACATCCCGTCGTACATCACCCTTACGTCAACGCCCTCGGCAGCCTTGTCGATGAGTATTTTAAGTATCGTCCCCCACATGAGTCCTTCGTCGATGATGAAGTATTCAAGGAAGATGAAATCCTTTGCGGCTTTGAGCTGCGGTATCATGGCGTTGAACTTGTCCTCGCCGAGAGGGAAGAACTTTACCTCTGTGTTCTCGTATATCGGGAAACGACCCGAGCGGTTGAGATAAAAGCAAAGATCGTTGGTGCCCGAGTTTATAAGCTCTTCCTTGACTATCGTCATGGGATTCTGCTTTAAGCACTTCCTCGATTCCTTTATCATCTGGTTAAGCCTGCGCTTTTCCTCCCGGTGTCCGATGTCCAGCCTCGTGAACAGCAGAAACAACGCCGTCGGTGCAGGGAAGAACAGAAACAGTCCGCACCAGGTCAGCTTTGCGCTGGAATCCATGTCCGTGTTGAACAGATAAAAATACATACACAGGATGAACAGTAAGTCGATAACTGCCCAGAACTTGAAATTAGAAAAATAATTATACACCAGCGACAGCACCACGACCTGCACGATTATCAGCAGAAGGAAGATGCCGGCTCGGGTGAACAGCAGCTTTTTGAGCCCCTTGGGCTTGTCCTCGATAAGCTTTACTATACGGGGTGACCCTTTGTGTTTATCCATATTAAGCCTCCTGTTTTAGAAGAACGTTGCGACCTCCTGCTTGGGAGCCGAGGTCTTTGCTGCCTCCGTGACCTTAAGCACGGGCCCCTTGCCTCTGTAGAGCTTGCTCTTTTCATAAGAGAGCTTTCCCGTGACTTTCAGCCAGTCCCTGGGAGCAAGAGTGTTTGTCCCGCTCCATTCCGCAGCGATCGCCATGTACTGGATATCCTCAACGCAGCAGGTCATAACGTGCCTGCCTATGGCAAAGGTGTTGGGAGGGAAGCCCTGATCCACGGCGATGATGCCCTTGAAGGTCATCTCCTTGCCGTTGTATTTCTTCGGGTCCTCCATAAGATCCCGGTACCAGAGGGCATAGTCCTTGTCCTCTATGGTTATCTTCGCAGCGTTAACGTCAAAGGGCAGAGGGTCTTCGATGTCGTCGTATTTCACTCTGCCGTCTGTGTATTCGTAAGCGATGTTTATCCCTCTGCTTACCCCTCTGCATATCTTGTGCAGGGTCATCATGTCCATGGATTCATCGAACCTGTTGAAGATAACAAGCTCCGCGGTGTTCAGCTTGTCCACCACAAGGCTTCTCATATTCGCGTTGTAGTTTAAGAACGTCGAAGCATCGCAGATGCAGATCTCCTGATATACCATAACGTTCTCCGGCAGCTCGTTGAAGAAGTCAGGCAGCTGCCACATACCGTTGTATTCAAGCATAACGCGCTTTGAGCCGTTCTTTTCTATAAGCTCAGTCAAAGCCTCTCCCTGTATCTCCGATATGTCCTCAGCATAGACGACTTTAACGTCCTTTGATGCCATCTTGGAAACGTCAAGCTCAATCTCTCCCTCTTCGCAGAGGATAACGAGAGTGCTGTCGCCGGTGTTGAAGCGCTGGTCGTTAAGGGTAGTCTGTATGAAGCTGGTCTTGCCGGCTTCAAGAAAGCCCGTGAACAGATAAAGAGGAATGTTCTTTTCTTCGGCCATTTTTATGCCTCCCCGACGCCGAACAGCTCGGCTATCGCCTTTTCGTTTATCTTCGAGCCGATAACGCACAGCCTGCCCGTAACTCCTGCCGAGCCCGTTCTCACATCCGGCGTTCCGGGAATGTAGTCGTAGTGTATCCAGCTGCCGTCCTGAGCGGGAACGATGCCCTTAGCCCTCAGCACATAGCCGAATCTCTTCTCGTCCTCGAGAGCCTCAAGAGCAGCCGTGATCTCTTCCTTGGTGAACTTCTTTGCGCTCTCGGCACCCCAGCTGGTGAATACATCGTCAGCGTGGTGATGTCCGTGGTCGTGATCGTGACATCCGCAAGTGCAGTCGGGACCGTGATCGTGATGATGCTCATGCTCCTCATCGTGGTCGTGGTGGTGATGATGCTCGTGCTCCTCGTCGTGGCCGTGATGATGATGATGCTCATGCTCTTCATCGTGGTGATGATGGTGATGATGGTGATGATGTTCATGCTCATGCTCGTCATGCTCGCTCTGCTTCTGAGCCTCTGCGAGCAGGGAAGAAAGCTCGTCATCAAGGGTGTTCTTCTGAGTTATAGCCTCAACAAGTGCGGCACCCGTCAGCTCGTCCCATTCCGTGGTAACGATAGTCGCCTTGTCGTTGAGGGAACGCAGACGCTCCAGGCAGTCGTCCAGCTTCTCCTGAGAAAGCCCTGCCGTGTGGCTGAGTATCAGGCAGCTTGCGTAGGTTATCTGGTTGTTGAAGAACTCTCCGAAATTCTTCTGGTAGAGCCTGCACTTCTTTGCGTCAACAACAGTCGTGAAGCCGTCCAGCTCAACGTCCTCCATGCCCAGGTCCTGTACAGCACGGATAACGTCCGAGAGCTTGCCCACGCCCGAAGGCTCGATGATTATCCTGTCGGGGCTGTACTGCTCGAGCACCTGTCTCAGAGCCTTGCCGAAATCCCCCACCAGCGAGCAGCAGATGCACCCCGAATTCATCTCGGTGATCTGCACTCCTGCCTCCTGCAAAAAGCCGCCGTCAATGCCGATCTCTCCGAACTCGTTCTCGATCAGCACCAGCTTCTCGTTGTTGAAGCCGTCAGCGATGAGCTTCTTTATCAGCGTTGTCTTTCCGGCTCCGAGAAAGCCCGAAAAAATAGATATCTTAGTCATTTTCCATACCTTCCTTTTATCAAAAAATAAGATCGGCAAAGCCGCATACATAATTATTATATCACCGCTTTTATGTATAATCAAGCACTATTTTATGAACATCAGCCCCTGCCCCACATCCTGATTAAAGTTAACAAAGCAATATAGTATTAAATTTTAATACTTCATTTTATAGATAAACTATTGACAAACGCCTAAAAAAAGATTAATATAATTACAGATCATATTCACAGAATGACTTTACAAGGAGGATGACCATGAGTAAGGCTGTAACTCTTTCGGATATCGCAAAGGCCTGTGACACAAGCATCGTCACTGTCTCAAAAGCGCTTGCTGACAAAAAAGGCGTGAGCAGCGAGCTTAAATTAAAGATCAAGCAGACTGCCGACCGGCTCGGATATGTTGCTCCGAAGCCCCAGCAGACGTCCAAAAACGACAATATCGTCGGCGTCGTTATCCCCGAAAAATTCATGAACCCCAACGGCTCTTTCTATTGGGCGCTGTATAACGACCTTGTAAAGCTCTTCGGCCAGAACGGCTATTTCTGCCTTATCGACATCCTCTCCGAGGAAGACGAGCAGAGCCTTACCATGCCGAAAATGGTCACCGACGGAACAGTCTCGGGTCTCGTTTCTCTCGGACAGCTCAGCAGGGAATACGTTGTTGCTTTAAAGAGAAATATGCCGAAGATGATACTTCTCGATTATTACATCCACGGCCTCGATTTCGACAGCGTCACCTCTGACGGCTACGGCGGAGGCTATGCCCTCACATCCTACCTCATCGAAAGAGGCCATAAGAAGATCGGCTTCATCGGAACGGTGAAAGCCACCTCCAGTATATTCGACCGCTACATGGGCTATATGAAGGCGATGATCGACCACGACCTCAAAGTCAACGACGAATGGACCCTCGACGACCGCGACAAGCGGGATTTTATAAATGTCCCTCTCCCCGAAAAGCTGCCGACGGCTTTTGTCTGCAACTGTGACGAAGCAGCCTTCCATACTATCAAGCAGCTGGAGGAGAACGGCATTAAAGTCCCGGAGGATATCTCGGTAGTAGGCTACGACAACTACCTTATCTCCGAGGTATCCAACCCTCCCATAACCACTATCGACGTGGATTCCCACCGTATGGCCGACAAGGCTGTGAAGCTGCTGATAAGCAGGATGGAAGACCCTCTGCGGGATGCTTCCTCCATAAACATTACCGGCAGCCTTATCGAAAAGGGCTCGGTGAAAGATATCGGTATCGCTGCGCTCAGTGAATAATGAATAGTGAATAGTTTATAGTGAATAATAAAGGTTTGCCCTTCGGGCACGGTTCTTTGTATTTAAGGCGTATCCGGTCTGAATGATCGGGTATGCCTTTTTGGTTAAATTAAACTTTTCTGCCGTTAATTTTATCGCCTTTCTGTGTGTTCGAGTTCCTTTATCGTAGCTGCATTTTTGTCCTTTGCCACTTGACAAATATAGCCTTATTCATTATACTTATAATAGGTAAAAATAACCTGACCCAACGGAGGTGAACTTATGACACCATATGAGAAACACGGAGCGCTGAATGTTTCCGGACGTGTCCTTATTGACAAAAACGGCAGCGAGATCGTCCTGCGCGGAGCAAGCACTCACGGCATCGCATGGTATCCGCAGTTCGTCAGCACAGAGGCTTTCCTTACCCTGCGCGACAACTGGGGCTGCAACTGTGTGCGTGTTGCTTTATATACCCACGAATACCACGGCTACTGCATGGGCGGAAACAAGCAGGAGCTTTACCGCCTTGTCCAGAAAGCAATTGACGCAGCCTGCGAGCTTGGCCTCTATATCATCGTTGACTGGCACGTCCTTTCCGAAAGAGACCCCATGGTCTATTCCGAGGAAGCAGTGCGTTTCTTCTCACAGCTCAGCCGGGAATACTCCGACTGCGGAAATGTGCTCTACGAGATATGCAACGAGCCCAACGGACCTGCCGACTGGCAGTGCATCCGCCACTATGCCGACCTTATCATCCCTGTCATAAGACAGCATTCTCCCCGGGCTGTGATACTCGTCGGAACACCCTCCTGGTGCCAGGAAGTTGACAAGCCCCTCGAGTCTCCCATAGAGTGCGATAATATCATGTATTCCCTGCATTTCTATGCCGCGACACACAAGCAGCCTCTCCGGGACAGAGCAGAAAAAGCCCTTAAAGCAGGTCTGCCTGTTTTTATAGACGAGTTCAACATCTCCGATGCCTACGGTTCTGGAGCGATAGATGAAAACGAAGCCGGAAAATGGCTGGAGCTGATAGAAAAATACAGACTCAGCGCTGTGTGCTGGAGCCTCTGCAACAGCGCGGAAAGCTCAAGCATGATCAGATCGGATTGCCGCAAGCTCTCCGGCTGGACAAGAGACGACCTCTCCGACTCCGGCAAATGGATGTACGATAATATTTTCCTCAGGGGGAAATAATATAAGGCAACACCGCACAACCCGCGGCTAACGCCTCTGCACGTCATCTGCTTGCCATTTTTCCGTCATATTTCCCAAATTCTCCTTGAAAGGCGCCAGCCTTCCTGCGTCGAATTTAGGCAATCTGACAAAAAAATGGACGTCGCATCTGACGCACAGGGGTTGTGCGGTGTTGCCTTAAAGAAAACGGAAATGGGGTAATTAAAATGAAAAGGATCTTAGCAGTTCTGCTTGCTTGTGCGGCAGTGCTGTCTGCGGCTTCGTGCTCGTCGGGCAGCAGCTCCGCTTCAGAGTCGAAAGCAGACACAACAACAGCCGAAAGTCAGACGGAGAACGATCCCGAGACCGAAAGCGAAGCCGAGCCGGAGCCCGAGCCTTTGGTGCTGGACGATACTCCTCTTGTCGTGCCGGAGCTTGAGATCCCCGACTTGGAGACCGTCAAGGCTGAGTATGCCGCGGCGGAAAAGGAAAGAGCAGAGCTTTATGAAAAGCTCTCGAAGGAGTACGACCACCCGGTCATAAACATCACCACAGAAGGCGGCAAAAAGATAAAGAAAAAAGACGAATACTCTGCCGCCGTCATCGACCTCTTCAACTGCGACGAGCAGTATAAGCTGTCGGCAGCAGGCGGTGTCAAAGTCAGGGGAAATTCCACCGCCGACCAGGGAAGAGAAAAGCCCTACCGCATAAAGTTCGAGGAAAAGCATAATATGCTCGGCCTGCATGACGGCGAGGAATACAAGAGCTGGGTGCTCCTAAAATCCAACTGGAACCTTGTACCCGACTATATGGCCTTCAATCTCGCGAAGAAGATATTCGGCGGCGAGTATTATTCCTCCGATGTGGAGTATGTGAATGTCTATGTCAACGGCAAGTATATGGACCTCTATATCCTCTGCGAGCAGAACCAGGCTCAGCGCCTCGGACTCGTTGAGCCGGAGGAAGGCACCAACGAAGCCGATATAGGCTATTTCGTGGAGATGGACAACTATCCCGGCGAGGATCATCCCTTCTTCACTCTCGAATATTCAACAGAGCCCATCAAGGATATCGACGGCGAGAGCCGCATACCTGTCTCGGCGGAATACAGCGTCAAGAGCAAGATAAATACTCAGGGGCAGCTGGACTTCATCGAGAAATATATCAAGGGCGTTTGGCAGATCGTCTATGAGGGCGTCATCAACAATAAACCCATGATGTTCGACGGACAGTATAATGTAGTCCCTGCCGACGGAACTTATACCGTACAGCAGGCCTGCGAGGCCGTCCTCGATACAAAGTCCGTGGCAAATATGCTCATCCTCGAGGAGCTTGTCCATAACTACGACGTGGGAGAAGGCAGCTTCTATTTCGCCGTTGATTTCTCCGAGGGCAGCAAGTATAATAAACTGACTATGCAGGCTCCCTGGGACTTCAACTGGGCCTACGAAGGCAACGGCTGGGGTCAGTGGTACGCATCGACCTGGCAGCCCGAGGTCGG
>CAMVOF010000099.1:0-8304 GCA_947169055.1 uncultured Clostridia bacterium
CAGCAGCCTGTCGGTGAACCAGCAAACCTCTGCGAAATCCGCAGGGTTCACCGTCATCAGCTTGACGTTGTTGGTGTATTTCCTTGTGCTCTGGGAATCCTGGTAGTCGGCAAAGTAGTCGTCGCGGTTCTTGGATTTATTGTTCTTTTTGACCGGCTCGACTTTCATCTTGTCCGAGGATATGGTCACGCTGTCGCGGACGAATACCTTGGTGGCTTTCTTGACTCCCTTGAGCTGCTCGAAACGCTCGAAAACAGGCTCCACATATTCAACGCCGGTGTCGTCATCATCTTCTTCCTGTGCAGCCTCGGCAGCTTCGTTAAGGATGTTTCCGCCTGCGCCCCGGGGAGCAGAAGCAGAACCCGAGCTCTTGTTGCTTGCCCATTTCTCGGTAAGGGTAACGTCTGCGCCAACAGAGTAGGAAACACGTTCTTCGGCGTTGCGGTTGAGGGCACGGGCTGTGTTCGCGAAGAATATTCCCAAAGATACCGTGAGGATAAGGAATATCATCAGGAAGCGCTCTCTGCCGTTTGCACAGCGTCCGATATTATTGAGGGACACATAAGCCGAGGGTGACCAGATACGTCTTCCGAGCCTCGAGACTATGCGTATCAGCATGGGGTAAACTCTTATGAAGAACATGGCAAGTCCGAGGATGAAGGCTGTGGATGCGATGAACATTATGGGATTTATGGTGGCTGTGGTGTCGGTCATACCGCTTTCTATCAGCTTCTTTTGCTGGTTCTTGTAGTAGTAGAGCCAGCCCACTGAACCGCCTATGAGTATGAAGTCTATGCAGAGCTTCTCCCAGAGAGGGAAGCGTCTCTTCTTTGCTTTCGACTGCTTGTGCTCGACGATAGTGGCTTTCGTTGCAGGTATTATCGGCACCATGGTGGTGATGAAGAATATCAGCGAAGCCGCAGCAGCATATAAGAATGCTTCGCTTGTCAGGGTTATGGGCAGAGACTTTCTGTTTACGAACTCAAGGAAGCCGTTGGATGCACCGAGTATCCTGCAAAGCCCCATTCCTGCAAAGGGTCCGATAAGTGCCGTGGTGACTCCGAGTATCAGGGATTCAAGGGCATAGATAAGAACTACCTGTCCCCTTGAAGCACCTCGGCTCTTGAACACGGCTATCTCGTTCTTCTCCTGCTCCACATTCAGCTGGGACACCATGAAGAGATAAACTATTATCATCATGATGACGGGTATCTGCAAGAGCCAGAGCACGAGTCTCAGCCTGTCGGCACGGTCGCCGTAGTCGGCAAGTATCTGCGCTACGGGGAGATTGAAGCTTATCTTGGATTTCTTGTAGGTGGCAGCCTGTTCGTCGCAGAGCTTTAAGAATTCGTCGATATTGTTCATATCGAGCTTCTGATAGTCCATGGCGTATCTCTTAGCCATATAGGTGATGCTTACGGCGTTGGAATCGAGAGCATCTTTATAAAGGGTGTCATAGTCCATGAACAGGGTGTTGGTATATTCCTTGTCGATGTCCTCTGCCCAGAAGGAGTCGTTCTCGTTGGATATCTCAAAAGTTCCGACTATCTCTATCTTCGTGGTTATCTCGGGACGGAAAACATTTGCTATCTCATACACGCTGTCCTGGACGAGACGGGAGACTTTCAGCGCCTTTTCCGTGGCGATGACCTCCATTACTCCGTCCTCTCTCATTCCCGGCTCGTACATACGTCCGCTCTTGATGACGATATGGTCGGAGATGTTGGTCATACCGCCGAGAGTGATCCTCGGAGCGGATTCAGCATCGTCGATAGTCGTGGAGGGAATAAAGAGATATTCGTCTGCGATGTAGGTCTTTTCGTTTGCGGCAGGGCAGTCAAGCTCGGCATAGGATTCCTCTACCAGCTTGTTCACCGAGTCGATATCCTCGCGCTGCTTTTTCGCCGTGATATCAAGTTTCACCGAGTGTGTGGTGTTGTAGGCTCCGGGATAGATGTCGTTGTCTATCTGGAATTCCTCCATATCCTTCACCAGCATCCTCTGCAGCGAGGCGTTCATATATATCGGTATGGTGCTCATCATAGCGCTTGCCATGATGAACCCGACAAGCAGGCACAGCACCATCCATTTGGTGTTCCGCATTTTGCGGAGAAGCAAAGTAAGCATTGTTCAGGTCCTTTCGGTATCTTATCTTAGAACTATCTCGTCGCCTTCCTCAAGACCCGAGATTATCTCGCTCTGAGAGCCGGTCTTCAGGCCTACTTCCACCTCGACGGCGGTCTTTTCTCCGTCCTTCAGGACATAGACCACTTTTTTGCCGTTGAGGGTCTTTATAAGGTTGTTCGAGATAACGATAGCGTTTTCAACGCTGTCCTGAACAAGGGTGCAGTCTGCAAGCTGGCCGACTGAATTGGAGGGCAGCTCGCCGACGAACCGGATATACACGGTGTCCGGCTCAAAGCTTATGCCTGTGTCGTCTGCCTTTTCGTGGTCGTCTGCCTGTGCTTCCTTGTATTCGATCAGGGCCGAGGGATTCATGAACACCTTGCCGGTGTAATATTCCTCGTCTATCCTTATCTTAACTTCTGTATCCATTTTGAAAGGAGCAGGGTCCTGGGGCTTTATCGCTATGTAGAAGCCCGTGGTGTCGATGACAGTGGCTATGGTCTGGCCTGTGCCCACGCTGTCGCCCACACGGACGCTGGCTATGGAAGAAACGGTGCCGTCAACGGGAGAAGTGAGGATCGCAAGCTCTTTCTTTTCGTAGAGCTTGTTGAGCTCGTTCTGGATAAGCTCCACCTCTACCTGTGCCTTGTCGATCTCAGCCTGAGTGCCGCCTCTTTCCGCAACTATGGAAACGTTGAGCATGGCACGCTGCCTGTAGAGCTCCTTCTCGGTTATCTGATAATCCACATCCGCCGTCTCCAGCTCGCAGATAGGGTCGCCTTCCTTGACCGGGTCACCTGCGTGGACATAGAACTTGCTTATGGTACCGCCCTGCTTTTCGTAAACAAGGGTGTACTGCTTTTCCGCAGTTACCACGCCGGAGTTTGTTATCTTCTTTTCAAGGTCTTTTCTCTTGGCGGTTATGGTGGTGTATTTTACCTCGCTGGCCTTAACCGTGGGAGGTGCCAGCACCTCTTCCTCGTCCGGCAGCAGATAGCAGCCCGACGCCGAGACCGTTACTAAAGCCGCGCACAGCAGAGCGGCGGCTTTTCTATAAAAATTTCTCATAGTTCCTTACCCCTTAGCGATCAGATGTCCGTCCGGCTGCCGTCTCTTTGTCGTTTAACAAAAAATATTTACAGCCGTTCAAGATGAAAATAATTATACATTATATATTATAGCAAAAAGAAATTGCTTTTTCCATATCCAGTTTAACAAATTTTCAGCCCTTTTTATGTTAAATATTACTAATAATTTTTTCGAGTTTACAAATAAGTTCTAACAAAAACGTTTTCTGTGCTATTGACAGGAAACTTTTCTTGGTGTAAAATATCTATTGACCGGATGTCCCCGATTTTAGGCGCTTGGGACGTGCGGTGACTAAACTTATAAAGGATTGATATGTCTGATGGACGATGGCGGTCGAATACGGCTCGGTATCATCTTATGCGTGGCGTTCACGCTGCTGGCGGCATTTTTTACCGCCTGCGAGGAAGCTCTGACGCAGCTTCCGGACCACGGCCTTGAAAAGCTCTCCCAGGAAAGCAAGCGGGGAGCAAGGGTCAAAAAAATGCTTGAAAAGCCCAACAGGTTCTTGATGTCGGGGCTGGTGCTCCGCACCTGTGCCGCAATGCTGCTGGCTGCCGGAGGAGCTGTGTTCTTTTATCCTCCGCTGAAAAAAAGCCTGATAGCGGCAGCAGGAAGCGTGACCGCCGGAGCAGAGCTGGGGCTGAGGCTGCTTTCCGCGGCGATAGTCACGGCAGGGCTCCTTGCAGTGTTCTGCACCTTCGGGCTCGTGATACCCAAAAGGCTCTGTGCGGCAGGGAAGATCGGCGAGGGCTTTGCCCTTTCCGTCAGTGGCCTGTATAAAGCTCTGATAATCCTCTCGGCGCCGCTGGAGCTTATAGTCTACGGCATCTCCTCCCTGTTCCTGAGGATAATGGGCGTCAAACGCTCCGACCTGGGACAGACAGTCACCGAAGAGGAGATACTTATGATGGTGGACGCCGTCAACGAGACAGGCGGCATCGAGGAAGCACAGGCGGAGATGATAAGCAACATCTTCGAGTTCGACGACCTTGAAGTCCACGAGATAATGACCCACCGCACCGAAGTCGAGGCCGTGCCGGTAGATCAAAGCCTGCGTGATGCAGCGCAGAAAGTCGTTGAGACAGGCTTTTCGAGGCTTCCGGTCTATGAGGGGAGCATCGACAGCGTTTGCGGAGTGGTGTTTGCGAAAGACCTTCTCGAAGCCGTGCTGAGCCCGGAGCAGCCGGAGACTGTCAAGGACATAATGCGCGAGATAAAATACGTCCCCGAGACAAAGAGCTGCGACGAGCTGATGAAGGAGTTCACCTCCCAGAAGACCCAGATAGCAGTCGTGGTCGACGACTACGGCGGAACGGCAGGCATCGTGACCCTTGAAGACCTGCTTGAAGAGATCGTCGGCAGCATCCAGGACGAATACGACAACGAGGTGCCGGACATACAGGAGATCACTCCGAACACCTTTGATATATCGGGCCGTGCAGACCCCAAGGACGTTATGGAAGCACTGGGCTGCACACTCCCTGAGGACAGCCCCTACGACACCATAAGCGGATTCCTGACCGAGCTCATCGGACATATTCCCCAGGAGGGCGAGCAGGCTTCGGTGCAGTGGCAGAACGTCTGCTTTACAGTGATAAGAACAGAAGATAAAATGATAGAAAAAGTTCGGGCCGTTATCAGCAAGGATAACGGAGACCGGGAAAAGGAAGGCAAATGATAAAGAAAAAGTTGGCGGCGCTGACGGCTGCCTGTGCTCTGCTGCTTTCGGGATGCAGTATCCCGGGAGAAACGGAGTCTGTGCAGGAGGACGGCTCCGCAGGAGAGGTAACGCATTCAGGCGGCGCAGGCTATGTTGACGACACGGACAGCATCCGTCTGCCCTTTGCCGCAGAATACTACCTCGGCGGCAGTGACGAGAACACCGTAAGAGCCTGCAAGCGGGTCTATTCGGCCATGCGTGACTGCAAGCCTTCGGCTGACCTTTCCGATTGCAGCATAACCAGCGAAACGGCTGATGCCATAATAACTCTTATGGTGAGTGCGGTGCCGGAGTTCTGCAGCGTGGATGAGGCTTACAGCTATGTGCTGGACGGAGACGAGAACGTTATAAGGCTCAATCTCAATTATTCCGCCGACAAGCAGAAAAGCGACGAGATGGAAGCAAAGCTCCTCGAAACTGCTCAGAGCATCGTGGATGAAACGGCAGGCATGACGGATTACGAAAAGACGAAGCTTTTCCACGACAGGCTCGTTCTTGGCTGCTCCTATGACGAACACGGCCTCAACTGCTATACGGCTTACGGATGTCTGGTGGAGGGAAGGGCAGTCTGCGAGGGTTATTCCAAGGCTTTCATGCTGCTCTGCGAGCTTGCGGACATCGACTGTCTTGTGGTGCTTGGAAAGACCGAAGGCGATGTTGAGACCCTGCATATGTGGAACAAGATAAAGCTCGGGGACGAGTGGTACAATGTCGATATAACCTGGGACGACCCCATAACCAACACCGACACCGAGTATGTGAGATACGATTACTTCAATATCTGCGATGCAGCAGTTCTCGAAGACCACACCTTTACGGACAAGGGCTTAATGAGAAGTCCCGCTGCCAACGGCTGTGCCTTCAATTATTTTGCTGCCGAGGGGCTTTTCGTTTCGGAAAGAGATCAGGCGGAGACTGTGCTGGAGGATGCGATAGTCCGTGCTGCCGACGAGGGAAAGCCTGCCGCAGAGATAAAGCTCTCGGATCATGAGCTTTTCAGGGATGTTTATTCGAGCTTCTTCGAGGGAGACGACCCCAAGGCCTTTGAGATACTCGGGCTGGCAAAGCAGCGCACGAATGCCTCCTTCAACACCGACAGCTATCTTGTGCTGAAAAACGATCCCCAGAACACAATAGTCATCATAATGGATGATTATTCACAGGCGGAAACAGTGAATAATGAATAGTGAAAAGTGAATAGTGAATAATTAAGGTATCGCCTTCGGCGATGATTTTAAATATCATCGACCGCAAGCCGATACCTTTACTTTCGCTGTTCATTATTCACTTTTCAATTAGCGGTGTTTTTTGTCTTCGGGCGATGTGTACGCCGTACAAATACAGGCGTATTCCACAACAGGACAACCCCTGAATGGGCAAAATTCTGCAAAATGCCCATTGACGAAGCCTGTAAAAATGGTATATAATTATCATTGTGACGTTATGTGTAAGGCAATACCGCACAACTCGCGGCTGACGCCTTTGTGCACGTCTTGCTTGCATATTTTCCGTCATTGCACACAAATTCTCCCTTGAAAGGCACAAAGCCTTTCTGCGGTCGAATTTATGCGCTCTGACGAAAAATCTGACTGCGCAATACGCACACAAGAGTTGTGCGGTATTGCCTTAAGTCATAGTCGATAATGGAATAATGAATGGAGAGTGCGAAATGATAAAAGTCGTTAAGTTCGGAGGCAGCTCGCTCGCAAGTGCAGAGCAGTTCAAAAAAGTCGGCGATATAATCCACGCTGAGGATTCGAGAAGATATGTAGTTCCCTCTGCTCCCGGAAAGCGTTTTTCGGACGACACGAAAGTAACGGATATGCTTTATGCCTGCTACGACCTTGCCGCAAAGGGCAAGAATTTCGACGAGCAGTTTGAAAAGATAAAGGAAAGATATTACGGGATAATCCAGGGCCTCGGCATCGACCTTTCCCTTGAGGAGCAGTTCAGCATAATCAAGAGCTGCTTTATCGGAAAGGCAGGCCGTGACTATGCCGCTTCAAGAGGAGAGTTCCTCAACGGCATGGTAATGGCTAAGTATCTCGGCTATGAGTTCGTTGATGCCGCAGACGTTATCTTCTTCACCGACTCCGGCGAGTTCGATGCAGCAAGAACAGACGCAGCCCTCAAGGAAAGGCTCAAGGGCGTTGAAAGAGCGGTAGTTCCCGGATTCTACGGCTCCATGCCCAACGACACCATCAAGACATTCTCCCGCGGAGGCTCGGATGTTACGGGCTCTATCGTGGCTGCTGCCGTAGGCGCAGATATCTACGAGAACTGGACAGACGTTTCGGGCTTCCTCATCACAGACCCCAGGATCGTAAAGGATCCCTTGCCCATAACCACCATAACCTACAAGGAGCTCCGCGAGCTTTCCTACATGGGCGCTACCGTTCTCCACGAGGATGCTATCTTCCCCGTCCGCAAGGCCGGTATCCCGATAAACATCAAGAACACCAATGCTCCCCTCGACCAGGGCACGATGATAGTTGAGAGCACTTCCCAGAAGCCTCCCTTCACCATTACCGGTATCGCCGGCAAGAAGGGCTTCACCGTCGTAAACATCGAGAAGGACATGATGAACAGCGAGCTTGGCTTCGGCAGAAAGGTGCTTGAGGTCTTCGAGAAGAACGGCATCTCCTTCGAGCATATGCCTTCCGGCATCGACACCATGAGCGTTATCGTTCATCAGAACGAGTTCGAGCCCAAGGAGCAGGAGATACTCAGCGGTCTGCACCGCAACGTTCATCCCGACTCCATCGACATCGAGACAGACCTTGCCCTCATCGCAGTTGTGGGCAGAGCTATGAAGTCCAACCGCGGTACCGCAGGCAGGATATTTTCGGCCCTGGCACACGCTCACGTAAACGTAAAGATGATCGACCAGGGCTCCAGCGAGCTGAACATCATCGTAGGCGTTTCGGAGAACGACTTCGAGGATGCTATCAAGAGCATCTACGAGATATTCGTTATCCACCAGCTGTGATAAAACGAAAATACAAACAGGATCGTCTGCCGTTTTGTGCGGCAGGCGTTTTTTGTACGGAAGTACAGCCGCCCGGCACTTGACATACGGCGGATTTTGATATACAATAGATTATGTATCTTTATATTATTATCTATCTTAAGCGATAAGGAGAATGAAAATGAAAAATACCGAAAAGACAATGGAAAAGATCGTTGCGCTGTGCAAGGGCAGAGGCTTTGTGTATCCCGGAAGCGAGATATACGGCGGACTAGCAAACACCTGGGACTACGGCCCTCTCGGCGTTGAGCTCAAGAACAACATCAAGAGCGCATGGCGCAAGAAGTTCATACAGGAGAACAAGTATAACGTAGGCCTTGATTCGGCTATCCTCATGAAC
>CAMVOF010000100.1:0-8166 GCA_947169055.1 uncultured Clostridia bacterium
ACCTGCTATATTCATCATTTTCGGCCTGTTAGCCGTAAGCTCAAAAAACAGGACCTTAAAAGCCGTAGGTATCGGCGCTGTATTAGCACCCTTTTCGGTGTTCATCCTGAAATACAGATCGGTATATAACGGTGCGATAGCAGCCTGCTATGCGTATTTTAAAAGAGCTGAGATCGACAACGGCAGCAATTTCTTCTATTCATATTATAAGCAGATGATACGGGACGGCTTTGATCCCGACGCAAGCTTCGAGATATTTATGATGCTAATGGGTCTTGTGATCGGTCTGCTTGTGGGTATAGCTTTCATAATCAAGCTGGATTTTCCCATTCTGTTCCTCGGAACGTTCCCCTTTTTCACTCTCGGGCTCTATCAAGGCTGGGAAGCACCGATGTTCTCTGTTGTCCTGCTTGTAGTATGCTGGGTGATAATGCTCTGCCTGTCTCTTATAAACCACACCACGAACAAAGCAGGCGTAAACAATACCTTTGCGATACACCGACGGAAGAAAGCCTTCTATTTCACCTCCAAGGAGCTTAAAGCCCGGTTCTTCTCGACTTATATCGTAAGCATCGCAGCTATATGCTGTTCTATCTTCCTGGCTGTAGCTCTTTACTCAAATATCACAGGCTTTGTCAGGCCGGATTCCTTTAAAGAAGTTCGCCGGAAGATAACAAAGGCCGTTGACGATCTTTCCATAAACAGCATTATCGACCTGATCGACGATCTTGCCAACGGCGGAAAGAAATCCGACAACAAGGCTGTCGGAGGGATCAACAGCGGAAAGCTCGGAAACGTCGGAGAGCTTGACTTCACAGGCGAGGATATGCTTGATATCGAGGTCTCCAAAAAGCCTAAAAACGCTTTGTATCTCAAAGGGTATGTGGCAGGCACCTATACCGGCGACAGCTGGGACCCCATAGATGCCAATACAGAATTCCTTGAACAAAGATTCCTGGATGAAGGAATAGTCCTGCAGGATTATAACAAATACTGCATCGACATTGCTAACAGAATGGGGCTCATAAACTCGGGCATTTCCGATATGAACAATTCCATAAGAGTTTATTCCCTTGTGGATGACGACGAATACACATATCTCCCCTACAACAGCGATCTGGCAAATCATCCTGAGGAATACAAGCTTTTTGCAGAAGGCGACGGAACAGTTACCACCGACGGAAAGCAGTACATAGTTGATTTCTATGACCCGACCCAGATGACCGCTTTCAATTCCGAGACCATGATTGCAAGATATCTTGCCGGTACGTATTCTGATCAGTACGACCGCTATGATATCGGCACGGAGTATTACCATTTCGTCCTTGAAAACTATATGCAGAAGCACAGCTCCGAGGCGCTTGTAAAGGTCGCAAACGAGATACGCGCAAAAGCCGAGAGCAGGATCAACGATCCTAATTCTCCCGATGCTGTCTTTGAATATGCCGACGCTGTACGCTCATATTTCAACAGCCATTATAGTTACAGCCTTAAACCCGATGTTACCCCGGAGGGCGAAGACTTTATCGACTACTTCCTCACCAAGCAGAAGGAAGGCTACTGCGTTTTCTTTGCAACGACCGGCGTAATGCTGATGAGAGAGCTCGGCTACCCTGCAAGATATGTGGAAGGCTTCCTTGCCGTTCCCAGCCAGTTCAAAAACAGCAAAAATAATAGCACTGCCGTACTTAGCGACAGATCGGCTCACGCCTGGTGCGAAGTGTTTATCCCAAATGTAGGCTGGGTGCCCTTTGAATTCACCCCCGGATATTCCGATCAGGATAACATAAATCTTGATCCAGATGATCCTCCGGCACCTACCACCACAACGACCACGACCACTACGACCACCACGACACCTCCGCCAGCCCCCGATTCTTCAAGTTCCGAATCCGAATCGCAAAGCGTGACCACTACCACAGAATCCTCCGAGCCCGATCCGGATGCTTCCGAGGACGACAGCAGTGCAAGCAGCGGAAACGGCAAGAACGGAAAAGGCTCTGACGGCGATAAGAAGACTATGAGCACCATGACGAAGATGCTCATAATGTATTCAGCCATAATCGTCGTGATGATCCTTGTCTTTGTCATCAGAAGGAGCATAAAGCTTGCGGTGATAAATAAGCGCATCTCCGACAAGGACAGGCGGCTTTCCGTAAAGTATATATTCATCTACTATCTGAAATATCTCTCGCTGATCGATGTTTCGGAAAGCTCAAATATATCCGACGAAAAGCAGACCGAAAAGGTAATCGAAGCCTGCAGGAAGCTCGGACTTGAGGACCTTTCGGAAGAAATAACAACAGTTTCCGAAACGGCAATAAAGGCAAATATGAGCCCCGGGAACATCTCCGAGGAAGAATACAAGCTTTGCCTCGACGCCTTGAACCGCCTTAAGAGCGAGATCGTTCGTCCGAGGCTTTCAGCCCTCGGCAGGATAAGCGCAAAATGGTTCAGCTGTATGTACTAAACCGAATACAACAAAGGCCCCGGCAAGGAATGACCTGCCGGGGTCTGCTGTTTTCTGTTCTTTAATCAGCCTGATTCAATCAATACTTTTATAAAAGCTGACATGAGCGTTCAGCTCGGAAAAGCCGTTTTTCAGATAAAAACGGTAAGAGGGCATGTCATTGTCTGTCTGGAGAAAGATACCTTTGATACCGCGATTCCCGATGTCTTCCTCGATCAGCGCCATGAACCGGGAACCTATCCCCTTCCCCTGAAACTCCGGCAGAACGCAAAGCTCTTCGATGTTATAATTCGTTCCTTCCCACCAGTGTCTGACAGAACCGGCAGAAAAGGCAGCGAGCTTTCCGTCGATAATAATGCCGTAATTCAGCGAATTGAAGGAACAGGCTATATCCTCGATATACTTCATCAGCTGTTCTTCATCGCTCCAGTCATTGTTCCAGGGATCGTTTTCAAAGGCTTTTCTGAAAACCTCTGCCATATCCCGAAGATATGAACTGTCAAGCACTTCAAATCTTTCTCTGTCATTCATAAGGTCACACCCAAACTCATATCTCCTCGGAGGATACAGCCGCATTGCACTTATCTACGATGCTCTGCATCAGCTCTCTTGTAAGAAGCGGGCTGTCCGAGAAGCTGACGATGGCACGAAGGGGAAATTCGTTGGTGATAGCTTCATTCACGCGGCGCATATTTTCGTCATCGCCGTCAAAGCCAACTCCGAAGAAGGTATCCTTCAGTACATCATCAAGTATCTTTCCGCACTCGGGATATTTCCTCAGATCGCCGAAATGGCTGTTGATCGTGAAATGCACAGGCAGCTCGGATGCAGGAGATACATAGACCGTAGATGTGAGCCTGATGTCAGCAGAGGAAGAGCCAACGAGAATATCGAAAGCACCATATTCAACATACCAGTCGCCGATAGAAGGCTCAAAGTATGCAAAGGATCTCTTGTCGAGCCTGAAAACGACTTTCTTGCTCTCGCCCGGTTTGAGCTCCACCTTTTCAAAGCCCTTGAGCTCCTTTACGGGACGGATAACACTGCTCTCGCGGTCGGAAACATAAAGCTGAACAACTTCCTTGCCCTTGACATCGCCCTTGTTCGTAACGGTAACGGAAACACTGAGAGTGTCGTTTTCGCTGATGTCGCTGCCGGAAAGCTTGATATCGCTGTATTCAAACTCAGTGTAGCTCAGACCGTGACCGAAGGGGAAACGAACGGCAGTTTTCTTCTTATCGTAATATCTGTATCCTACAAATAAATCCTCGGCATAGCGGACAGTATCTCCCTCGCCCGGGAAATTGAGATATGCCGGATTGTCTTCAAGCTTTACGGGCATGGTCTCGGCAAGCTTTCCGCTGGGGTTGACCTTTCCGAAAAGAACATCGCAGACAGCCGTACCTGTTCCCTCGCCGCAAAGATAGGCTTCAACAATAGACGAGACCTTGTCGGCAAAGGGCATCTCAACAGGCGAACCGTTGTGAAGAACTATAACTACATTCTTGTTTACTTCGCAGACCTTGTCTATAAGCTCGAGCTGGCAGTAAGGCAGACGCATATGGGTTCTGTCGTAGCCCTCGGATTCAAAGGAATCCGGCAGTCCTGCAAAGATAACTGCGATATCTGCATCCTGTGCAGCCTTAACCGCTTCGTCAAGCAGGGCTTCGTCTGTTTTGTCGTCCTCAACTATATAACCGGCAGCAAAGGTGACTTTAGCAAAACCAGCAGAAGCTTCAAGGGCATTGTCTATCTTGTAAGAATTTATATGGGAGCTTCCGCCTCCCTGGAAGCGAGGTGTCTTTGCAAACTCTCCGATGAAAGCGATCTTCTTTTCAGCATCCAGCGGAAGGAGCTTGTTCTCGTTTTTAAGAAGAACTATGCACTCAGAAGCAAGCCTTGCCGCAAGCTTGTGATGAGCTTCGATATCCCATGCAGTATCGGGTCTTGCGTTTTCGCAGCTCTTGTCAACAAGCTCCAGCACACGTCTTGTGCAGATATCCAGGTCCTTTTCGTCAAGCAGTCCTTTTTCAACTGCATCAACAACTCTTTTATCGTTCTTGCCGTTGCTTCCGGGCATTTCAAGATCAAGACCTGCCTTAACTCCTTCGATCCTGTCGTCAACAGCACCCCAGTCGCTCATAACAAGGCCCTCATAGCCCCATTCGCCCCGCAGAAGGTCTGTGAGCAGCCACTTGTTCTGAGAGGAATGAACGCCGTTGATCTTGTTGTAAGAACACATTATAGTCCAGGGCTTGGCTTCTTTGACAGCCGTTTCAAAGCCGGTAAGATATATCTCTCTCAGAGCTCTTTCGCTGACCTCAGCCGAAACGGTAAAGCGTCTGCTCTCCTGGTTGTTGCAGGCAAAGTGTTTAAGGCTCGTGCCAACGCCTTTGCTCTGAACCCCCTTGATATGAGCAGCAGCAAGCTGACCTGCAAGATAGGGATCCTCGGAAAAATACTCAAAATTTCTTCCGCAGAGAGGCGACCGCTTTATGTTGCAGCCGGGTCCCAGAATAACAGCCAATTCCTGATTCTGACATTCCTCGCCGATAGCTTTGCCTAACTCCTCAAGAAGCTTTCTGTCGAAGGAACAGGCAGAAGCACAGGCAGTGGGAAAGCAGACCGCGGTTATCGCCTGATTGGGATTTTCAGAGTAATCCACATTTTTGCGAAGTCCGTGAGGTCCGTCGGAAACCATGACTGACGGGATATCCAGCCTCTCATTCGGCTTTGTGTGCCAGAAGTCGAGTCCCGAACAAAGCGCTGCTTTTTCCTCGGTCGTCATTTCAGCAAGTATTTTCTCAATATTCATTTTAAAACTCCTTTCAAAGAGATTTTATAAGTCACGTATAAAACTGCCAGCTTTCAAACCAGCGAAGGAATGAAGCATAGTCTTTCGATATTGGTATGCCGGTCAGGATAGGATAGAATATAATAAACATCACAATGGAAACCGCCGGCAGCGCAAAGGGAAGATAGCGAAAAGGCTTGATCTTGGCAAAGCGTTCGCAGATGATCTTTACTGAATAGATCAGCAGCATTATGCCAAAGGTATAAGCTCCGAAATAGTGATAGATGAATGCAACTCTGCTTATAAAGCTCCATGCAAGGAACTGCGAGAAAAACCCTACCAGCAGAAATGCGCCTGCACCGTCACGCTTTATAATAGTACGTACAAGAATGAACAGCACAGCACCGATAACGAGCCAACTGATAATCGGGTTCGGGAAGATAGCGATAGAACCTACCTCTCCGTTTTCAAAAAGCTCTTTTGGTGCCTCATAAGCCCAAAGAGGCTTATATACAAAAGGCCAGGTGTACCATCTCGAAGCAAAATTGTGCTGATCGGTAAGCTGAGAATGATACTCGAACATCACCTTCGCATTATTCATCATCGAGTTCAGAGGGCTTTCGCCGTAAACAGCGGAAATGGGCTTATAGGAAAGGGTGTAGATTATCACGGGAACAACTATGAACCAGATAACACACCAAAGCCCGGTCTTGACCACAAGCCCGAGAGGACTTTTCTTTGTTTTTGCTTTGGATCTTTTTGCCGAAACGAACATGATAGAACCGAAGATGATCGCAAGTCCCACGGCAGCAAAGGGAGCTGTCCATTTGCAGGCACAGCCGAGCCCCATAAAAATACCCGAAAGCGAGAGCCAAAGCCCCATTTCTTTAAGAGCCACTTTCTCCCCGTCGGCATAGCTCAGAGCAAGCTCGCAGAAGCGAAGCATGAAATAATACATGAACAGAACGAAGAAAGTCGGATAGCTGTCTATAGTCGCCATTCTTGTAAGGGAGAATCGCATGAAATCAAAGACAAATACCGTCGTTCCGCAGGCAGCATACAAAGTGCTTTTCAGCAGCCGTTTAAGTATCATATAGAACGGGATTATCAGCAAAGCTCCGAACAAAGCGCCCGTAAATCTCCAGCCGAAAGGCGTCATGCCGAATATCTTTATCCCGACGGACATTATCAGCTTTCCGAGAGGCGGATGAGTCACCTCGTAATAAGGCATATAGTTCAAATGCTCGTAAGCCGTGCGTGCGTGATATATCTCGTCGAAATACATACTGTTCATCACATCGGCTTTTTCGGGAACAAGGTACTGCTCGTCGCAGAGATTTTCGACCCCGGGATAAGCTCCCGAAACAGACTTTACAGCAGCCTGCTTTCCGTTCGTATCGAAAAATGCAAGCTCAAAAAGGATATAATCGTTGTTCTCGGCTGTAAAGCGAAAATACTTGGCGTTTATCGGGATCTGAAAATCATACTTTTTCCAGTAGAAAACAGCAAACATATCCATAGGACAGACCTTGAACCTGTAGGGCTGCCAGTCAGTGCCGTTCTCCGAAAATTCAAGGGAAAACATAATAGTCTCGAGCTGGCTCTCAACAGAGAGCGTGCCGAAATACCCGATGCTTTTTATCTCCTCGGGCTCTTCAAGCTCGATAACAAAGCTGTCTGCCATACCGTTTGTCCGGTAAGGGGTCTGCACTCCGGAGGTGTTCCCGAGATAGATGAACGCAAGCAGCAGGGATATAAGAAAAAGAACACCGAGAGCTATCAGATCAGGCTTTGTCATTTTTTTATCATTCGTTGCTCTCACGTCCTTTTCGGCATCGTTTTATTATTTTCATAATTATAACATAATTATCCATAAATGTAAAGCACTAAAACAAAAATATTTTCGGGCTGTTTTTCGTTTTACACCGCTGCATATCATTGACATTTCAGCAGATATGTTGTATAATCATATTAAACTGTTTATACCCTATAAAACTATCAGGGAGCGTGATGATATGCTGCGCGATATGCAGGATGAGATCATTAGACTGAAAAAGGAAAACGACATTTGTATTCTTGCTCACAGCTATATGAGCCACGACATAATCGAAATAGCCGACTACACCGGAGACTCATACAAGCTGAGTGTGGATGCCGCAAATTCCGGCGCGAAGAATATCCTTTTCTGCGGAGTTCATTTCATGGCTGAGACGGCAAAGATGCTTTCTCCCAACAGCCGTGTTTATCTTGCAAACCGTCTTGCAGGATGCCCTATGGCAGAGCAGATGGAGGTCGAGATGATCGAAGAGATCAAAAAACGCGAGCCTGACAGAAAAGTTGTAGCTTATATCAACACCACAGCTGCCCTTAAAACAGTCAGCGATGTCTGCGTTACATCTTCCTCGGCTGTAAAGATCGTCAGCTCCATGCCCGATAAGAAGATACTTTTCATCCCCGACTGCAATCTCGGCAGCTTTGTTCAGAAAGCCTGCCCCGACAAGGATATCAAGCTGCTGAACGGCGGATGTCCCCGTCATGCTGCTGTCAACAAGGACGATGTACTTAATGCAAAGGCAGCACATCCCGATGCACTGCTGCTCGTTCATCCCGAGTGCAAGCCCGAAGTCTGCGAGCTTGCGGATTATATCGGCTCTACTTCGGGTATAATGAACTTCGCCAAGAAGTCCGATGCAAAGGAATTCATCATCGGTACTGAAATTGCGATAACCGAGCATTTGCAGTATGACTGCCCTGACAAGAACTTCTATGACCTATCGGAAAAGATCGTTTGCAGCAGCATGAAGCTGACCTCCCTGCCCGATGTTTTAAAAAGCTGCAAGAGCATAGCTGCCGACGACGGACAGGCCTTTGAGATCATAATGAGCGACGAGCTTAGTGTAAA
>CAMVOF010000101.1:0-8103 GCA_947169055.1 uncultured Clostridia bacterium
TGAGGGAGGCGCTGAGACCTTTGCCAAGCGCACGATTGAAACATTGGTGGGTGAATTAAAAAAGCCTCTCCCAACGGCTGCACCGCGACCTCATCCACCAAGGCACCCACCTCCCTTATGAGGGAGGCGCTGAGACCTTTGCCAAGCGCACGATTGAAACATTGGTGGGTGAATTAAAAAAGCCTCTCCCAACGGCTGCACCGCGACCTCATCCACCAAGGCACCCACCTCCCTTATGAGGGAGGCGCTGAGACCTTTGCCAAGCGCACGATTGAAACATTGGTGGGTGAACTAAAAAAAGAAAGAAGCCGCCCGGAGGCGGCCCTTTCGGAAAGTAAGGAAAGTAAAATGAATAGAAAAAGACTTGTTTGTGTCCGGCGGGCGCCGGCAGGACTCAGTAAAGAGCTTCCTTGATGCGGATGTAATCGCTCATCAGCTCAACAGCGCCTTCGATGCCCGTCTTTGAGGAGTTGATGCAAAGGTCGTAGTTGCGGGCTTCTCCCCATTTTCTGTCGGTGTAGTAGTTGTAGTAATTTGCACGCCGCTTGTCGGTCTTGCGGATGAAATCCTCAGCCTTGTTCTTCTCGATGTCGTAGCGCTCGAGGATCCGGCGCTTCTTCTGCTGCATTTCGCCGCTGATGAAGAAGTTTATCACGTTGTCGCGGCTGCGCAGAACGTAGTCCGCACACCGTCCCACGATAACGCAGGGGCCTTTCTCCGCCAGACGCCTGATAACGTCGAACTGCGCCAGAAAGATCTTCTGGTTAAGGGGAAGCTCGGTGGTTATCCTGCCGTCCGCTGTGGTGGGGTATGTCCCCATAACGAGGGAGTAAAGGAAGCTGTTGGTGTAGTTCTCGTCGTGCTTGACGAAAAGCTCTTCACAGATGCCGCTTTCCTTCGATGCTATCTCAAGGAGCTCCTTATCATAAAAATCAACGCCCAGGCTCTCTGCAAGCCTCTTGCCTATCTCTCGTCCTCCGCTGCCGAATTCTCGGCTGATGGTGATTATTGATCTCATAATAAAGCCTCCCTTGCTGTAAACTATTGATCCAAAATAATTCTCACAAAAGTATTATATCACATTTTTTGTACCTTGTACACAAAAAATCCGAAAAAATATGCACAAATTTATAGCTTTTGTTCTGTGCAAATTATCTATCTGCTTTTTGCAAAGAAAAAGAGCCGACCCTTTGCCGGCTCCTGTATTTTTTGGTGTTTGGGCTTATCCTGCCCATTCGGGAGTGTCGAAGGGGCCCACTTCTCCGAGGCCTTCGATAGTGAAGGTCACGCTCAGCTCCTTGAAGGTAAGAGCGTTCTTGTCGATGGGGGGTGATTCCTTGGTGTCGCTGTATTCATTGTATATCTCGATGCGGAAAACATTGCTGTTGTCCTCGGCGTTGCCGTAGATTATCTTGTCGGGGTCAAACTCCACCTCTTTCCCGTCAGCTTTGATGGAAGTGACCTTTACCTTGACATCGCTGCTGTCACCCTTGAACCTGCCTTTCAGGCTTTTATCCACGTTTGGGTAATTCCTGCCGTCCTCGGCATCGCTCAGCTTGTTCTCTATAAGCTTGTCGCCGTTCCGGTAGGTGGTTCCGTCACAGATGCCGATTATATCGACGCAGAAAACTACAGTCCCCTGTGCAGGAACAACATTCCCGTCCTCGTCCGTGTCGGCGTTGTCGTTTATCCTGTCCTCCGGCCCGAGGACCAGCTCGTTCAGCGTTACGGTGTATTCTCCGTCTCCGGTGATATCAGCGTCGATGCCGAAGCCCTCTGTTTCCTCGCCGGTGCCGTTCCAGTTGCCGAATCTCCAGTTTTTGTCGCCGAACATCAGAAAAGCATCGTAGCCCTCGAATTTGGTCTTGTATGTACTGTCGATGTCCGCAGAGCTTGAGCTGCTCTCGTCTTCGGATAATGCAGGCTCCTCATCGCTTTCCGAGGGTGCTTCGGAGGCTGCAGCCGCAGTGGTCTCGGCTGTTGTCGTCGTCTCGGCAGCGGCGGTGGTCTCGGCCTGGGATGACGAGGATGTGGAGATCTTGTCATCCGGCAGGGAGCGGATAATAAATATCCCTGCAACAAGCACAACGGCAGCTGCCGCTATGGCGATAGTTTTTTTATCTATCCCCGGTGCCGGAGCTTTTTCCGCTTTTTCTTCCGGCTCGGTGTCCGGCTGTGTCCGGGGGCTCTGCTTTTCTTCGGCAGCCTTGCATTTCCGGCAGACCTTCTCCGAGTCCGGCATCTCTTCTCCGCATTTCGGGCAGATCATATCCAAGCTCCTTTCATCCCTGTTCTGTCAGACAGTATTATATCACAAAACAGCGCCTGACGTCAATATCCCCGAAAACAAAAAGGGACCGCCGCAAAACGCGGCAGCCCCTGATATTTCAGCCTTATCCGGCTTCGGATCATTCCGGATAGATAACGTGTACGAAGCCCTGGCAGTAGTCGTTGAAGAGCGGATCCTCAGCGTCGTCCTCGGTGCGGTCGTAGTAGTAGATCTCAGCGGTGATCTCGGTAACGTCGTCCTCAACGAGGTATGTGAAGGTAGGATCTGAAACAGCAGGATCGTCTGCGTTGGATACCCACTTAACTTCGCCGACCTTGTCGCCGATGGTAACAGAGTACTGAACTCCGGGATAGTTCTCCCAGCCGCCTGCGATGAACTGTACAACAGCGCCCTTAACAACAGGGATGGTAAGAGTTGCAACGCCTTCGCTGGAATCAAGATCGCCTACCCAGAACTCTTCGTAGCCGTCGTTGCCTACGCCGGGGAACTGGTTGCCTTCGGTAGAGCCTTCAACGTTGTTGGTGTCGTCGCGGTCAAGGTCCATAGCCCATGTTACAGAGCCGCCGCCCCAAACGTAATACTTGGTCTCGCCGCCGGGGATCTCGATGTCGCTTCCGTCGTCGATAACAGGCTCAGCTGCGCTCTCGTCAGCGCTCTCAGCGGGAGCCTCGGTATCAGCTGCGCTCTCCTCAACGCTCTCAGCGGGAGCCTCAGTTGTAGCTTCGGTAGTAGTGGTGGTATCTTCCTCTTTGCTCTCATCGGTACCGGCTGTGGACTCAGCAGTGGATGCAGAATCCTTCTTCGAGCTGGCAGATGAAGAATCGGAATTGCCGCAGGCAGTGAGCATAGCTGCTGTCATAGCAAAAGCACACAGAACGGCTGCAAGCTTCTTGATGGTCATAATAAATCTCCTCCATGATCGTAATTGCCCTTGAAGGGGGCTGGGGTTTGAGCCGGGGTTTGGCTCATTACAATAATAATACAAAATTTTCTGCTTTTTTTCAAGATACTATTTCACCAAATAACACGAACGGAAATCGTTTACATTGCACAAAAACGCACCCCGATTTTTGGTGAAAATATAGAAATATGAAAATGAAAAAACTTATTGCGCTGGCCGAAAAAATCCCCGGCAGAACAGAGGGCGAATTTCTTTTGTTTATTCTTTGTCAAACAAGGCAAGACCCCTTGACGACAGCGCCGGAGCTGTGGTAAAATACTATCAGTCGAACACACGGTTTACACATTGTTATGTTATTATCTTTATAGGGGCTTGCGCCCTGATGAAACGGAGGTCTTGTTTATGCCGAGAATGTTAGTCGTTGATGACGAGCAGAGGATAAGGGAGCTTATCAGAGAATATGCCGAATGGAGCGGCTTTGAGGTCGTGCAGGCCGAGGACGGCATGGAAGCCGTCGCCAAGGTGAAGGAGCAGGATTTCGACATCGTTATCATGGATATAATGATGCCGAAGCTGGACGGCTATTCCGCCTGCAAGGAGATCAAGAAAATAAAGGAGATACCCGTTATAATGCTTTCGGCAAGGGGCGAGGAGTACGACAAGCTCTTCGGCTTCGAGATAGGTGTTGACGACTATGTGGTCAAGCCCTTCTCTCCCAAGGAGCTGATGGCAAGAGTAAAGGCCGTGATGAACCGGGTGAACGGCGCACGCAAGGCCGAGGAAGTCATAACCTACCAGGGGCTCTGCATCAATTTCACCGCAAGAGAAGTAACGATAGACGGCGAAAAGGTCTCCATGACCCCGAAGGAGTACGACCTGCTGTTCTATCTTGTGAAGAACATGAACATCGCGCTTTCACGCGAAAAGCTGCTGGAGGAAGTATGGGGCTTCGATTTCTACGGCGACGACCGCACCGTGGATACACACATCAAGATGCTCCGCAACAGCCTCGGTCCCTACAGGAACCTTATCGTAACTCTGAGAGGAATGGGTTATAAGTTTGAAAAGATCAGATAACTCCGCAAAAAAGCGCACAAGACGGCCGCTGAGATCCTATGTGTGGCTCTATTTCATGATATTCACGCTGCTGATCCTGCTGCTGCTGTGGGTGTTCCAGTATTTCTTTCTCGCAAGCTATTACCGAACGGCAAAGATACGTTCCGTATCGAATGCCGCCAAAAGCGTTGTGAAAAAATACGAGAGCGAAAACGCCCTGTTCACGCTGAAGCGAACAGCCTTCGACAACGGGCTGTGCATAATCATAACCGACCATTCCGGCAATATCCAGATGGCGGAAAACAACCTGGGAAGCTTCTCGCTGCTTTTCCGCGATGTCAACGCGCAGTACGGCAAATTCATCTACGAGCTGCGTTCGGAGCTTGCCGACAGCGGAGAGACAGAGCTTACGAAGACCAAGAAGAACGAGGGCTTCAACAGCGAGGAGATATTCTACTGCATGAGCTTCAAGGTCTCCGACAGCGACGAGCCTTACTACATCTTCGTAGAAGCTGCTGTGGAGCCCATAGATTCCACGGTCAGCATCATCCGCGAGCATCTTATCTTCATAACCATCATCCTGATAGAGCTGGCGTTCATAATAGCAATGTTCATCTCCAAGCGGCTTTCGCAGCCCATAGTCGATATGACCGAGACCGCCAAGGAATTCGCCGCAGGAGATTTCGACGTGGAGTTCAACGCAAAGGGCTACAGGGAGATAGAAGAGCTTTCGGCGGTGCTGGACAAGGCGAAGATCGAGATCGAGAAGGTCAGCAAGCTGAGGACGGACCTCATAGCGAATATCTCCCACGACCTGAGAACTCCGCTGACTATGGTAAAAGCCTATGCCGAGATGATACGCGATCTCTCGGGAGATGATCCCGAAAAGAGGAACGAGCATCTCAATATCATCATCGAGGAAGCGGACAGGCTCTCGGAGCTGGTGAACAATATACTTGAGCTCTCGAAGCTGGAAAGCGGAAACCTGGAGCTGGATCTTTCCGAGTTCTCCGTCCACGACAAGATAAACGATGTCCTCACGAGATACACGCTGCTCATAGAGGAACAAGGCTACGACATCAGCTTCATCCCCGATGAGGACAGGATCATCCGGGCAGATGCCGCAAAGATCGACCAGGTGCTCTATAATTTCATAAACAATGCCGTAAACTACAGCGGCGACAACAAGCGCATCCGCATAAGACAGGTGAACAAGCCCGGCTGCGTGAGAATAGAGGTCATCGACAACGGCAAGGGCATCCCCAAGGAGCTCCTGCCCAAGGTCTTCGACCGCTACTACCGCGGAGAAAAGGTGAAGAGAGACGTTGTGGGAACAGGGCTCGGGCTTTCGATCTGCCGCGAGATACTCAAGCGCCACGGCTTCAATTTCGGCGTCCAGTCCGAGGAGGGCAAGGGCTCGACTTTCTGGTTCGAGGCTGAGACCGCAGAGACAAAAGAGACAAAGAAAAAGAAAGATAAATAAACAGCCGCTCATTGGCTTGACTTAAATGCCGTAAAGGTGTATAATTATGTTGTTTTAAAGATAAAAACGGCAGCGGAAAGGGGAGAGTCGCACGATGAACAGCGTTTTGAAAAGAATATTCGCAGCAGGTGCGGCTTGCACCATGATACTCAGCCTTTCGGGCTGCGACGACAGCGACAGCAGCACTGCTCCGAGCAGCAGCCAGGCTTCTTCCGTCACCGAATCACAGGGGCAGAACACCCCTGTTGAGCTCAAGGACTACAGTTTTCCGGAGTTTCTGAAGACCACAGCGGCAACGGAAATGCTCTCCAACGAGGTCTATCGGGACTTCGACCCTTCCCAGGCTTTGACCGAGCCGGAAGAGAACCCCTTCCCGGACAAAAAGATCCAAAACGTCATCTGCGGCGATTACTACACCTATACCGAGGACGGCTATGTCGGGATAATCAATTCACTCGGCAACGTCGTTGTAAAGGCTGACAAGTACGTCAAAGCCGAGCCTGTTTCAAGAAGGCTCGTCCGTCTCGATTACCCCGCCGAAAACGGCAAGGGCTCCGAGCTCATCCTCCTTGACGGAGGATACGGCACCATGTACAGCGACAGCTTTGATGCCTCGCGCATCACCTATGCCGAGCTGGTCGATGAAAACACCGGGAAATCACAGCTTTCGATCATCGCCAACGGCTATTCCTACGATTCTTTCCTCTGGGATAAGTTCGAGCAGATAAGCCCCTCGTCGGTGGTGACACAGAAGTCATTTTCCACTATCTACCGTGGTTCGTCCGGCGGCAGATCGTATTATATCATCTTTGATGAATACTACAACATGACAGTCTATGAAGCCGCCTATGCGCTGGTAAAGCTCAAAGTCAGCGAGGATTACGGCGAGTGCTATATCGTCAACGGCGAGGACTACACCGAGCTTGTCAAGATGATAGACAGCTTCGGCAGCGAGAACCAGCTTATAAGACCCAGCAAGGACGAGACCCTCGATTATATCCAGATCACCTTCGGCCTCGGAACGGAGGAGCAGACGGCCATCACCATCTCCGCCGACGGCTTCTGCCTGAGAGATATGCAGGAGACAGGCACACAGCCGCCCAACAAGTATTTCTCCGCTTACAGCAAGGATACCTTCGTCGATATAGTCATCTGGGTGAACGAAGTCCTCTCGCAGGAGTGGGAGACGGAGATCTCCGAGCCCCAGGGCGATTCCACAGAAGCGGAATAATTAAGGCAGCACCGCACAACCCCTGCGCGTTGTTGCCTTAAATAAAACATAACGAAAATGCAGGAAGTATCAAAAAATCCTGCATTTTTTTGTTTTTCTCGGTTGACATCCAAGGGGTTCTGTGCTATTATATAAGGTGCGGTATTGTCCGGGACTGCGGAGTACCGCTGATAAATGAAAGAAATCCGTCATTTGGAGCAGCAGGAAAGGGATTGAGCTAATGAGCATATTCAACGCGATAATGCAGGCGATAATACAGGGATTGACAGAATTCCTGCCTGTCTCGAGTTCGGGACATCTGTCGCTTTACCAGCATTTCACGGGCAACAGCGGCGAGGGAGCTCTGTTCTTTTCGGCGGTGCTGCATCTTGGCACCCTCGTGGCGGTGTTCGTTGCCTTCCGCAGGAGGATAGGTTTGCTTATAAAAGAATTCGGGCTTATGGTGAAGGACATCTGGCGCGGAAAGTTCTCGTTCAAAAATATGAACGGCGAAAGGCGTATGATAATAATGATGTTCGTCTCCTGCCTGTGCCTGCTGCCCTTTGCTCCCTTCCTCGACTGGTTCGAGCATTTTGCCGAGGACGGCAGCATACTTGCCGAGGGCATCTGCTTCCTCTACACAGCGGCCATACTCTTTATGTCCGACCGCTGCATGAAGGGCACCAAGACCCCTGCCGACATCAAGACCGGAGACGCCGTCACCGTCGGCGTTATGCAGGGAGTTGCCATGCTTCCCGGAGTCACACGCTCGGGCTCGACTATCTCGGCAGGACTTTTCTGCGGCTTCACGAGAGAGACCGCAGTTGAGTATTCCTTCATCCTTGGGATCCCGGTCATCCTCCTCGGCTGCCTGACAGAAGTCAAGGGAGCTCTCGAGGATAAGACAGCTATCGACTGGGGCAGCTGCGGCATAGGCTTTGTCGTTGCGGCGATCGTCGGGCTTTGCGCCATCAAAATGGTGAGCTGGCTCGTCAAGACGGATAAATTCAAGGTCTTCGCCTACTACACGGCGATACTCGGCTGCGCTGTTATAATCGCGGCTATTATAGAGAAAATGACAGGACATACCATAATGTTCTGATTCTTTTCTTGACACGGTCGCGGCGGCGACAGCGCTTGACGCGAGACGCAAGCAGAGCTTG
>CAMVOF010000102.1:0-7960 GCA_947169055.1 uncultured Clostridia bacterium
ACGGCGACCACCAAGATCTACCCTCTTTCCTACACGACGCTCTTCCGATCTCTTTTTTCATAGTATGATACAGGAAAAATCAGAAAAGGAGGCTGATCTGTTTTGGGATCATATTTTCTTGGAGCTTCTACTGCGGCAGGCTTCCGCACCGAGTTTGAAAGCGTTATCTCCGACCCGGCGGTCTTCACCTATATCCTGAAAGGCGGAGCAGGCACGGGCAAATCTACGATGATGAAACGCATCGCCGAGCATTTCGGGCACCGTTTCGGCGTTGACAGATATTTCTGCTCCTCCGACCCCGATTCCCTGGATGCCGTGGTCATCCCCGAGCTCGGAGCCGCTGTCTGCGACGGCACTGCTCCCCATGTTTTCGAGCCGAGATACCCCGGCGTAAGGCAGGAATACGTGGATCTCGGAAGCTGCTGGAGCAAGGAGGCTCTCGCCAAGGATCAGGCGAAAATAATCAAAGCCGCCGACGACAACAAAGCCCTTCTCGCACGGGCGCAGAGGTTCATCACGGCGGCAGGCAGCATCAAGACCGACGCCTACCAAATGGGCAACTCCTGCCTGCTATGCGGAAAGCTTGCCGGCTTTGCGTCCCGGCTCGGTAAAAGGATATTCGGCAAGCACGGCAGCGGTTCGGGTAGCCGGACCCTGAAACGTCTGACGGCGATAACCGGCAAGGGTGTCATAACTCAGCTGTCCTCCCTTGACGGTTACACGAGCATCTACGTCCTTAGCGACGAGCTTTTTGCGGCATCGGATCACTTGCTTTCGGTGCTTGCGGACGAAGCTGCTCAGCGAGGCTACGACACGATAGTTTCTCCCGACCAGCTTCTTTCGGACAGCGTGTATCAGCACTTGCTTATCCCGGAGCTGAAAACGGCTCTGATCTCCGGCAGGGAAGCATCACTCCCCGAAGAGCCGGGTGCTGCAAAAATCAACATGATGCGCTTCTACGACAAGGCTCTCACCGCCGCGAAGCGTCCTCGGATAAAGCTCGACAAGACCGCTCTTGCGGAGCTGACCTCGGAGATATCCTCGACCCAGCGGACGGCAAAGGCAGTTCACGACGAGCTGGAAAGCTATTATATCAAGGCCATGGATTTCAAGCGGATCGACTGCATAACCAAGCGGCTGATCTCGGAGATAGAAAAGCGGAGGAGGTAAAAAGCTTGCGTTATACCCATATATAAGTTTTGCCCCGGAGTGATATTTGTTCGCTTCGGGGAATTGTGTTGTTCGGTTATTATGATTATTCTGAATTTGTCGGTCGCTGCCTTAACGGGTCTTGACACGCAGCGTATTAAAAAGGTTTTCGGTCAAGCCTTTTCCTTAAAAAGGCTTGCAGAGTCCAGAGACAGAGTCTCTGGTCGCCGCCGCAGCGGCGAAACCTCTATACAACGAGCGCTCCGAAAAGGGTGAATTTTAAAACAGTCCGGTGGACTGTTTTAAAAGAGGGGAAGCCCTGCAAGAGAGGGCTTCCCCTTGTCCGGGTAAACAACAAAGCCGCCCTGTGCACGACAGTGCACACGGTTTGTGCTTTGTCGCCGCTGCGACAAAAAGCCATAGCACTTCCGACTGTACATCGGAAACACTATGGCTTAAACTTTTATTTGAGCGTGTAATTCAGCGGATGATCCATCAAACCGAAGAATGGCTCTTTACATAAGCAACAACGTCATCAACGGTGGTGAATGCCATGGAAACGCAGGTGTCAGCACAGCCGTAGTAGATAGCTATGCGGCCGGTGTCCTTGTCAACGAGAGTAGCGCAGGGGAAGGTAACGTTCTGAACGTCGCCAACGCACTCATAGATCTCCTGGGGGCTGAGCAGATACTCAGCGCAGCGGTACTTGACTTTCCAGGGCTCGTCCTTGTCGAGGATGCAGGCGGAGAAGCTGTAAACAAAGCCGTTGCAGCTCTCGAGAACGCCGTGATAGAAGCACAGCCAGCCCTCGGAGGTCTCTATCGGGATGGGGCCTGCGCCTATCTTCTTGCTTTCCCATGCCTTGAGGGGTCCCATAACGTGTCTGTGCTCGCCCCAGTACTTCATATCGGGCGACTGAGACAGATACATATCACCGAAAGGAGTATGGCCGGAGTCGGAAGGACGGGAGAACATTACGTACTTGCCGTTGATCTTTCTCGGGAAGAGAACGCCGTTTCTGTTGAAGGGCAGGAAAGCATTCTCGCACTGATAGAAGGTCTTGAAATCGTAAGTGTAGCCAACGCCGATAGTGGGCTTCCAGCCGTAAGCGTTGCACCATGTTACCCAATATCTGTCCTCGATGAAGCAAACTCTCGGGTCGTAGCCGTAGCCCCACTGGTTAACTTCCTCGGTGCTCTTTTCAGCCTGCTCGAAAACGATCCTGTCGGGATCGATCTTCCAGTTGATGCCGTCATCGGAGAAGCCTGCGTGGAGCTCCATGTTTCTTACCTTGTCGTCAACACGGAAAACGCCTGCGAACTTGCCCTCGAAAGGAACAACAGCGCTGTTGAAGATAGAGTTGGATGTGGGAAGGAGATTTCTGGGGATTATGGGGTTGGCGTTATATCTCCATATAACGTCTGTGCAGCCCTCGGGCTTGTCCTGCCAGGGCATATTGGGAATTGACTGACCGTTGATGATCTGTACGTTCATTCTTGATTCCGCCTTTCATTTAATATTTTCATATTTCGGCTTGCTTGGTATTGCCTTAGGTATATTAAAACACATTTCAAAAAAAATTGCAAGCCCCGAGAAATTGCAGAAAACGTTTAAGAAACGAATGTAAACGTATACTTTTCAATGTTAATAATTATTTTACATTTAAAGATAAAAAACCTGCCTGCCGGCAAGCTCCGGCGGGCAGGTCAGGTCTGTTATTATACTATAATTATATCTCCCGAAAGACAGCGCTCAGACAGGTATCTTTCCGTTGAGCTTGTCGATGATAACCGGCAGCTCGGCATCGATCTTGTCGTTATCCAGCTGGCAGGTGCCGGCATTGGCGTGTCCTCCTCCGCCGTAGCTGAGGCAGAGCTTTCCGATATCGAAATCGGAGTTTCTGTTGATTATGGACTTGCCGATCATAACGGCTGTGTTCTGCTTGCGGAAGCCCCATGCAACGTGAACCGAAAGCTCGGTCTCCGGCCACATGGCATAGACCATAAAGCGGTTCCCGGCGTAGATGGTCTCTTCGTTCCTCAGGTCGATAACGGCCACCTTGCCCTCGATCTTTGTGATGCGCTTAAGCTGCTCCTTGAAAAGCTCCTGCTGCTCGAAATAGAGATCCACTCTCTCCTTGACATCAGGCAGAGCCAGCACTTCGTCGATGCTGTGGTCAACGCAGAAGGTGATGAGCTGCATCATCAGGTCGTAGTTGGAGATGCGGAAATCGTGGAATCTTCCGAGACCCGTTCTTGCATCCATAAGGAAGTTCATCAGCACCCAGCCCTTGGGGTCGAGTATCTCTTCTTCTGTGAAATCGGCGCTGTCGCCCTTATCCACAGCCACCATTATCTCGTCGGAAACGTTCTTGAATCTGTCCTTTCCGCCGTAGTATTCATAAACCACTCTTGCTGCCGATCTTGCGGTGCCGTCGATGACGTATTTATCTTTATACTGCTCGGGATCGTTTCTTATAAGCTCGCTCTCGTGGTGGTCGAATGCAAGGCCTACTCTCGGGTCGAAGGGCAGGTTCGTTGTGATGTCATTCTCGCAAAGCTCGATCTTTCCGTCCTGAACGTCCTTGGGGTGAACGAATTTTATCTCGTTGATGATGCCCAGCTCGTTGAGCAGCATGGCACATACAAGACCGTCAAAATCGCTTCTTGTTACAAGTCTTTTCATAATAGATATCCTCCCGATCACTGTGCAAAAGTTTGATTTAAGTACGGCTTTGGCCGTATATGAAGATTATAACAAAAAACGTTTGAAATGTCAATAAATAATATGCGGATTTACTATGTTTTTTCGCCTACGGCAGCACTGTACGGCCGTCCTGCGTTCTTTTTTCGGGCACAGGTGCATTGGGCGTGTCCTTGCCGTTCCTCCAGACTATTTCCCCCTGCTGGAAGAAGTCCTCGGGAACAGGTTCCGGCGGCTTTTTGGGGGCTGTTTCGTGCATAAGCTTCTTTTCAAGCTCCCTGCCCGTAAGCTCTCCGTATTCCATGCCGTCGTCAAAGTACATCTTGTTTATATTGTCGAGGACATAGCCCGTCTCCTTGTCGGAGCTTCTCCATATCTGTTCCCTCTGCTGCAGATTTTTCTCGGGGTCGGGCTTCGGGGGCTCAAAGCGTTTGGCTTCCCCCTCAAAGAACTCTTCTCCTCCCACAGAACGGACTTTCCCTGCGTTCATCGTGTTGTCTATGAGCTTGACAGCCTTTTCCTCATAAGTCCCGCTGGTATAGACGCCGCTTGCATAGGCGTCGTCTCTGCGCCAGTTGTCGAAGGGATAGCGGGGGTGGTTCCTGAGAACATACAGGCCTTCAAGTATGGGGTGCACAAAGTAATTCGCAAGGTTCGAGGCTGTCATCATCCCCAGCTGAATGCCGACAGTCGTCACATTCCCGGCGATCAAGCCTACCAGAAGAAAAGCCAGCTGTATCACATCGCAGGCGAGTACGCGCTTTCTGTGGACAGAGGGGTCTTCTGTGAAGATGAAGCTGTAGCAGACGAATGCCGCCACTGCCGAGAAAGCTATCATGCCGGTGGCAGCTCCCGAGAAAATGATGTCCGGCGCGAACAGGACAAACAGATATACGATCCCCAGCATCGGCAGGCTGATAAGCTTCTGCAAAGATCTGTCGTGCTTGAATATATCTTTCAGCTCATCATCGGGGAGTATCATATAATCGTCTCTGTTTTTCTCCAATCCCGGTCACCGCCTTTACGTCTGTGATATTACGGAAACACCGCACGACAGCTCTTTATTGCCTTTGTGCGGTGTTTGAGATTTTACATTTTTTCAGCCAGCTCGTTGAGATATGCCAGCCCTGCCGGGTCGTTTGCTCCGAGGGCTACGTTGGGGTTTGCCGAGGTGTAGGCGTCGGCTCTTTTGCCCTTGCCGATGAGCAGCCCCAGGCAGTCGGTGAGGTAATACTCTCCCTGTGCGTTGTTGGGCTTCAGCTCGAAAAGCACATCCAGCAGCTCTGCGGTATCGAACCAGTAGCATCCGCTGTTGACTTCTTTTATCTCAAGCTGCTCGGGGGTGCAGTCCTTCTGCTCCACTATCCCCGAGATGCCGTTTTCCGTGCGGATCATCCTGCCGTAGCCGTCGGGCTTTTCCTGCATCGAGGTAACGACAGTAACGGCGTTGCCCTCAGAGATATGCAGATCAAGGGCTCCGCTTATTGTTGGCGGATCGATGAAGGGTGCATCTCCGCAGAGAATGAGGGTATTCCCTCCGCGGTGAGCTTCAAGGAAATCCTTCGCCATCATAACTGCGTGTCCCGTGCCGAGCCTTTCGCTTTGCAGCACGGTCATGACTTCCGCCGTGCCCTTTCTCTTTTCAAGGAACTCGTCGATCATCTCGGCCTTGTGTCCCTTAACGACGCAGATGTCCTCTATCCCTGCATTTTCGCAGGCGGAGATCACCCAGTCCAGCATAGCTCTGCCCTGTACCTGACAAAGCACCTTCGGGCCGTCGGACTTCATTCTTTTGCCCTGTCCTCCGGCAAGTATCACAACATTGTTCTTTATCTTGTTCATTGCTCAGTCCTCCCAGAGCTTTTCGGGATATACGCCCTGATCGATCAGCGCCTTTATCGCTGCGACCACAGCCGGCTTGTCTTCCTTATAGGTCACGCCGAACCACTTGTCCCGGCTTTCAAGCACGGCACACTCGGCCTTGTTTTCCTTAAGCAGCCTGCCTATCAGTATGGGCAGCAGGAACTCTGCGGTCTCGCTCTCGTCATTCTGCTGCAAAAATGTCTCGAACTCGCTTTCGAGCACGTCCATAAAGCTTTCGGGACAGCCCCACATATTCATGGAAACGAGACTGTCGGGGTCGAGCTCTGCGGCTTCTTCTTTTCCGCTGAGGATCTTCCCGTTCTCTATCCTTATATTATATGTCTCGTTGATATCGGCGAGCCTGCCCTCGCTGTCCACTTTGCAGACGCCTCTTGTCACCGAGCCGTTCTCGCTGAGGGTATTCTTCAGCACGAAGCCTGCCATACATAGCCCGAGCTTGCCGCCGCTGCTCTCGTTATCCGCAACGAGGTAGTCGTGCAGCTTGACGAAAGCCTCTCTGCCGTAGTAGTCGTCGGCGTTGATGACTGCGAAAGCTCCGTGGACTGCGTCCTTTGCGCAAAGCACGGCGTGGCAGGTGCCCCAAGGCTTTTTGCGGTCGATCTTCTTATGCTTCTCGGGGATATCGCTCGTCTCCTGGAAGACATAGCTCACATCCACGTGTCTTGCGATACGGTCGCCTATCATCCCGGCGAACTCCTTCTCGATGTCCTTTCTTATTATGAAGACCACTCTGTCAAATCCGGCTGCGACAGCATCGTACACCGAATAGTCCATGATTATCTCGCCGCAGGGACCCACAGGCTCCAGCTGCTTTATGCCTTTGCCGTATCTGCTGCCTATGCCTGCCGCCATGATGATGAGCGTTGTGCTTTTCATTTTTTGTCCCCCTGTAAACGTTTAGATAAAACCAAACCCTCGGCGCTTCTGCGGCGAGGGTGTTTCTGGTGGAGTATAGGGGACTTGAACCCCTGACCCCCACACTGCCAGTGTGGTGCGCTCCCAACTGCGCTAATACCCCGGTCAATATCACATAAAATATCATAACAGATTTCCCCCCATTTGTCAACCCTTTTTTTAATTCACCCACCAATGTTTCTATTGAGCGCTTGGCAAGGCCTATTTTCGCCTCCCTCTAAGGGAGGTGGGTGCCTTTGCGGATGAGGCGGCGGTGCAGCCGTTGGGAGGGGCTTGTACGGAGTGTATCGTTCGGGCTTGTTTTTGGAATAGTTTAAAAATATCAATACAGGTTTGTATCCGAAGGGGTTTGGGGGCGATCGGAAAGCCCCCAACAGAGCGTGCTGCTATTTTTCGTATTACACACAGCTCTAAGCGTAATTCCACACGAACAAGGCTTTGTTCGTGTGGAAAACGTCCCCTTTCACTCAACGTAAGCATGCGAAGCTTGCGTCACGCGTCAAGAAAAAACGCGTCAAGACCCGTCGAGGCACCGACCGCGTCAAGCGCTGTCGCCGCTGCGACCGTGGCATAATCGTAGGGCAGGGGCTTGCTCCTGCCGTGTGTCCTCACGCTCTATTGAGGCTGGTCGGTATATTACGGCGGGAGCAAGCCCCCGCCCTACGGCGAATTTTTTCAACTTGCGTAACGCGTCAAGACCCGTCGGGGCACCGACCGTGTCAAGCGCTGTCGCCGCTGCGACCGTTGCAAAATCGTAGTGCAGGGGCTTGCCCCTAAACTTTAAAGCCGCTTGATCAAAAGCTTGATGTGAATTAAAATCTTTTTAATGCGCTATGCTGCTTTTTATGCGTTATGCTGCTTTTTACCCCTTTACAATTCCGCTTATATATGCTATAATAACTGTATCTATGCGAAAATGTAAGGAGCAAGCCTAAGTGGATCAGAGTAAAATCAGAAATTTCAGTATAATCGCACATATAGACCACGGCAAAAGTACCCTCGCCGACCGTATCCTCGAGCAGACCGAAACTGTCGCTCTCCGCGATATGGAGGCGCAGCTGCTGGATAATATGGATATCGAGCGTGAGCGCGGCATCACTATCAAAGCCCGTGCCGTCCGCATGACCTACCACGCCGACGACGGCGAGGACTATATCTTCAACCTTATAGACACCCCGGGTCACGTTGACTTCAATTACGAGGTGTCCCGTTCTCTTGCTGCCTGCGAGGGAGCTGTCCTTGTTGTGGATGCTTCTCAGGGCATCGAGGCTCAGACCCTTGCCAACACCTATCTTGCCATCGAGCACGA
>CAMVOF010000103.1:0-7931 GCA_947169055.1 uncultured Clostridia bacterium
TTTTTCCACCTCCCGCTTTCAAACTCTGAATGAGGCAACCTTTGCGAGGCCTCCTCCTATGAGGCAGTTTCACTTTGTTTATGAGGCAGGCTTTTTTACCCTCAAGCATAAATCAAAAAAGAATAAAGCCTTGATAGAACACTTCGCAACAAGCCTCTCCCAACGGTGTCAACGCGAACTCATTCACAAAGGCATCCACCTCCCTTATGAGGGAGGCGCTGAGATTTTTGCCAAGCGCTCGATTGAAACATTGGTGGGTGAACTAAAAAAGCCCCCAGAAATGGGGGCTTTTTTGTCAATGTCTATCAAAGATTTACCGTGAACATTATGTCGTTGAGGACGCTTTCGAGGAGCTCCTGTCTGCCGCTGGAGAGGGATGCAGTTACTTCGCCCTTTTCCAGCGCGTACTTCTCCAGGTCTTCCATTGTTGCCTTGCCGGAGATTATGTCTGCGCCGATGCCGGTGTTCCAGGAAGCATATCTGTCGTCGACAAACTTGTCGAGTCTGCCGTCTTCGATGAGCTTCACAGCAACTCTCAGGCCGAGGGCAAAGGTATCCATTCCTGCGATGTAGCTGTAGAAGATATCCTCGGGTGTGAAGGAGCCTCTTCTTGCCTTGGCGTCGAAGTTCAGGCCGCCGTTGGTGAAGCCGCCTGCCTTGAGCACTTCGTACATACAAAGGGCTGCGTCATAAGCGTTGGTGGGGAACTGGTCGGTATCCCAGCCGAGCAGCGGATCGCCCTGGTTAGCGTCGATAGAACCGAAGAAGCCGTTGTCTCTTGCAACTCTCAGTTCGTGCTGGAAGGTGTGCTGTGCAAGGGTTGCGTGGTTAGCCTCGATGTTCATTTTGAAGTCCTTGTCGAGGCCGTACTTGCGCAGGAAGCCGATAACCGTTGCGGTATCGAAATCGTACTGGTGCTTGGTCGGCTCCTTGGGCTTGGGCTCGATATAGAAATCGCCCTTGTAGCCCTTTGAACGTGCATAGTCAACGGAGAGTCTGAGAAGTCTTGCCATGTTGTCCAGTTCGAGGCCCATGTTGGTGTTGAGCAGGGTCTCATAGCCCTCTCTTCCGCCCCAGAAAACATAGCCGTTTCCGCCGAGCTTTATTGTGGAGTCGATAGCCTTCTTGATCTGTGCGGCTGCATAAGCGAAAACATCTGCCGAGGGAGATGTGCCTGCGCCGTGCATATATCTCGGGTGGTCAAAGCACTTTGCCGTACCCCAGAGGAGCTTCTTCGAGGGGTCTGCTGCCATTTTTCCGGCAACGTAGTCAACGATCTCGTCAAACTTGTCGTTGGTCTCCTTGAGAGAACCGTACTCGGGAGAAAGATCGCGGTCGTGATAGCAGAAATAGTCGATGGAGAGCTTGTCCATGATCTCGAAAGCTGCATCGACCTTAGCCTTTGCTCTCTCGGCAGGATCGGAAGCACCCCAGCTCTTGTCAGCTGTGCCGACGCCGAACATATCCGTGCCGTCTCCGCCCATTGTGTGCCACCAGGAAAGGGCAAATTTCAGCTGCTCCTTCATGGTCTTTCCGCCTACTACCTCATCGGGATTGTAGTACCTGAATGCCAGGGGGTTCTTGGTCTTGGGACCCTCGTAGGGTATCTTGGGGATATTTGCAAAAAACTCTGCCATTGTGTTTACCTCCATACATATAAATATTTTAAATCTTGTTGCAATACGCACAAAAACTTCGTGCGTAAATCGTTTACAATTCAATAATACACCAAAACAATGGCTCTTGTCAATATGCTTTCCACTCATTTTACTTATTGTTAATTATTATATTGTGACCGCTTTGATACCGGAAGGGCTGCGGCTTGTAATCATTTGTCAGAAAATTTTAATTGACAACGGCACAAGCCGGTGCTACAATAATCTCAGGGTCAGGAGGCCCTGTGAGACAACACAATAGCATATCAAAAAAGAAAGGATGACAGCTGTGAAGAGAAACAGATATATCCTTGCTGCGGCACTGGCTCTGGCGCTTACGCTGGGAGCCTGCGGAAACACTGACGACAGCTCGAAAGCTGAAGTCACACCTGCCGGCAGCACGGCTTCTGCGGCAGACAACGGCGAAAGCTCCGTGCCTTCGGAAAGCACGGATGACGCCGCCGGCGAAAGCACCGGGCAGGACGAGAGCGAAGATGCCGACGAGAGCGAAGCACCCCAGCCTGACACCGAGCCTGACATGACCCTGCACGAGTTCCAGCTCACGCAGATCGACGACAGCTTCAGATTCAACGACGAATACAGCTTCCGCGAGCTTGTCCAAAAAGGCCTTGCAAACGTTTATTCGGAGGGCGAAGCCATTGCTCTCGTACCGGCGGAAGGCACTGCCGGAATGACGTATTTTGAGTTCTGGCACACCGAAGACAGCGGCAGGAACTGGAGCAAAAGCGAGACTCCCGTCGGCCTTCTCTCGGGACCCGGCGTCTTCTTCGGAACGGATGACGGCAAGCTGGGAGCCCTTGTGAAGCCGGGAGCTTATGACGGCAATTCCCTTGTGCTGACGGTCGTCGGCATCGGAGAGGATCTTGAGCCTGTGATCGCCGAAAACTCCGAATGGGCGAACGGAATAACCCTTTCGGATGGCACAGCCCTTGCGGACTGCACCGCAGACCTCGGGCTTGAAGCTTACTATTTCGGCGGCAGCTCGATCAGAGTTGTGCTCACCGACAAAGAAACGGATGAAACGGTATTTGACGGGGTCATCGAGTACGATCCCGAGACACTTGCGATAAAAGACTGATGACCGAAAGGAGAAGCCATGCTGACCGATCTGCACACACACACCTCGTGGTCGCCTGATGCTGAAGGCTCGGCAGAGGAGCTGTGCCTCAGGGCACAGGAGACAGGACTTTTCCGGCTTGCCGTTACAGACCACTGCGACTGCAATTTCTGGCTGCCGGAGGGCGAAGCCGATGTACCCGAATGCCAGCGCTGCGACAGCATGATGCTCGGAGCAAGAGACTACGCCAACGCAAGCATCGACGAGGTCTCAAAGCTCAAAGAGCGGTTCCCTTTCCTGCTCTGCGGCATAGAGCTGGGACAGCCTTTGCAGGCTCCCGAAGCTGCGGCTGAGATAACGGCCTGGAAGGAGCTGGATTTCATCATCGGCTCACAGCATATGAACCGCGGATGTGCAGATTTCTACTGGCTGAAATACGACGGGATGTCGGACGGAGAGATAAGCTCCCTGCTGGAGGATTACTACGCGCAGGTGCTTGAAATGTGCCGTTTTGCGGACTTTGACGTGCTCGGACATCTCACCTATCCGCTGCGGTATATCGTCGGCGACTTCGGCAGGAGCTATGACGCAGAGCACTTTGAAGAGGCGGTCAGAGAGATATTCAAGGCTCTCATCTCCCGGGGCAAGGGCATAGAGATAAACACCTCGGGGCTCAGGCAGAAGATAAACTCAACGATGCCGCCCCTTGAATACGTGAAGCTCTACCGGGAGCTCGGCGGAGAGATACTCACCATAGGCTCGGACTCGCACCGCACAGCCGACCTGGGCTCGGGCGTGGAGACCGGAGCAGAGCTTGCAAAAGCCGCCGGCTTCAAGCGCATAGCTTATTTTGAAGCGAGAAAACCATTGTTTATCGAAATATGAGAAACGAGATACGGGACAGCTCCATGAGGGCTGTCCTTTTCTTTATTCCGGCAAACCCTTTTATAATCGAAAAAAGTGTGGATAATATCCATTGAAAAACCGCGTGCACAAAAGCCGCCTTTAGCTCCATCAAGCGCGTGGAGACCACGCGCAAACGCGAACTGCCCAGTCGGGGCACCGACCTTGACAGACTCTTGATTTTGTGGCATAATAGTAACATAGCGTACTATACCTTAATATATAATAAAAAAACGGGCATTTGCGCGGTTTATTTGGTCAAATGTATAGTTGACTTTTGTGCCGCTGTTTTATATAATAGATAATGGTGACTTGTGAGCTTAAGACACCGTAAGACCGGTAAAAACGTTATATCATTCATGAAAAAAAGAGAGGAGCGCGGCATCGCCGCTACGGACTATGAAAAAGATAATCACCTACGGTACCTTCGACCTGCTGCACTACGGGCATATAAATCTTCTGAGGAGAGCCAAGGCTCTGGGCGACTACCTTGTGGTCGCGCTTTCCACCGACGAGTTCAACTGGAACGAGAAGCAGAAGAAATGCTATTTTTCCTACGAGGAACGCAAGAGCCTCCTTGAGGCCATAAGATATGTCGATCTTGTTATCCCCGAGGAAAGCTGGGAGCAGAAGAAGAGCGATATCAAAGAATTCAGGATAGACACTTTCGTTATGGGCAACGACTGGGAAGGCAAGTTCGACGAGCTGAAGGAGCTTTGCGAAGTGGTTTACCTGCCGAGGACACCCGAGATATCGACGACACAGATAAAGAAAGACCTTAACGCCGGAGGCAAGGCGAATGAATAAACAGTACGTGCTCGAACGCGCTAAAGAGTCGGTCTTCAACACCTACTATGTCTCGCGGCTGAAACACGCAAAGATAAACGATAAGATACTGCTGCTTGAATCCAAGCACGGCGACGACCTTGCCGGAAACATCTTTGCTCTGCTTAAATGCCTTGACAGAGACTACAAGGGAAGATTCAAGATTTATCTCACCTGCACAAAGGCGAACAAAAAGCGCTTTACCGAGCTGCTCGCAAAATACGGCATCGAGGGCGTCAAGCTGACGGACCCACAGTCCATAGGCTACTTCGGTCTGCTTGCAAAGGCCAGGTATCTTATCACCGACACCTCCTTCCACATGAGATATATCAAAAGGCCGGGACAGGTCATACTCAACACCTGGCACGGAACGCCCCTTAAATGTATGGGTCGGGATGTCACCGACAGCATCTACTCCATGGGAAACATACAGCGCAACCTGCTGTTCTCGGACTATCTGCTCTACCCCAACGAATATATGAAGGAGAAGATGGTCGGCGGCTATATGCTTGACGGCGTGTATAAGGGAACGATACTCAACGAGGGTTATCCCCGGAACTGCATTTTCTTCGACAAGGAAAAGGCTGCCGATATAAAGGAAAAGCTGGGCTTCAAGGACAAAGAGCTTTTCATCTATATGCCCACCTGGAGAGGAAATCTGAGAGCCATCAAGACCGAGGACCAGCTGAAAATGCTGAAGGGCTATCTCTCGGAGCTGGACAGGAAGCTGACGGACAGGCAGGTGCTTATCGCCAAGCTCCACCCCTTTGTGAGCTCCGATCTCGACTACTCGGGCTTTAAGCATATAATCCCGCAGCCAAAGGGCTTCGACTCCTACGAAGTCCTGAACAGCGCGGACTGCCTTATAACCGATTATTCCAGCGTGTTCTACGACTACGCAAACACACGCAAGAAAATAATACTTTTCGCCTACGACGAAGAAGCCTACACCCAGGAGAGAGGGATGTATCTCTCGCTGGACGAGCTGCCCTTCCCGAAGGTGAGGACTGTGGATGAGCTCTACGCCGAGATGTGCAGCCCCAAGGGCTACGACGACGAGGATTTCATCAAGCGCTACTGCACCTACGAACGGCCGGATGCAACGGAGAGGATACTCTCCCACGTCATCGACGGCAAGAAGATATGCGACGAGCAAAGCCTGCTGGACAAAAGCAAGGAAAACGTGCTGGTGTTCATGGGCGGTATGGCAAAGAACGGCATAACCACCGCAGGGCTCAATCTCTTCGAGAATGTTGACACAAGCAAGAGAAGGTATTTCATGACCTTCCAGCAGCCGGAGCTCCGCAAGGACCCCATGCGCTGCGCCCTTATCCCGAAGGACGTCAACGTCTTTCCCATGTGCACGAAGCCTCAATATACCATCGGCGAAGCGATAGCCATGGTGATGTTCTACAAGCTGAACTTCAAGTTCGCTTTGAAGTCCGTTGAGAAAATGTGCCGGCGAGACATAAGCCGCTTCTTCGGGGCCATGGATTTTGACCACATAATCCAGTACGACGGCTACGGCAAGAACATGATACACCTGTTCAGGCTGTTTGACTGCAAGCGGACGATATTCGTCCACAACGATATGCTGCGTGAGCTTGCCACAAAGAACATCCAGCACAGGCTGTCCCTCGAAAAAGCCTACAACGACTACGACAACGTTGCCTGCGTTACGAAAGATATAGTCCCCATGACCGCAAAGATCAGCGGACGGACGGATAATATAAAAGTCGTGAACAACTGCCAGAACTACAAGGCTGTTTTGAAGCGCGGAGAGGACAAGCTTCATTTTGACGAAGACACCCTCTGCCGGATAAGCTGCGAAGAGCTTGAAAAGATTCTTTCGGACAGCAGCAGGAAGATCGTGAACATCGGACGTTTCTCCGACGAGAAGGGCCACGATATGCTGATCGAAGCCTTTGCGAGATACGTAAAAGAACAGCCTGACAGCCGGCTTATCATAATCGGCGGTTACGGCAGGCTCTACGAAAAGACCTGCGAGCTTGCCGAACGCTCGGGAGCAGGAGACCGGATAATAATAATCAAGTCCATGTCGAACCCCATGCCGGTGCTGAAACAGTGCGATCTCTTCGTGCTGTCTTCAAGGCACGAGGCTCTGCCCATGACGATATTTGAAGCCGACACTTTGGGAGTCCCCGTGATAACCACGGACATCCCCGGGCCTTCGAGCTTTGTAAGGGAATACGGCGGATACGTCTGCGAATGCTCGGCTGACGGAATCTACAAAGGCCTCTGCGACTACTCGCAGGGAAAGATAAAGGCAATGAACATCGATTTTGAGGAGTACAACAGAAAGATCTCGGAGCAGTTCGAGAAGCTGTTCTGAATAAAAAACGAAAGGAACAAAAAGCATGAAAGCAATTCTTTTAGCCGCAGGACGCGGAACAAGGATCTCGAAAAGGATACAGGAGATACCGAAGAGCACTCTGCCCATCGGAGACAAGCCCCTGATAAGGCGGACGGTTGAGATGATGCTGGCAACGGGTATCGAACCTATCGTCTGCGTCGGATATAAATACGAGAAGGTCTATGAGGCACTTGAAGGTCTGCCGGTGAAGTTCTTCTACAACCCCTTCTACGACGTGACCAACAGCATAGCTTCCCTCTGGTTCGCAAGAAAAGAGCTGGACGACGACATGATAGTTATGAACGCCGACGTCTTCTTCTCCACGGATATCCTTGAAAAGCTGCTGTCGGATGAAAGACCTGTTATCCTTGCAAGCGACAAGTCGAGAACAGCAACGGGAGATTACTTCTTTGCCCTGGGCGACAACAACTGCGTCCGCAAGTACGGCAAGGACATCCCTCTTGAGGAAAGAGACTGCGAATATGTCGGGCTTGCAAAGATCACAAAGGATTTTGTTCCGAAGTTCGCCAAACAGCTCAATACCCTGATCGACAGCCAGAAGCACGGCTGCTGGTGGGAGGAAGTGCTCTACACCCTTTCAGATCAGGAGCAGATACACACCCTCGACGTTGACGGTATGTTCTGGTCGGAGATAGATTATTTCGACGACTACCAGAGGATACTCAACTATATAGACAAGAACGAAAGCAAGTAAAAAAAGGAGAATATTGTTATGAAGCTATTTACACTCGGACCCGTGGAAATGTTCGACCACACGCTGAAGATCGCGGCTAACCGCGTGCCCTATTTCAGGACTCCCGAATTTTCGGAGGTAGTCCTTGAATGCGAAGGCCTGCTTAAAAAATTCGCAAATGCAGGAGAAGGCTCGAAAGCTGTTTTCCTCACCTGCTCGGGCACGGGAGCAATGGAAGCCACAGTCATGAACTGCTTTGACGAGAACGACAAACTGCTGGTCATCGACGGCGGTTCCTTCGGACACCGTTTTGCACAGCTCTGCGAGATACACGGAGTTCCCTTCGAGACTATCAAGCTGCCCTACGGCACAGCTCTCAAAAAGGAGGATGTCTACGCCTTC
>CAMVOF010000104.1:0-7865 GCA_947169055.1 uncultured Clostridia bacterium
AATACGGCCTTGATAACCTTATCTGGGTGTGGTCGGCACAGAGCGCAGACTGGTACGTCGGGGATAAGTACTGCGACATCGTCTCCTGCGATATCTACGGCGGCAGCGATTCGGGACAAGCCGAGCGCCTGCTGGCACTCAGGGAGATAAGCAGCAAGAAGCCTGCGGTGATCAGCGAGTGCGGAAACCTGCCCTCGATCTCGCGCATAGCCGGGGAGAATGCCATGTGGGCATACATCATGCAGTGGGGAGGGAGCTACCTGCTGAATGAAGACGCCACCCTTAACGAAGAGAACAACTCCCTCGATTCCCTTATCGAGTTCTACAACAACGACCTCACGACAACGAGAGATGAGCTGTCGTAAACTCACGGCAAGGCCGGGATCCAAGGGGCGGCGGATTCGGGTCTGTAATACTCTTTTAGGGCAACACCGCACAACCCCTGTGCGTCAGATGCGACGTCCATTTTTTTGTCAGATTGCCTAAATTCGACGCAGGAAGGCTGGCGCCTTTCAAGGAGAATTTGGGAAATATGACGGAAAAATGGCAAGCAGATGACGTGCAGAGGCGCTAGCCGCGGGTTGTGCGGTGTTGCCTTAGATTATCAAAAAAAGATCACGCACGAACAAAACCGTGTGTGATCTTTTTTACTGGCTCTTTCCTTTCCGCTCCGAATAGAATTCGGCTGTGCGGCGGACGTCGGCCTGTATCTGTGCGCGGAGCGCCGCGATATCCGAAAATCTCTGCTCCGGACGCAGGAAAGTGTCCAGCCTCAGCTCAACTTCCTTGCCGTAGAGATCGCCGTCGAAATCGAGGATGAAAGTCTCGGCAAGGGGCGCTGTCTTTTTCTCGACAGTAGGCTTTACACCGATATTCGCGACCCCGAAGAACGTCCGATCCTCGGTCTTTGCCCTTGCGCAGTAGACCCCGAACCTCGGCAGGACTATCTTTTCTGGCAGCAGCTGGTTGATGGTCGGAAAATTCCAGGTCCTGCCGATCTCGTTGCCGTGTATCACAGGCAGAGTCCAGCCGAAGGTATAGCCCAGCAGGCGGTTGGCTTTTTCTATCTCTCCCGTTCGGATCAGCTTCTTTATCCTGCTCGAGCTGACTGTTGCGCCGTCCATTTGCAGCTTATCGAGCACCCTGACCTCAAAGCCCAGGCGTTCGCCTTCTCTTCGCAGAAGGTCTGCGTCTCCCACAGCTCCTCTTCCGAAGCGGAAGTCCTTTCCGCAGACGGCAAGTCCGCAGCCCAGCTGTCCCGCGAGGACTTTTTCCGTGAACTCGGCAGGGGGCAGGGATCTTATATCGGCAAAATCCGGAGCCATGATATATTTGATGCCAAGCTTTCCGAGACGTTCATACTTTGCCTCGTCGGTGAGCAGGCACTCTGTCTGGGGCTTTGTTGTCACCGTTCCGCTGCGGAAGGTGAAAACCGCAGGCACAAGGCCTTTTTCGGCTGCTGCACAGGCTTCGTCCAGCACGAGCCTATGCCCGAGGTGCACGCCGTCAAATATACCGAGAGCCACGGCGGTGCGTTCTCCGCCCGGCAGTCCGTGTTCTGTTATATCCTTCATTGTATATCACCGCAGTCTGCGCACTGAGCGCACCTCTTTTTTTTCGTTCACCTCGGCAAGTCCGATAAAACCTCCGTCGTCGCCGAATACTCTGAACATACCCTCCGGCGCATTTATCTGCTCGTCTCTGAGCTTTACGCCGTTTTCAAAAAGCCTTGTGAAATGTGCATTTAGTCTGACTTCAGGCAGCTCTTCAAAAAGATCCTCCACCGGAGCGATAAGTTTTTCGATATCATCTTCGGCCGACGCAGCTTCAATCTCCGCAAGGGTGAAGCAGTCCTCCTTGCAGAAGCCGCAGGCAAGTGTTCTTTCCAGCGAAGTCATGACTGCTCCGCAGCCGAGACTCTCGCCGATGTCGTTTATCAGCGTGCGGATATATGTTCCGCGGCTGACTTCCGTTTCCAGCACGCCTTCCCTGCTCTGCTCGTCGTAGTGCAGTATCTCTATAAATTCAACGTGTCTCGGCCTTGCTTCCCGTTCTACGGTCTTTCCTTCCCGGGCAAGCTCGTAAAGCCTTTTCCCTCCTGAGCTCACAGCCGAAAACATCGGCGGCACCTGCATTATATCTCCGCAGAAGCTTTCAGCCGCTTCGGTGAGTTCAGCGATGCCCACCTGCTTATCACAGGTCTTTATCACCTTGCCTGTTGAATCCTGGGTATCCGTCGTTACTCCGAGTTTGAAGCCTGCTTTGTAGCCCTTTGCGGTATCCGGCAGGACATCGCAGGCCTTTGCCGCTTTCCCAACAAGCACAGGCAGAACGCCTGTGGCCATAGGGTCGAGAGTTCCCGTGTGGCCCAGCTTTTTCATCCCGAGGATGCCTCTCAGCTTGGCGATGACGTCAAAGGAAGTCCAGCCCGAGGGCTTATACACGGGCAGCACTCCGCAAAGCTCTTTTTTCATGAGATGACTCCGTCGAGCTTCGACACAGCCTCGATGACAGTTTTCTTCACTTCTTCAAGGGTGCCGGTTATCTCGCAGCCTGCCGCACGGATATGTCCTCCGCCGCCGAACTGTCTGCAAAAGCCCGAAGCGTCTATCTTCTCCGTTGTGCGGACAGAGAGCTTGAACACGTTCTCGTGTCTCTGTCTGATAGTTATGCCTATCTCCACTCCCTCGACAGTCAGCGGTATCGAGGATATGCCCTCGAACTCCGCAGGCTCTATCCCGAAGGACTCCATCATCTCCGTGGTGAGGCTGATGACAGCGCACTTTCCGCCGAAGGAGTATTCGATGCTGTTGGTGGCGATTATCTCGGCACGGAGCCTTGCGCGGCTCTTGATGTCGAACATCTTCCTGTTGACAGACGCAAAGCCGATATTGAACTGCATAAGCTCTGCTGCCGCAAGATGCGCCTGGGGAACCGTGTTTTCGTATTTGAAGCAGCCCGTGTCCGTTGCGATACCTGTGTAGAGGCACTTTGCGATCAGGTCGTTTATAGGTCTGCCGAGCTCCTTGAACAGCTGGTAGAGTATCAGGCAGGCAGCAGATGCGGTGCTGTCAACGTAGCTGTATTTTGCGTAGTATTTATTTGAGATGTGATGGTCTATGCAGAGGTCGATGGACTTCGGCTCGGTATAGCGTGCAAGGCCTGCTCCGAGAAGGGTGGTGTCCGCGATATCAACGGCAATAACGCACTGCTCGTCGAATCCCATATCAAAGTACCCCTCGTACAAAAAGCTGTAGCGGTCTGGGAAGCCGTCGGAATTCAGGACGTTTGCCTTCTTGCCCATCTTTCTCAGATAGGCGCACAAAGCAAAGCCTGCGCCGAGAGTGTCTCCGTCGGGGCTTTTGTGGGTGAGTATGGTGAAGCAGTCGTGCTCCTCGAAAAATCTGCCTATGTTTGCAAAGCCGATATTATTTCTGTTCTCCATCAGGCTCCTCCGTTTCAGAATCGTCCTCTGTCTGTGCGGGTGCAATGTTCTTCAGCTTTTCAAATATCCTTGCGGAATATTCCGCCGAGTCGTCGGCAACGAATTTGAGCTCGGGAGCTTTCCTGAGTCCCAGAACGTTGGAGATCTCTCTTTTGAGATAGCCCGAAGCGCTCTCGAAGCCCTTCACTGCCTGCTTTGCCTTATCTATGCCTTCAAGAGACGAAACATAGACCCTGCAAAACGAGCCGTCGCTTGCGACCTCGCAGCGAACCACGGTGAGAAGCTCTCCTCCGCCCAGGCGAGGGTCCTTGAGCTCACGCATCTTCGCCGAGATTATCCTGCGTATATCCTCGGACATACGCCCTGCTTTATATCCAGCCATAATGTATCCTTTCTTTTATCTTCCCGTGTTTTATATTTCTGCGTATCAGAACTGGTCGTCGTTGAGCTTAACATAAGCGCAGTCGGAGAGCTTGAATGTGAGCCTGTCCTCCTCGGCTTCGCTCTGTGCGATGACGAACTCGTTCTTCTCGAAGCTGTAGAGTATGCCTATGAATTCCCTTTCGCCGTTTACGGGCCTTATGGTCTTCACTCTTACCTCGTCGCCGATGCAGACGATGAAATGCTCTTCTCTTCTCAGCTCTCTTCCGAGACCCGGGCTTCCCACCTCGAGGATATAGCTCTGCTGTATCGGGTCAGCCTCGTCCAGCAGCTCGTTCATCGGCCTTGTGAATTTTTCGACAGCGTCCATATCCACGCCGCCGTCCCTGTCTATCAGTATTTTGAGGTACCAGCTTGCGCCTTCCTTTTCAAACCTTACGTCCCAGAGGAAGAGCTCCTGCTCGTCGCAGAGGGGCTGTGCAAGCTGCCTCACCTTTTCAACTGTGTTCATTTTTCCACCTGCTTTGTCTGTATCATGAAGGGATAATATATACCGTCCTCTGTGATGTAGAACCAGCTCTGGACATTGGCGTTGCTTCCGTCGCCTGCCCACATCCTCACAAAGCCCGGGTACTCGGTGCTTTCGCTGTATTTGCCCTTGCTTATGGTCTTTTTGCCGGCTTTCCAGACCCATTTTCCACCGGAAAATGATATCGTAGTCTTTTCCTCGGTGCCCACAGCGTCGGTGACTTCCTTGATGAATGCCTGCTTCTGATCCTCCGAGAAAAAGGCCGTATCTGAATAAAGCTCGTTCTCGGTGAAGATAGCCGTGGGATCGAAGCTAAGCTCGAGATCCTTGCCGGCCTCATAGCTGCCCTTGACCTCTGCGCCGTATGCGGGGGCACAGATGAAGGCGCCTTTAAGATAGAGCCTCATGGCATATCTGCCCTCGGTTATGGCATAGGGCATCTCTGTCAGGGGGAGTTTCAGCATTATCGGTATCTCGGAATAGATATCGCTGCGCTGCACTCTTGCTGCCGGAGGATTGACATAATCCGTATAGCTGCCAAGGGAGCTCATTCCCTTCATCTTTTCGGCGTCGGCGCTTTTGCCGTCGGCCTTGATATCGTTGCTGCCCTGCTTCATCACCTTATAGATAAACGACAGGGCTCCGCTCTGATCAAGGGCATAGCTGCCCGTGTAGATCACGGCAGGGACATTTCCGTCTGCGGCACTCTGCCAGAGCTCGAACTTTCCTTCGCCGAGCCTCAGGGTCTTAACGAATTTAGGCACGTCCTCAGTATAATACTCGTTGGCATTGTTTTTGAGCAGGCTAAGCCCCTCGTCCGCAGTTGCGGCAGAGGTAAAAAAGTCATCGTCCAGCCTGTGGTATTCATCATAGACGATCATTTCGTGCGGCTCGCCCTCCGAGCCGGTTTTGCCCGTGTTGTCGTATTCCGTCATTTCGGAATTGTTTTCTTTCCAGCCGCCGGCTTCGCCGCCGAATGCCTTGCAGCCCGTGAGCATGAGACACAGGCAGAGGAATACTATCATCTTCCGGCGCATTTCCGCCAGCTCCTTTCAGTTATAATACGCGGTCTGCTGCTTAAGATCAGTCGCGGTACTCTTCCATCTGGTAAGCTTCAAAGATGTCGCCTTCCTTGATATCGGAGAACTTCTCCAGGGTGATACCGCACTCGTAGCCCTCGGCAACTTCCTTGACATCGTCCTTGAAACGCTTCAGGGAGCTCATCTTGTCATCCGCAACGATTATGCCGTCACGTACAACTCTGATAAGATCGTTCCTGCCGATCTTGCCCGAAAGCACATAGGAACCTGCAACGTTGCCGACGTTGGAGATCTTATATACCTGTCTTACCTCGACTCTTGCCGTGTCTATCTCGCGGAACTTAGGCGCAAGCATACCCTTCATGGCTGTGGTTATCTCTTCGATAGCATCGTAGATTATCCTGTAGAGTCTGATATCCACGCCGTCTCTCTCGGCGTTCTCCTTTGCAACGGGGTCGGGTCTTACGTTGAAGCCGACGATTATAGCGTTGGATGCGTTGGCGAGCATAACGTCGCTCTCGTTTACGGCACCCACTGCACCGTGGATAACGCGGACTCTTACTTCCTCGTTGGATATCTTCTCGAGGCTCTGCTTTACAGCCTCCACCGAGCCCTGAACGTCTGCCTTTACGATTATGGGCAGCTCCTTGACCTCTCCCTCACTTATCTGGCTGAAGAGGTTGTCGAGAGTTACCTTCTGATACTTCTTGAATTCTTCTTCCTTTGCAGCGTGCTTTCTCTGCTCAACAAGCTCTCTTGCCAGCTTCTCGTCAGCAACTGCGTTGAATGTATCGCCGCTCATGGGCACTTCCGCAAGACCTGTGATCTCGACAGGTGTCGAAGGTCCTGCCTTGTCGATCTTGCTGCCCTTGTCGTTGGTCATCGTTCTCACTCTGCCCACAGCCGTGCCTGCGATTATTACATCGCCTGTACGCAGCGTACCGCTCTCAACAAGGAGAGTAGCTGTCGGACCCTTGCCCTTGTCCAGCTTGGCCTCGATAACGGTACCCTTTGCTGCCTTGTTGGGGTTGGCTCTCAGCTCCTTGACCTCGGCAACGAGGAGAATGTTTTCAAGCAGCTCGTCGATGCCCTGGCCGGTCTTTGCCGAAACAGGCACAGCGATAACGTCTCCGCCCCACTCCTCGACAACGAGGCTGTGCTCGGTGAGCTCCTGCTTTACTCTGTCGGCATCTGCGCCTTCCTTATCCATCTTGTTTATGGCAACGATTATGGAAACGCCTGCTGCCTTTGCATGGTTTATAGACTCAACTGTCTGGGGCATGATACCGTCGTCAGCCGCAACAACGAGGATAGCAATATCCGTAACGTTTGCACCTCTTGCACGCATGGCTGTGAAAGCCTCGTGTCCCGGGGTGTCGAGGAAGGTTATCTTCTTGTTGTTGTAATATACCTGATATGCACCGATGTGCTGGGTGATACCGCCTGCCTCGCCTTCTGCGACGTTGGCATTTCTTATCCTGTCGAGGATAGAGGTCTTGCCGTGGTCAACGTGACCCATAACAACTACAACGGGGCAGCGTTCCTCAAGGCTCTCCTCGGTGTCTTCCTCATCAACTATCAGTCTTTCCTCGATAGTAACGATAACTTCCTTCTCGACTTTAGCGCCCAGCTCTTCTGCAACAAGCGCAGCGGTATCGAAGTCTATGGTCTCGTTGATGGAAGCCATAACTCCGAGACCCATGAGCTTCTTGATAACTTCGGTAGCGGTGACTTTAAGTCTCGAAGCAAGCTCGGAAACAACGATCTCGTCCGGGATAAGGACTTTGAGCTGCTGCTTTCTTGCCTTTTCAAGCTCGAGACGGCGCAGTCTGTCCTTCTCGCTCTCAGCCTCACGCTTTCTTGCTCCCTGGTTCTGCTGCTTCTTGTACTGCTGGGACTTCTGGGTGAGCTTCTGCTTCTTCTGGAAGTTGTCCTTGCTCTTGTTCTGCTTGGTGTTTGCAAGGTTGTCGTACTTCTCGTTATACTTATCCAGCTCTACATAGCTGCCTCTTGTATCAACGTGCTTGCCCTGAGTCTCCTGGGACGAAACAGTATAGCTCTCGTCAGAATCGTTCTTCGATCCTCCGATGAAGGACTTAACGCCGTGCTCCTGCTTCTTTGCAGCCTTCTTGGGCTCTTTCTTCTTCTTTTCCTCTGCCTTCTTCTCCTCGGCAGGCTTCTTTGCCGGCTTCTCCTCGGGCTTTTCCTCGGGCTTTGGCTTTTCTTCCGCGGGCTTTTCGGGCTCGGGCTTCTTCTCTGCCTTCGGCTTTACTACCTTCTTTGTCTTCTTCTCGGGAGCTCCCTCGGGTCTTACCGTGTTGGCAAAGTAGGCGTCAAAATTCTCCACCTGGTTCTGCTGTGTAAAGAAATCGAACACAAAGCTGACCTCCTCGGGAGTCAGCGAAGAAACGGTCTTTTTCGGTTCTCCTCCCAAAGCGGCAAGGCACTCCACGAGCTTGCCGCTTGCAAG
>CAMVOF010000105.1:0-7829 GCA_947169055.1 uncultured Clostridia bacterium
ATTATACCCTCCTCGTCTCGCTCAAACTTTTCAGCTGCTGCCGGGACAGGCGCAGGCTCGTCCTCGGGGAGATATTCTGCATCGAAGACCCTCGCCGAGAATGGCGGCAGCTCTATCACCAGCTTGTGCTCGAAAAGGCTCGATGTGGTCTTATATACCTGCGGCTGGTCGGGACGGATAGTCTTGCCGCTGTAGATAGTCCAGTCGCTGCTCAGAAGCTCGGTCAGGGTTGTGGGATCGTCGAATTTAAGGGTAACGGAGCGCGTCCTGTCCGAAAAATTGAAGGCGGCAACTGTCCTCTCCCCTTGGGAGCTGCGCTCGTAGGCATAGACGCTGTCTCTTTCGGCATCCACGATAAGCCAGTTGAAGCAGGAGCTGTTGTACTCGCCGGTGTAGAGGCTGGGGCGTGTGCAGTAGAGCTTTGAAAGGGCTGCGAAATACTCCCGGAAGCTGTCGTGGAGAGGGTATTTCAGCATGAACCAGTCCAGCTCCTTCTCCTCGTCCCACTCGCGGAAATGTGCAAACTCGCTGCCCATAAAGGTCAGCTTCTTCCCCGGGTGGGTGAAGAGATACATATAGAAGGCTCTCGCCTGTGGGAATTTCTGGTCGTAGTCTCCCCACATCTTCTGGACTATGGTCGCCTTGCCGTGGACGTTCTCGTCGTGGGAGAAAGGCAAAAGGTAGAGCTCGTTGTAGAAATACATCATTGAAAACGTGAGCTTGTGGTAGTGTGCCGGACGTTCGGCAGGGGGTGTCCTAAAATAATTCAGGGTGTCGTTCATGAAGCCTAAGTCCCATTTGTAGTCGAAGCCGAGGCCGCCGAATTCTATGGGCGCTGTGATCTTTGGGAAGGCTGTGGAATCCTCGGCGATGAGCATGGCTGTGGGGTGACGCTGTCTGAGGCCCTGATTCATCCGCTTCAGGAAATCGAGGGATGTGGGGTTTACTCCCCTGCCGGGGTCCCCCATCCAGTAGATAGCACGGCTGACGGCGTCCATCCGCAGACCGTCGAAGTGGTATTTCTCCAGCCAGTAGTTTGCAGCGGACTGCATAAAGCACATTACCTCACGGCGGGAGAAATTGAAATTGCAGCTTCCCCACTCGCTGACGGTTACGTTGCTGGAATTATATTCGTAGAGCTCCTGTCCGTCGTATTTTATAAGGCCGTAGTCGTCTATGGCAAAATGCACGGGCACGAAATCCAGGATAACGCCGATATCTGCGTTGTGGAGCCTGTCGATGAGCTCCATAAGCTCTGCCGCCGTTCCGTAGCGCGAAGTGGGAGCAAAGAAGCCTGTGTTCTGGTAGCCCCAGGAAATGTCAGCCGGATGCTCGCTAATGGGCATGAGCTCAACGTGGGTAAAGGACATTTTCTTGCAGTAGTCTATTAGCTTTTCGGCTATCTCGTTGTATTTATACCAGCTTTCGGGAGCGTGGTCTTCGCCGTCGTCTGTTTCCTCCACAGGCTTTTTTATCCAGGAGCCCAAGTGCAGCTCGTAGATGTTCATGGGGCTGTCGAAGTTCTTTGTGCGGTTTTGCATCCACTCTGAGTCCGTGAACTTGTAGGCATTGAGGTCTCTTGTATAGGAGGCAAAGCCCGGCCTCAGCTCCATTCCAAAGCCGTAGGGGTCGCAGTGCTCTCGGCGTTTGCCGTCTGCTCCGTAGATGATGTATTTGTACATCTGGTCGTAGTCTGCGGCATCGCACCAAAGCTCGAAGACCTGGCCGTTTCTGTTCATGGGCTGCTCTGTCCAGCCGTTGAATTCTCCCACAAGACAAACGCCCGAGGCATTCGGCGCAAAGGTGCGGAAGACCATAGTCCCGTTTTCCTTGTGCGCTCCGAAATACTCATAGGCGTCGAAGATATTTCCCATATAAAATTCGTGCATATCCATTGTTTATGTTTCTCCTGTCAGGGGTCAGTTTCTGTTTCGGCTTCCTCGTTACGGGAGTGCTTGTGCCGCTTTTTCTTTATCACACGCAGCATCGGCTCCTTGAGGACAAAGCCTGCTATACCCAAAACCGCACATACAGCAAGCAGCACGAGGACGGTCTTGAAATTGCCGGAGACAGCGTTGCTTCCCAGGACCGTCGAAAGAACCACAGCCGGTATGCGGCAGGGCATGACATAGAGGAAGAAGTCCCTCTTGCTTATCTTTGTGAGGGGTACGAAATAGGTAAGGACGTCCTTGGGGAAAGCAGGGAGAAGATAGAGGAGCATCAGAACTCCCGTCAGCTTTTTCTCGTCCTCGAGGAAGGAGAACTTTTTCAGCTTCTTTTCATCCACGAAGGCTTCGGCGACGGGTCGTCCGAACTTCCCTACTATAAGAAAGACGATATAGCTGCCGAGAAGAATACCTGCAAAGGAGAGGACAGTTCCGAAGAACCAGCCGAAGAGTATCCCGCCCACTATCTGCACCGCAGGGATAACGGCTATTATCACCTGAATGGTCTGTATGGACAGAAAGACCAGCACCCCCACGGGTCCGCTGTAGCTTTCGAGGTGCTTGGCCATGGTCTTCATGCCGTCTTCTGTGCGGAGCGCTTTTATAAGCGGAATTGACAGCACGGTAGAGAGCACAAAAAAAGCCAGAAAAGCGATGACCGTTATGGCTCTGATGTGTTTTTTAAGTTTTTCGTTTCTTTTCTCCGCGTTGTCCTTTTTCATTTTCCGCTTCCTAAGTTATTTTCTTCTGAGTATCTTCTTCCTGAACCAATCGACATACAGCCCTGTGAGCTGTCCCACGAGCCTGTCATAGATCACGAAAAAGACATTTGCGCCTGCAAGCAGCACGATAGGGGCATATTTCCCGAAACGCTCCAGCCCTTCAAGCATATCCTCGGTCATGAACACGAACTGGAACAGCAGATAGAAGCTGATGACCGCCGCATTGAACACCGCAAGCTTTATAACGATCCTGAGAGGCAGGTTGTTCAGCTTTTGCAGGTAGAACCTGAGTATGGGGTAATAGCCCATGAAGATGGTGAAAAGCAGGGCTGCTTCGATATTCGGCGTCACGAGGAAGGATAGCAGGCTTACCGAAACGTATGTAATGAAGGCCCAGAGGGCATTGGTCTCGACTATCATTATCACCATAAGAAAGCCTGCAAAGGTGGGTATCGTGTAGTTGAGCATCGGGAAGAGATTAGAGCAGAACATGAAAAATATACAGAGAGAGCTTATGACTCCTCCGAGGGAAACACGGAATGCGATCCTGTTTCTCATTGTTTTCCTCCGCTTTTAACAACATGGTATAAGATCTCCGCCCATACATTCGCAGCAGCAGTCCAGCAGACAGAGGTCTGCAAGGCAGTTGCAGGTGTCGTTGGCAGGGCTGCCGGTATTGTACCTGCTGCCTCTGCCAGGCATATAGCCGTTGCCCTGGTGGTTCAGGCTGTTGAAGGCAGCTCTGTATTCGTTGTTGCCGGGGTTCATATTATAGGCCTGGGAGAATTCCTGATAGGCCTCGTTCATCCAGCCTCTTGAATAGGCGATGTTGCCCTTTAAGAAATGCCACTCGGCGAAGCGTTCTCCCAAAGGCACGTTGTTTAAAGCCTGCTCGGCTGCTGTTATGTTGCCGGAGGAGATCATTCTTCTTATCTCAAGATAATTGACCCCGGAGGAAGCCGAAGAATAGGAATAGCCGCTGCTTCTCTTCTCCTCGATTATCTCGTCGTAGGCGGCATTTATCTCCGCCATTTTCTCCTCTGCGATATCCGAGAGGGGGTTATCGGTGTACTGGTCGGGGTGATATTTTTTCACGAGCCTTTTATAGGCTTCTTTTATTTCTGCCTCGTCAGCGTTCTTTGAAACGCCGAGGACTTCATAAGGGTCCTTACGGTTCATTCTTTCCCGTCCTTTCCTGGTCTGTAGAAATTTGAAAATGTTCCCGAGCATATCCTTGAGATAACATCGGGAAGCCCGAGATATATTATATTGTCCGTTATGCCGGAATACATCTTGATATCGAGCTTTATATAGGCAGAGGCAAGCTGTCCCAGCATCATATTGACGATGAACCGGGTGTTTACGGCAATCTCGTCGAACTCAGCGTCTGTGAGGGGCTTTGTCCTCTTTTCCTTTATCAGGGGGTTGTATCTTCCTGCCTTGACGTCATCCCGAAGGTCGTCAAGGGCATCTGCAAGGTATATGTACTTGCCGAGGAAGAAGCCCATCCTGCCGAGGATGCGGCTTTTCTGCTCATCGTCGGTCATCCCTGCAAAGACAGCCTGCATCATACGGGCTGTGGGCTCACAGGCACGGTCGATGCTTATGTCCTCCTGCTTTTCGAGGGAGAGCTGGAGCTTCATGGCCTTTTCGAGCTTTGCCGCAAGCTGCGGGTATCTCTTTATCGCCTTGTGATAATGCCCTCTGATGAAAGGCAGGGCTGCTCTTGCCCGGAGCCTTTGCTTCAGGCTGCCGTCTGAGATGTCGTCCATAAGCTTGTGATAGACCAGCATTATTGAAACATAGGCGGAATAGTCCGTTGAACGCGAACAGCCGGCACAGCTGCGCTTTGTCAGGGGATGAGCTATACAGAGCTGTCTTTTGGCTTTGAGCTCTATGCCGTTCACCGACATATCCATTATGGCAAGGAAGGTGAGGTCGTAGCTGAGGGTGAATCTCGGCAGCAGGCCGAATTCCCTGCCTATGCTTTTGCAAAGACCGCAGTAGATGCTTTTGTAGCCCTCGTTCTCGCAGACCCGCAGATAGGGTCTGAAAGGTCTCACATAGCCGAACATCTCACACCTCCGAGGACGTTTCGTCCGATGACGAGCTGTCTGTGTCCTCTCCGAATATCTCCTTTAGGACTTTCTTTCTGTCGTCGTCGTCAATGGCTACGCCGTTCTTTGTGACTGTGCCCAGCTTTGTCTCGGTGTAGGTGAAGCCGTCGTGGGAAACGATAAACTCTATCTTATACTTATGTCCGTCCCTGCGCAGGCCGGTGAGGGTTACGGTGCGGCGGTTGCCGTCTCTTTCGATCTCGTAGTCGTATTTCTGGAAATTGTCCTTTGCAGCCTGCTCGATCGACATATTCAGGTCTGAGTCCTCAAGGCCCTCAAAGCTCGCAAGGCTGGTTTCCTTGACGGCATCGAGGATATCGCTGTCTGTGATCTTTACTGATCTCACAAAGCCGTTGGCGACGATGCCTATGAACAGAGCTATGGCGCAGATGACAGCTATGGAGTTCTCGCCTCTGTTGAGCTTGGCACGCTTTAAGATATAGACCGTCGGGAAAAGGCAAAGCCCTGCCGGCGGAGGTTCGAGACCCTCTTCTTTTTCCAGGTATCTCCTGTCGAAGAGGCAGGCCAGAGGCCGCATGATTATAGCTATGGCCCAGACGAGCATCCCGAGGTATCTGTTTATGGCAAAATTTTCAAGTAATAACCCGAGCAGCGGAAGAAGCGCGGCATACCATACCAAGCCGTTCCTGCTCTTCTTCGCCGGCGCTGCCGGGTAAAGGGGAAAACTGTATTCCATCTTATCCTCCGTAAAAATCTGATGAGGCAAACAGCCTATACATTTTTATTATATAACATTTTTTTAAAATAATCAAGAGAAAAAGGCAAAAACAATGGGTTTTATGCCGGAAACCGCTGAAAAAGGCGCTTTGAGCTCGGCAGCACGCAGTTCATGGAGAAGATATCGAGCGGCATACAGAAGAAAAGCGCCGCAGCCGTAAAAAGCCGCAGCGCAGATCTATATCATCGGCAGAGGGCTGAGCCTTGCCGCTGATATATACTATGCCGGCAGAGGCTCAAAGGTTTAGGGTGCTGTGCGCTTCATTATCTCGAGAGCTGTATGCAGGCCGTCAACTGCCGCGGACATTATCCCTCCGGCATAGCCTGCACCCTCTCCGCAGGGGAAGAGATTCTCAAAGGAAAGAGAGTTGTAGTTCTCCCCTCTCGTCACTCTTACAGGGGAGCTTGTACGGGTCTCGGGTGCTGTGAGGAGTGCATTCTCCTGCCCGAAGCAGCGCATTTTTTTGGAGAAAGCTCCCAGTCCCCGTCTTATGGAGTCGGTGACGGCTTTCGGGAATATCTTATCGGGATCGACGGGACAGATGCCCCGGGAATAGGTGGGGGTGATGTCGGTATCTATGCTGACCTCTCCTTTCAGGAAAGCTCCCACGGTGCAGGCAGGCGCACGAAGGCCGTCCGTCAGGCTGTAGGCACGTTTTTCTATCTCTCTTGCAAGCTCCATGCCGCCGAGGGGTCCGGGGGCAAAGTCGTTTTTGTTTACAGCTGCCACAACTGCGGCGTTGGCGTTCTCGCCGTCACGGGCGAACTCGCTCATGCCGTTGGTGACCACGGTATCCTCCTCGGAAGCGGCAGGGACGACGAATCCTCCGGGACACATACAGAAAGTATAGACAGTTCTGCCGGAAGGAGGGCTGTCGGAGATCTGGTACTCCCCTTTGGGAAGCAGCGGAGAACCTGCAAGCTCGCCGTAGAGGCTTTGGTCAACGTCCTTCTGCTTATGCTCTATACGAAAGCCCACGGCAAAGGGCTTGGCTTCGATGAAAACGCCTTTTTTCGCCAGCAGCTCGAAGACGCTTCTTGATGAATGGCCTGTGGCAAGGACGAGCATTGAACATTCCGTGCTGCCGCCGGTATGTCCGATCGAAGTTATCCGGCTGTCCTTGGCTTCAAAGTCCGTCAGCTCGCAGTTGAAGCGTATCTCTCCCCCAAGCTCGATTATCCGCTCTCTTGCTTTCTTCACGATGCCGCGGAGCTTATCCGTGCCGATATGGGGCTTGGCTTTGGTGAGTATCTCTTCGGGTGCTCCGAACTCGACGAAGCGTTCGAGGACGTATCTGCAAAGGGGGTCTTTTATCCTTGTTGTGAGCTTGCCGTCCGAGAATGTACCTGCTCCTCCCTCTCCGAACTGAACGTTGCTTTTTGTATCGAGGGAACCCCCCGACCAGTATTTTTCCACGGCTGCCATTCTTTCATCGACGGTACCGCCTTTTTCGAGGATAAGAGGCTTATAGCCGTATTCGGCAAGGAGAAGGCCGCAGAATATCCCTGCCGGGCCGAAGCCTGCGATACACACTCTCCCCTCTCTGCGCTCTGTGCCGATAACGGGAGAGAATGTACTCCTTGCGGCAAAGCGGCAGTCGGAACGCCTTTGGCAGAGGTCGAGCTCGGCTTGCTCGCTCTCAAGCTCCGCATAGACCGAATGGACGAAATGGACAGGCCCTCTTTTCCTTGCATCGAGGGATGTCTTATGTATCTTGGCTTTTGTATCGGCAGGAAGCCCGATATGGGCAAGGGCAGTTTTTATAACATCATTCTCGTCAGCGCCGAGAGGCGAGCTTATTCTATCTATAATAACAGGCATTTTATTTCACCCTCCAATGTTTCAATCGAGCGCTTGGCAAGGCTTATTTTGGCCTCCCTCTAAGGGAGGTGGGCGCCCTTGTGAATGAGTTCGCGGTGCAACCGTTGGGAGAGGCTTGCTGCGAGGTGTTCTATCAGGGCTGTGCTCGCGTGGGATTTGTTTTCTTCCACTCGATGTAAGCAAGCTCTGCTTGCGTCACGTGTCAAGCGCTGTCGCCGCTGCGACCCGTTGGGATAAGCTTGTTGCGAGGTGTTCTATCAGGGCTGTATTCTGCAAACTCCCTCAGTCACCTTCGGTGACAGCTCCCTCTGAGAGGGAGCCTTTTATTTATATCATAAGATAAAGATAGAGGTTTATCCGAAGGGGTTTGGGGGCAGAAAAAGTGAATAGTGAATAGTGAAAAATGAGTAGTGAATAGTGAAAAATGAGTAGTGAAAAGTGAAAAAGGCTATAATTCAGAAGAAAGGTTTGTATCCGAAGGGGT
>CAMVOF010000106.1:0-7775 GCA_947169055.1 uncultured Clostridia bacterium
ACCGACGAGCAGACAGAGATCCACGAAGCCCTCATCGACTCGGTGGGCAGCAATATCACTCTCAAATATCCCCGAAACGGCGACAACCGCTCGGCTTTCGTTGTTGCGGATATAGATGACGAAGATACCGACGAGGCTATAGTTTTCTATGAGTACTCCGGCACGGACGGCTCCGAGGACGGGCTCAGGGTAAATCTTCTGGACCGCAACGAGGACGGAGAATGGTATTCCGTCAAGGAGGTCGCCGGTGCAGGCACAGAGATCGACAAGGTCATCCTCACCAAAGTCAGCGGGATAAAAGGCACCTGCGTGCTTGTGGGCTACCAGACCCTCACGGGTGATGAAAAGACCCTTGAGATATACTCGTACAAAGACGGAGAGCTGCAGAGGATCGGTTCGGACAACTACTCCCTGCTTGAGACGATAGATCTCAACTCCGACGGAGCCAACGAGCTTGTTTCCGTCAGGAAGACGACCAATCCGGAGACGGGTCTTGTCTCGGCTAAGGCTTCCCTGCTGGAGCTGAAGGACGGAGAGATAACTGCCGGACAGAGCACCGAGATGTGCGACAATGTTGCGTCGTATTTAAGGGCGAGGGCTGCAAAGGTCTCGGGAGGGCGAAGCGCATTATACGTTGACTCGATAAATGCCGACGGCAATATGCAGACAGAGATAATATATTACAGATATTCGGCTTTGCAGAACCCAATGCAGCTCAGGAGCGAGAAGCTTCTGCCGTTATGCACGAGGCCTTCGGGCTACTACAGCGTTGATATTGACGGTGACGGGCTGATCGAGATACCCTCGACGAGGGTTATGCTGGGGTACGAGAGCGCTTTGCCGGAGGAGCAGGTGCTTTCCACGTCCTGGTCCATATACGTTGATTTCTACGAGCTGGAAGTGAAATACTCGGGCTATTACTCTGTTCCCGACGGATACGCCATGATGTTCCCGGCAAGATGGTCGGACATGGTCACGGTAAAGAAAGACTCCGCCACCGGCGAGGCTGTTTTCTACAAATACGAAGGCGACATCAACGCCGAGATGACGGAGCTCATGCGCATAGCTGTTGAGGCTAAGCCGGATTCTCAGGATTACATCTACGACGGCTACCAGGTGATCAAGAGCATCGGTCAGCTGGATTATCTCGTCAAGCTGCCGACAGACAGGCGCGAGCAGCTGATACTGACGATAGACGAAGTTGAAAACAATTTTTATGTTGTGCCGACGTAAGGTCCGGCATTTACCCGATCAGTAAATAAAAAGGAGGAATACTTATGAGAAGAGTTTTGGTTTGTGAGGACGAGGATTCTATCAGAGAGTTTGTTGTGCTCAATCTTACAAGAAGCGGTTATGACGTTGTTGACGTCAACTGCGGCGAGGACGCTATCGCTGCCTTTGAGGCTGCCGACGGCGGCTTTGATGTTGCGCTGCTGGATATCATGATGCCCGGCATCGACGGTCAGCAGGTATGCAAAAAGTTCCGCGAGAAAAGCGACACCATGGGGATCATCATGCTCTCGGCGAAATCTCAGGAGATGGACAAGATCTCTTCGCTTATGAACGGAGCAGACGACTATATCACAAAGCCGTTCTCGATCTCCGAGCTCGTTGCAAGAGTGGACGCTGTCTGCCGCAGAGTAAGTATGTCCCACGCAAAGCCCGAGGCTTCCACGACTATCACTTCCGGACCCTTTGTGCTCAACCTCAAGAGCAGGACCGTTTCCAAGAACGGAGAGATAATCGACCTCACCCAGGTGGAGTATCAGATAATGGAGTATTTCTTCAAGAACCAGAACACGGCCCTCGACCGCACGAGCATCCTCAATCACATCTGGGGCGAGAGCTATTACGGCGATGACAAGATCGTTGACGTAAACATCAGAAGGATAAGGATGAAGATAGAGGACGAGCCCTCCAACCCGAAATACATACTCACGATCTGGGGCTTCGGCTACAAGTGGAGCGGGTCTTGAGTCGGTGCCCCGACGGGTCTTGACGCGTGACGCAAGCTCCGCATGCTTACAACGTGCGAAAGGGAAAATATCCCACGCGGATAAAGCCTTGTTAGGGTCGTGCCACGCCAAAAGCTTTGTGTGAAAAAACAAATAGCAATACGCTCTTCTTGGGGGCTTTCCGATCGCCCCCAAACCCCTTCGGATAACCCTCTATCTAAGATTTACAAAATAAACAAGAACAGCCTTGATAGTGGGCGAGCATTCAAGCCTCTCCCAACGGTATCAACGCGAACTCATACACAAAGATAACCTGCCTCCCCTCCGGGGAGGCCTGGCCAAGCTTGCCTCTTTCCCCCGATGAAAGCTGGTGGGGGAATTAAAAAAGAAAGCAGGTGGGGGTATTAAAAAAAAGCATCATGGCAGACACAGCGTTACCCGTAACTGGATAAAGAATACTATGGGTGCAGTTATCGTTGTGCTGCTGATAATAGAGGTGCTGCTTATTCTTGCTGTAAGAAGCTATTATTACAGCTCGGCAAGGCAGTACATCACTTCAAAAATGAATATCGTCACCAATGCCGTAATGCACAACTCCGACGACGCCAACGTGAACTACAACTCGGAGATAAGAGCAGTCGTTGAGGGCTATTCAGACAAGGACAAGCTGGAGCTGATGGCTATAAAGACAGACGGCAGCATAGACATAACATCGTCGGGCTTCTCGCCATCGGACGACGTGAGCCTCGAGGACTACGAAGAGGCAAAATCGTCCTCGGCGGCAACGGCTACGGCTGTTTTCAAGCTGCCTTCGGGAGAGAAAGTCATCGCGGTAACGTCAATGATCTCTCCGAGAGGCTGCGAGTATGAAGCTCTGAGAATGGTGGCTTCCATGAAAGAAGTGGATCACCAGATAAATCTCATCGCCATAATCATCACCATCGTCGTGGCGGCTGTTGTGCTGCTGATATTCTTCTCGGGAATGTTCTTCATAAGGTCCATAGTTTACCCCGTCATCAAGATAGGCGAGATAACGAGGGACTTCGCAAAGGGCAACTTCAACGAGAGGATCGAAAAGACCTCGGACGACGAGATAGGCGAGCTGTGCGATTCCATAAACTATATGGCGGACGAGCTCTCCAACACCGAGACCATGAAAAACGAGTTCATCTCGTCGGTATCCCACGAGCTGCGAACGCCTCTGACAGCAATTAAGGGCTGGAGCGAGACCCTGACGACTATCGGAGACGACGAGGAGACTTTCCGCAAGGGAATGAGAGTTATAACCTCGGAGACGGAAAGGCTTTCCCAGATGGTGGAGGAGCTTCTCGACTTCTCGAGGATACAGGACAACAGGCTGCAGCTGCAAAAGGCCAAGATAGATATTCTTGCGGAGCTGGGAGAAACGGTGCTCATCTATCAGGAGAGAGCAAGAGCCCTCGGGATAACGCTGAACTACTACGAGCCCGAGATGCTGCCCTTCGTTTACGGAGACAAGAACAGGCTGCGGCAGGTGTTCATCAATATAGTTGATAATGCCATAAAGTATTCGGACAAGGGCGACACGGTCTCCATAGAAGCCTACGAGCAGGGCGGAGAGATATGTATATCGATCTCCGACACCGGCATAGGCATCGCAAAGGAAGACCTGCCAAAGATAAAGACCAAATTCTTCAAGGCGAACCACACCCGCAGAGGCTCGGGCATCGGGCTTGCGGTGGCGGACGAGATAATCCAGCGGCATAACGGCACCCTTACCGTGAAAAGCGAAAGCGGAGTCGGCACGACGGTCATGATAACCCTGCCGTGTATGGAACAGCCGAAGAAGACCGAGGAGCAGGACACGGTGAACGTTGAGCTGATCTCCACCGACGACAGCCTGAAGGATTGAGTCAACACCGCACAGGAAAGCGAATAGAAAGAGGAAATGTAATGAGCAAAAATCCCGCAGTCCCCGAGGCAGGGGAAGAAAAATTCAAATCAAAGATCGGCGGACAGGCTGTCATTGAGGGCGTTATGATGCGAGGCATCGACAAGGCTTCAATGGCCAACAGACTGCCCGACGGGACCATAGACCTGGAGACTTGGCCCATAAAGGGCGGAAAGAACGTGGCGTGGTTTCGGAAAGTACCCTTTGTCAGGGGGATATTCAATTTTGTGGTGTCGATGATCGACGGCTACAAGTGCCTTATGCGTTCCGCAGACAAGCAGATGGACGACGATGATGAAGAGCCCTCGAAGTTCGAGAAATGGCTGGAGGACAAGCTGGGCGACAAGATAATGCCGATAGTTTCGGTGATATCCGTCGTGCTTGGTCTCGGAATAGCCATACTGCTGTTCATGATGCTGCCCACGTGGCTCATCAAGCTGCTGAGCAAGATCGCAGAACCGCCCACGGTAGTGAAGAACATAATCGAAGGCTTACTGAAGATAGCCATATTCGTGGGCTACACGGCCCTCACGGGACTCACAAAGGATATGCGCAGGCTCTATGAATACCACGGAGCCGAGCACAAGACAATAGCCTGCTACGAACACGAGCAGGAGCTGACTGTGGAGAACGTGCAGAAGCAGTGCCGTTTCCACCCCCGCTGCGGAACGAGCTTCATCTTCCTCGTGCTGTTCATAAGCATTTTCGTGAACACGGTCTTCCGCGTTACCTGGGGCAGCACCCTTGTGAGAGTGCTTTACAAGCTGCTCCTGCTGCCGGTGGTGACGGGCATAGCCTACGAGCTCATAAGGCTCGCAGGAAAATACGACAACATAGTTACAAAGATAATCTCTGCGCCGGGGCTCTGGATACAGCGCATAACCACCAGCGAGCCCGAGCCCGACGAGATAGAATGTGCCATAGAAGCCCTCAAGGCAGTTATCCCCGAGGGCGGAGAGAAAGCATAAGTATATAAAAAAGGAGAGATAGCGATGAGCACTTACGGACAGCTGATAACCGATGCGATGAGAGAGCTTGAAAGACTTGAATATTCGGACGCTGCACTTGAAGCAAAGGAGCTTCTCGGCAAGGTGCTCGGCGCTGACTGCCGGAGCACGGATTTTGAAGCTAAGCTTTGGGAACAGGCAAACGACAAGGAAGAGAAGGAATTCTCTGCCCTCTGCGACAGACGCCTTGCAGGAGAGCCTTTGCAGTACATCCTCGGAGAATGGGATTTCTACGGTATTACTTTCTCTGTGGGCAAGGGCGTGCTTATCCCAAGACAGGACACAGAGCTCCTCGTGGATACGGCGATAAAGCTCCGCGGAAGCGAAGAAGCCACAGAGCTCATCGACCTCTGCGCAGGCTCCGGCTGTATCGGTCTCGTGCTTGAGAAGAAGCTCAAAAACGTGAGCCTGACCCTTGTCGAGAATTACACAGACGCCATGTCCTACCTGCTGACCAACAAGCTGAACTTTAGCTCCAGGGCAAAGGTGCTTAAAGGCGATGTGATGGACGAAAGCCTGCCGGCACAGCAGCAGGCAGCCGATATGATAGTTTGCAATCCGCCCTATCTTACTGCGTCGGATATGGAAAGTCTCCAGACAGAAGTGAGAGCCGAGCCTGTCGAAGCTCTCTACGGCGGCGAGGATGGGCTTGATTTCTACCGCGGGATAGTAAGGCTCTGGAAGAATGCCTTGAAGCCCGGCGGATATATGGTATTTGAAGTCGGCGCAGGTCAGGCGGACGAAGTCGCCGAACTGATGATACAGCACGGCTTTGTCAACGTTCGCCGCGCAAAGGACCTCAGCGGTATCGAGAGAGTGGTTTACGGAGCATACAAGGCCGACTGAGCAGAGAAAGGAGAGCGTTCATGGCATTAAAACGTCCCGACCGCTCTGCCTGCCACAAAGGCCACAGACAGCGGATGAGAAAAAGGATAGAGCACGACCCTGCCCTCTCAGGCTTTGCCGAACACGAGGTGCTGGAGGTCATGCTCTATTGCTGCTACAGGCGGGAAAATACCAACGACATCGCCCATGCGCTGATCGACCATTTCGGCTCTATCGCAGGCGTCATGCTGGCGACTGAGGAGGAGCTGAAAGGCTGCGGCATCCTCGGCGAACGGGTCGCAAAAAGGTTCTCGGTCATATGCGCGGGTGTCTCGGAATACATCCTCGAATGCCTCGAAGATGCGGAAAAAGCAGCACGGATAGAACCTCCCCAGCCGATAGTTTTCGACGAAGGAACAGCGGTCACCCCGAAAGAAAGCTAAGGCAACACCGCACGACCCACGGCTAACGCCTCTGCACATCATCTGCTTGCCAGCTCTCCGTCATATTACCCAAATTCTCCTTGACGTTGCGTAAAGCGAAGTGAACTTCGCTTGCAAGCCTGCGTCGAATTTAGGCAATCTGACGAAAATCTCAGCTCAACTTTATTGAGCTTGCGCGCGATCTGATGCACAGGGGTCGTGCGGTGTTGCCCTAAAGTTCTCCCCTGCCGCCTCAGCTCCCAAAACCCGGGCATTGTATGAACAAATTGTAAAAAACAGCTGCTCTCTCTTGACGAACAATAGCCCCTGTGATATAATATTAAAGTCAAATGCGGCAGTGCTGGAATTGGCAGACAGGCACGTTTGAGGGGCGTGTGTCCTTGACGTACGGGTTCAAGTCCCGTTTGCCGCACCAATAGAAAAGCTCGTAAACACGTTGTTTACGAGCTTTTTTTATGCCCTGGAACAGCGTTTGTCCATTGTCTGTCCATTATTGTTTTTTTGCTGTCCTTTGCGTAACTTGCCGCAGCTTTAGCTTGCGCTCGTGACCTTGATCTTTTGCTCGCGCCCGTCCGGGTCTGCGGGCTTTTTCTTTTTGAAGTCCAAGACCTTTGCGATAGCGTCGCCAGCCCTCGCTTGTGCCTGCTGAAAGGTATGGCAGTATATGGAAGTTGTCGTCCCGATGACCGAATGGCCTAACGCGCTCGACACAGCCGCAGGGTCGACACCCTCGTTGATGAGGGAGCTAGCATAGAAATGACGTAGGGAATGTATGTCGCAAAACCTGAAATCATTCCTCTTACAAAACCGCTTGAACCAGATGTACGGCGTGGTATGGTACATCGGCAATCCGTTCTCTTGCACAAATAGCCTGTCTGTGTCAGTCCACTTGCTGCCCATAAGCGCCTTGAAGCTATCCTGTTCGGCTTTGTACTCGCGGAGCAGATCCATCACAAGATCTGGGAATTTCAGCGAACGCTGCGATTTTCTCGTCTTTGTGATGTCTGTGTAAGTACCTTTGCTTGAAGTGTAATTTGATGTCCTCCAGACGCTTATCACGTTGTTGTTGAAGTCGATGTCCTTCCACTCCAATCCTAGCAGCTCGCCTCTGCGAAATCCGCTGTATATAGCCAGCGTGAAAAATACTTTGTACTTCATCGGGGCATCTTCCAGCAACTCAAACAGCTTCTCGACCTCTTCAAGCGTGTAGATCTGCTTTTCCTTTTTGTCAGTGCGAGTTATGCTGACCTTCTTGCAGGGATTGTCCGCGAGCATATCCATCTTCTCAGCATAACCGAAAACGTCCGAAATAAAGCTGAGATAATGTATAGCCGTTTTTCGGGACAGCGGCTTTCCATTGCGCTGATTCTTCCCGTTGAGTATCAAGTCGTTTATGAACTGTTGAATGTGTCGAGCGGTTATCTTGTCGAGCCGCATATGCCCGATAGCCTCATAGACACGCCCTGTCAGTTGCCTCATTCGCTCATAGGTGGTATTGCGCAGATTCAGCCTCGCATTTCTCGCAGCTGCCGTGATGCACCCTTGTCCGCGCGCCGTGGCGGGGTGTCGACCCCGCCACGGCGGCGGTGTGCGGCGTCGGCTACGGGAGGCGGTA
>CAMVOF010000107.1:0-7700 GCA_947169055.1 uncultured Clostridia bacterium
TATAACCGTAGTTGAAACAAGAACATCTATTTCCTTATTTAAATCATTATGAAGTATATCATTCTTCTCACTTTCCTTCATCTTTCCATGAAGATAAGCTACTCTGATATCTTCACCCAAAGCCTTTTTCAAGTCTTCCCAGGGCATGGCAGCGCTGGGGTTCGTTCCAGGATGCCGAAAGCCCGAGGCAGGATGTTTCCGCCGCAAGGTAACGCAGGAAGCTCTCGGCGCAGTTCTCCACGTCAGCGAGGTCGGCATAGCCGCAGCGTTTGCCGTAGAACCTGAGCTTTAGTGTCAGCGTTTCCTCGACACCTACGGTATCGCCGTCCGCCGAGACAACAGGCTGAGAAGTCTCGCTGCTCTTGATACCGCAGAGACAGTATATCTGCCCTGCGTTATCAAGCATCTCCTCGGGGCTTATCTCATCGGCGAGCTTTGCTCCCGAAGCCTGTGCCGCTGCTTCAAGAAGCGTTTTAACACAGGGATACATCTCAGGAGCCTCCTTCCGCTGCGATGAACACGAAGCCGTCGCTGTCCGTTATGCCGGCAAGCTGTGCAAAGGCGCTGTCCCGCAAGGCTTTTGCCGCTGCGGCGGTCTTCGTGTTATCCGTTTCACGTCTGACTGCTCCGAGCTCGGTCATACAGAGCTCCTCGCGGACAGCGCTTTCGCAGAAATATCTGTAAGCTGCGTCGGCAGCGGCGGCATACTCGCAGGCAGCTGCCTGATCCTCGGTGAGAGGTCTGTCTCCTGCAAGGGCGGAGAGCTTCAGATAAGCCGCGGCTGCAAGGTCGGCATATTTATCGGCCTCCTGCGGAGATGTCATTCGCGCAAACAGCGCCTTGATATTATCTCTGTCTATCGTTGCCATATCCAAAACTCCTTTTAGTATTAATCAGGTCTCGCCGTTCTGCTCTTCTTCGGGCTCCGAGTCGTCGGCTGCTGTGGTCGAGAGCACCTTGACTGCACCTGCTGTGAGCACGGAGAAGCCGCAGATAACAGATGCTGCTATCTCGTCGTTCTGGGTGGAGATGAGCTTATCAAAATCGACGACAACGTCTGTGCCGTATACCATTTCAGCTGCGCAGGAGGCGTCGATACCGATTATCTGACCTTCCTCGACTGCCGAAGACTTAACGATAGTAACGCCGTAGGGAGTTTTGACCTTACCGCTTGCCATATAGTCGGAGACGCAATACTTCATCTCGTCGAGGGCAAGGATATCTGCCATTATCTCGGGGCTGCATATCATAACGGTCATATCGTTATCGCTCATAGAAGCCCAGAAGGCTGCCAGGTCTGCATAGGTAAGGCTTTCGCCCTCGATCGTCGAGGGGGTCACACCGTCTGCGAGCTCGCTTACTGCAAGGGCATTCACGGAACGGGAGAGCTGTGCGCCGAGGCCTTTGAGGATAACGCCGAAGGCTTCGAGTCTCTGCTTTCTGATTGACTCGTAGGTACAGGAGAGCTTTCTTGCAAACTTTGTGAGTGCCTTTGCAGAAGATGCGAGGGCTACTGTAGTTGTGGGAAGCGTTCCTCCCTGTGCAACGGTATCTGTACCGCTTGATGTAACTGTAAGTCCTCTGAAGTCGATAGAGTCGGTATAGGAAGTTGCTGCAACGATCTCGGGCAGGATGGAAGCTTCGTTCATACCGGCCTTGATGGTTCTTCTGACATACTCGGGAAAGAGCACTGCGCTTTCGCTGGAAGTGAAGAACTTCTCTACTCTGTCGCAGTTCTCGCCGGAGACTTTGATAGAGAAGCGCTTGAGCTGTCTCTCGAAGCTGTCGAGCCCTGCGAGCTCTGTGCCTGCGTAGTTCTCGCTGGGGTCGAGCTGCTCCAGCGCCTGTGTGAAGGTCTTGCCTGTGATCGAATAGAGTGATTTATCAAGCTTGATGTTGTTATACATATTCTATATTTCTCCTTTTTTAATTCCCCCGCCGGCTTTCAATCAAGCGCTTGGCAGGGCTTGGTCAGGCCTCCCCTACGGGGAGGCAGTTTTTCTTTTTGAATGAGGCTGCGGTGCAGCCGTTAGGATTGGCTTCTTGCGAGGTTTTCTATTAGGGCTGTTTTCTATTATGTAAATTCTTAAACAGAGGCTTACCCGAATGGGTTGGGGGCGATCGGAAAGCCCCCAACAAAAGCGTGCTGCTATTTTTAATACTACACACAGCTTTAAGCGTAGTTTAGCCCCTGCAAGGCTTTGTTCGCGTGGGATATCTTTCCTCACGCTCTATGTAAGCATGCGCAGCTTGCGTCACGCGTCAAGCGCCGTCGCCGCTGCGACCGCATCCGCGTTAGAGTTTATAGCTTTCCGTATCCTGCTTTTTCTGCTGCTTCGGTCCTGCTCTTTCGGGCAGGTATTTTTTCAGCCTTTCCTTCATCTTAAGCAGCTCCCCGAAGCCCAGGCTCTCCGTCAATTCTTTCACAGCCTCCACTGCCAGCATCGGCTGCGTCAGAAAGCTCAGCGAGATTATCTCCCGTCTCAGCATTTCGCAGGCCTGCTCTTCTGTCTCCTTCGCTCTTGCAAGCTCGGCTTCCAGCTTTCTTATCTCGCTGTCGCTGCCCTGCTGCGAAAGCTGTTTCGTCACCCCGGCATTCGGCTGTGCCGGGACTGCTACGAATGACCACTCATAGGCATCTGTAACGCCGTCCAAGACGTCGCAGCATATCTCCCCGTCATAGCTTCTGCCCTTGATATGTCCGCAGGGGTTTTCCCTTCTGTCGCTGCCGCAGACCGAGCATATCTTTCTGCTGACGGCACAGGAGACCGAGACCTCTTTCTTTATACCGCCCTCGATCTCTCTGATAAGGTCTTTATTGCTTTCAGTCCTCATCATATAGGCCTTGGCACGCAGGCAGCGGAAGGATTTCCCGGCGGAGGTGAGTCTGTCCTTATCCTCGGCCACCTCGCAGTCGAATATCCTTGCGGTCTGCTTTTCGCCTTTGGGGTCGTGGTCGAAGATACCCGTTTTGCCGACGAACAGCTTACACATCTCGTCCAGAGCTTCATCCGAGAAGCGTTCTCCGTCCCGGTCGATCTCGTTATCGCAGAGCACGACGGGGAAGGTATAGACCTCATCGGCTGTGACCTTTCTTCTTGTGAACCGGTTGAGCTTTTCCAGCAGCTCGTCGTTCATTATAAAATCATTTTCCATTGCCGTTTTCCTTTCCTTGCATATTCTGTTCATTCTCGATGACCGAAGCCTGGGCGCTCATGAGTCTTGCCTTTGCGAGGGCTTCCTCGTCCTGGAGGTTTATATTGCTCCACTCCACCTCACAGCTGCCGCCGAAGCCCTGGAGCCGCAGAAAGGCACGGCCGATCTTTCTGAGCACGGGGGTAAGGAGCCTGCGGTAATACTCCAGCTCGCTTGTAAGGATATCCGCCTGCTGGGAGCTCATACGCTCTGTGCTCTGCCAGTTCAGCCCGAGGATAAAGGGCGGGATGCCCAGCTTTGCGATTATCTGCTCCAGCAGCTGTCTCACAGGGACTTCGGTATCCGTAAGGCGGTTATCGGCGCCGATGACCTTGATATCCACATCTCCCACGGCGACGAAATCCTTCACCGAGCCCACGGCTGCGCTGTTCATCCCGTCCGACCAGGCACGGGCGATCTCCGCTGCACGCTCTGCGGCATAGGCGCGGTCTGTTTCGCCGTTGGGCTTATAGGTAACGGCATAACGGACGTTGCCCACTCTGTCGAAGTTCTGGCCAATGCACTCATATATCCGCATAAGGATATCAGAGAGTGCCGGCACGCCCCGGAGAATGGACACGCCTTCGGGGTGCTTCACCGAGGGATTGAGGGTCGAATAGAAGCTCTGCTCGGGAGGAGGCAGGTGCAGGCGTTCGCCTGTTGCCACGGAGATGAACTCCGGCTTCAGGGGATCCTTGCCTCTGCGGACTGCCGAAAGCGTGGGGTCTGCCACCAGGAGCCCCTCGATCTTTCTGCGCTTGGGGTCGATGCTCATAGCTCCGAAGGCTCTGCCGTAGGTCAGCAGGGTGTCGAGATAGAGGTCGGCGAAGGTATTCACCGAGCTTCCCGAAGCACCCACGGGAACGCTCTCGCAGAAGTCATCAAGCATTTCCTGAGCCTCGGGCTCTTCGGCTGTGAGCCTGAAATCGTTGGTGAGCCTTATTATCTTGCCGAAGCAGGCGTCTATCATCGGCACACTTGCCCTGAGCCCGTCATAAAGGCTGCTCTCGATGCCCGAGGTGCTGCATTCCGCAAGCCTGAAGGGCAGCCTGTCGGCTGTGCAGCTCACCTTCCCGAAGACCTCGGGTCTCTTTTTTCCAAATAGCATTTGTTTCTTCCTTTCTTGTTTTGCCTTAGTTTCTTTCAAGCGAGATCACGAAGAAGCCGTTGGATCTTGCCGCTGCGAACTCGGAGACAAAGTATCTCACGTCGTCCATGGCGTGGTCGTTCTCTTTAAGGGGCGAGTCCTTTCCGGCTGAGGTATCCCAGCGGTAGAGCCCGAACTCTCTTATGCAGTCCCGGCAGTCTGAGGATATTTTTATGCTGCCGCCTGTGAGGGCATCGCTGACCCGTCTTATTCCCGAGAGGACGTCGTTCTTCGCCGGGACGACTTTGAACTTCCCGTGCCGCCTTATGCACTCGATGAAGGAAGCCGCAGAGGGATCGCAGACCACCCGGCTGACATTTACTCCCTCGCAGAGGGCTTCAAGGCCCCGGTAGTGTTCCTCGTCGGTCCTTGCGGTGCCTTCCCGTCTGGAGTCGTAGTAATACTCCCGCATCCTGTACCATACCCCCTCCGCAAGTCCCCAGAGCCCGAAGCTGGAGGGGTTCACCGTGCCGTAGTCGCAGCTGACGGCGTACTTCTCGAAGCTCTGGGGCAGGGTGCTGACAACGTGCTTCTTCTCGTCGAACATGGAATAGACCAGCCCCTGGGTGTCCGTCCACTTGCCGAGGACGAAGCGCTGGTAGAAAGGGCCGGAGTAGAGCTTTTTGTACCTTGCGATGACCTTCCTTGACAGGGAGGGGTTGTCCTCGAGGGAGAAGTGCAGGTAGAGCAGGTTCTTGTCCGGGGCTTTATCTATCCATTCCGTCTTGAACCAGTGGCGGCTGTTCTCGGGGTTGCAGTTGAACCACAGCCTCGACCCCGTCACAGAGCATCTTGCCACAGCCTGCTCGACAAAGCTCCGCGGCATCAGCGCTGCCTCATCAAGCAATACGCCGGAAAGGGTGATGCCCTGTATGAGTGCGGCTGAGCTCTCGTCCCTGCCGCCGAAGAGGTAGAACCTGTTTCTTGCACCGCCGAAGCTCAGCTCGATGTAGTTTTTCGAGGCGTACTCCCTGACGGCAAAACCCCAGTCTCTTGCTCTTCGGACAAGGGGCGTGACGATATTCCTGCGGACGGAAGTGATCGTCTTTCCGCAGAGGGCAAAGTCGCTGTCGGAAAAAGCCGTGCAGGCCCAGACTGCGAAGGACATGGACATGGCGAAGGTCTTGCCGGAGCGGACTGCTCCGTCGCAGATTATGCCGTCGCGGTCTCTTGTTGCGGCTTCACGCCACCACCCGAACACCTGCTTCTGCTTCGGCGAAAGCTTCATGCCGGGGTCAGTCATCGTCGCTTTCCTCCCCGGCAGGTTCAGATTCCGCCTTGCCGTAGATGGCTTCAACGAGATTTCGGGCCTTCTTCTCCTGCTGCGAACGCTCGGAAAGCTCTGCCAGGGCTTCGAGAGCCTTCTGCCTGTCGAAGAGCTTGATCTCCACTCCGCCGCCCTTCACTCGTTTGATCTCGCTTACATTATAAAGGTCGGCGTTAGCTATCATCTCGGGGGTGATCTCCTCGCAGAAGGCAAGGGCTGCGGCGTCGTTTGCTCTGCCAAAGGCAAGCCGCTCGAGCCCTGCACGCACTTCTGCCTCCTCGCCGAACACCGCAGCCTTCGCTTTTTTTATCTGTCTGCGCACCGTTCCCTTCATCAGCAGCCGCAGACCGTCCAGCTTTGCCCTTATCGGAGAGATACCTGCCCCTATGGCTGCCTCTTCGGTGTTCTGAGTTTTCGCATAAAGGGCTGCGAAGTCTCTTGTGTCTATCTCCTTCATTTCCTGCACTCCTCTCTTTTTACGGAGCAGCTTTGCGTCCGGATCACAAACTGCTCTCACCTATACGCAAAAAACCGCGATTTGTTGCACACAAACGTGCAACAAATCGCGGTTTATGAATATGTTAAAACATAAATTATATTATTGCCCAAATCTCATGATCTTGATTTGTACAAGACTCACAAGGTTTTCGGGCACAAAAAAAGGACTGCCGAAACAGTCCTTTTTCATTCTTGATATCAAACCAGCTGAATAATTGCCATCTCGGCAGCATCTCCGCGGCGGGGTCCGATCTTGATGATCTTGGTGTAACCGCCGTTTCTTCCCTCATAGGAAGGTGCGATGTCGTCGAAAAGCTTCTTTGCAACGCTTTCCTTAGTAACATAGGAAAGCACCTGACGCTTAGAATGAAGATCACCGGCCTTGCCGAGTGTGATCATTTTATCAGTCATTGCGCTGACCTCTTTGGCTCTTGTAACAGTGGTCTCTATCTTACCGTTTTCGAGAAGAAACGTTACCATACCGCGGAGCATTGCTTTTCTGTGGTCGGTAGCTCTTCCCAGCTTTCTTGTGCCTGGCATAGATATTCACTCCTTAATTAATTATCTTCTTCCGAACTGAGGTCATAGCCCAGCGACTGCAGCTTTTCTTTAACCTCGTCAAATGATTTCTTACCAAGGTTCCTTACCTTCATCATTTCCTCAGCCGACTTGCCTATAAGGTCGTTTACGGTGTTTATACCCGCACGCTTCAGGCAGTTGAAGGAACGTACCGAGAGGTCCAGCTCCTCGATAGTCATTTCAAGGATCTTTTCCTTGCCCTTGTCGTCCTTCTCGGCCATCATCTCAACATTGTTCGTTTCCTCGGAAAGATCAATGAAGAGGTTGAGGTGCTCGTTGAGGAGCTTGGCTGCCAGCGACACGGCTTCCTTAGCGGAGCTTGTGCCGTCTGTCCATACCTCGATGGTAAGCTTGTCATAATCGGTGATCTGTCCCACACGGGTATTATCTACCGTATAGTTTACTTTTAACACCGGTGTGTAAATGCTGTCAACTGCGATAACGCCGATCGGCACGTTGCCCTGCTTCTGCATGAGCATCTTGTTCTTCTCTGCGGAAACATAGCCGCGGCCTCTGTCCAGAACGATCTCCATATAGAGCTTTGCGCCCGCGCCCAGCGTAGCGATGTGCATATCGGGAACGAGTATCCCGACCTCGGAATCCGTCTTGATATCTCCGGCAGTTACGACGCATTCGCCCTCTGCCTCGATATAAACGGTCTTAGGACCTTCGCTGTAAAGCTTTGCAGTCAGTCCTTTAAGGTTAAGAATGATCTCTGTAACATCCTCCTTAACTCCGGGGATGGTTGACAGCTCGTGGTGTACGCCGTCGATCTTTACAGATGTTACGGCAACACCCGGCAAAGAGGAGAGCAGCACTCTTCTGAGCGAGTTGCCCAGAGTAGTACCGTAGCCGCGCTCTAACGGCTCAAGAACGAACTTGCCGTAGGTCCCGTTGCTTTTGAGCTCGACTGTTTCAATTTCAGGCTTTTCTATTTTCTCAAGCATTTATAACCCTCCTGTTTCAAACTCGAATTATACTAACGCAAAAATGAAATATGCACAAATTGCGGAC
>CAMVOF010000108.1:0-7683 GCA_947169055.1 uncultured Clostridia bacterium
GGTAAAGGCGCAGCCTCCGTAAGACCCAAGGTAAAGAACGTAACTACAGGCCCCGTAATTGAAAACACATACAACCCTACCGCAAAGTTCCCTACTGCTTACGTTGAGAGAAAGGATATGGAATATTCTTACAGCGACGGCGATCTCTACTACTTCATGGACGCAGAGACTTTCGAGCTGATCCCCGTAAACAAGAGCGAGCTTTCCGACAACTTCAAGTTCGTTAAGGAGAACATGGTCTGCAAGATCCTTTCCTATAAGGGCAAGGTATTCGGCGTTGAGCCTCCGTTCTTCGTTGACCTCGAAGTTACCGAGACAGAGCCTGGCCTTGCAGGAAACACTGCAACGAACGCTACCAAGCCCGCAACTGTTGAGACCGGCGCCGAGATCAAAGTCCCGCTGTTCATCAACATCGGCGATAAGATCAGGATCGACACTCGTACCTGCGAGTATATGGAGCGTGCTTGATTTAAAGGCTTGTCCCGACTATATAAGAGAGGAGCTTTGTTATGGAGCTTACAAACAAAGTCGCTTATCTTAAAGGCCTTATCGACGGCCTGAAGATAGATGATTCGACCAACGAAGGCAAAGTGCTTTTAACTATCGCCGATATCCTGGAGGATATGGCAAAGAGTATCGAGGACGTTGCCGAGGAAGTCGATGAAGCTGTCGAGCTGATCGACACTCTCGATCAGGACCTCGGAGATGTTGAAGAGATCGTTTACGATCTTGACGACGAGGATGACGACGACTACGACGATGACGAACCCGTTTATGAGTGTGTTTGTCCTTCCTGCGAGGAGACCCTCGTGCTGGATGAAAGCGTTGTCGCCAGCGGCTCGGTGGAATGTCCGAATTGCGGAGAATCTCTTGAATTCGATTTTTCCGAGCTGGAAAAAGACGAGGAGGAGCAGTAAGCCCGTCCCTGTCATATAAAATAGTATAAGCTGAAATCAAATATCGTATTGTTTCAGGGGGTGGTGAGATTCCACACCGGAGGTGACAGTCCTCGACCGCATTTTGCGCTGATTCGGTGAAATTCCGAAACCGACGGTATAGTCCGGATGGAAGAAGCAACAGTCAAAGCAACCAAGCTCCCTGCGTTTTCATGCAGGGAGCTTTTTTCGCACTATCTCTGCTGTTTCTCCTTAAATACATTTATGGAGGAATTATCATGACAAAAACAAAAAATCACACCGCGGCTAACCGCGTGGACGTAAAAAAGATGTCCGTTATGGCAATGTTCATTGCCCTCGGATATATCTGCCTGTTCGTTTTTAGGTTCAAGGTCAGCTTCCTGACCCTTGACTTCAAGGATGTTTTCATAACCCTCGGCGGCTTCGTTTACGGACCTGTCGCTGCAATAGTCATCGCATTCGTTGAAGCCCTGCTGGAGCTTGTGACAGTCTCCGATACCGGCTTCTGGGGAGCACTTATGAATTTCTGCGGAAGCGCTTCCTTTGCAGTCACCGCATCCCTGATCTATAAGTATAACAAGAACTTCAAGGGTGCTGTTATAGGCCTCGTTTCCGCTGTTTTCTGCATGACGGCCGTAATGCTGCTGATGAACCTTATTATCACCCCGATCTATTCACACGTTCCTGTTAAAACCGTAGTCGGGATGATACTTCCGCTGCTGCTGCCTTTCAATCTTATAAAGAGCGTTCTCAATGCAGCGATCACCTTCGTGCTCTATAAGCCTATGTCCCAGGCCTTCAAAAACCTCGGACTTATCCCGAAAGGGGAGAGCCAGTTTACCTTCGGCAAGAAGTCGGTCATCTCTCTTATCGTTGCAGCAGCGTTCATAGCAGCTTCCATCATCCTCGTGTTCATCGTCTTCAAGGGCAACTTCGAGTTCGTAAGATCATAATAAGAATACCGTGTCCTAAAGCGGCGCACCTGCATCATTCGGGTGTGCCGTTATATATTGTTATAAATGGAAATATACTGCAATAATTTGGTAGAAATGATGAATAAATGATTGACGAATTGAAAAACTTGTGATATAATATACTATGTATAGGTATTTTGCCGATGTGTAAAACACGGTATCTCGACCTTTAATGATCCCGGGGTGATCGAATATGAAAAACAGAAAGATCAGATCTAAGAAGATATCATATTTTAAAAGACTTGTCTCCGTCGGACTTGCGCTTGTGCTTTCGCTGTCTCTGATGCAGGCTGTCGAGCTTGACAGGAAGTCTTTGGCTTTTGCCGAGGCTGAGACCGGAACCGAGAAGAAGATAAGCGTCGATCCGACAGGCGATTATGAAGGCTATTCCGGCGTGCTCTACGACAACACCAACGGTCTGCCTACTTCCGAGGCCAAAGCCATTACCGAAACACAGGAAGGCTTTATCTGGATCGGAAGCTACAGCGGACTTATCCGCTACGACGGCAACACCTTCGAGAGAATTGATTCAAGAACGGGAATAGCCAGCGTTGTAAGCCTCTTCACCGACTCCAAGAACCGTCTCTGGGTCGGCACTAACGATGCAGGCGTTGCAGTTATGATAAACGACGAGTTCAAGATGTACAACAAAGAGGACGGGCTTAGATCCCTTTCTGTCCGTTCCATAACCGAGGATAAGAACGGAAACATATACCTTGCCACAACTCACGGCATGGCCTATTTTGACAGTGATCTTGAACTCCATAGCATAGACGAACCCCAGATCAACGAGGAATATATCCGCTATATCTGCATGGGTCCCAATAATACCCTGTACGGTCTGACGGTTAACAGTGCCGTCTTCACTATGAAGGACGGAAAGATTACCGGCTTCCACGACCTTAAAAGGCTCGGTATCGAGGACGTTCATTCCATCCTGCCCGACCAGGAGCATCCGGGAAATGTTTACATCCCCAACAGACAGTCCGAGATATTCTACGGCTCTCTCGACCAGGAATTCAATATCACAAAGACCATCGAAGTATCTCCTCTTGACTACATCAATTCCGTTACTCTTTTCGACGAGATGCTTTGGGTATGCACCGATAACGGCATCGGATTTGTCCGCAACGGCGAGCTCGTTATAGTTGACAACGTCCCCATGACCAATACTGTTGAATGTGCGATGCTGGATTATCAGGGAAATCTCTGGTTCGTTTCCACCAAGCAGGGCGTAATGAAGATAGTCCCCAACCAGTTCTACGACGTTTCCGAAAGCTGCAAACTGCCGGAGACAGTTGTCAATTCGACCTGCCTCTTTGACAACAAGCTTTTCATCGGCTCTCAGAACGAAGGACTTCAGGTGGTTTATAACTCAGAATTTCTTACATCCCTGCCTATATCCTACACCAGGACCGCAAAAGGCGGGGAGCTGCCTTACACCGATCTGCTTAAATTCTTCGATAAAGCAAAGATTCGTTCTCTCATCCGCGACAGCAAGAACAGGATGTGGATTTCCACCTTCGGCGAGTGCGGACTTGTAAGATACGACGGCGAAGGCATCGTTCAGTTCACGACTGATGACGGTCTTCCTTCCGAGAGAATAAGAACGGTCTACGAACGTGCTGACGGTTCTTTGCTCGTTGCCTGCACAGGCGGTGTCGCTATAATCAAGGACGATAAGATAACCGAAGTTTTCGGCGAAGCCGCAGGCATCTCGAACACCGAAGTCCTGACAGTAACCGATGCCGACAACGGAGATATCATCCTCGGAACGGACGGCGACGGTATTTATGTTCTCAACGGTTCCAACGCCGTACATTACGGAACGGATTCCGGCCTCAGCTCGGATATCGTTATGCGTGTCAAGAAGGACGCAGATCATAATGTCTATTGGATAGTTACCAGCAACTCCATCGCATACATGACCTATGATTACGAGATACATACCATCAAGGACTTCCCCTATTCAAACAATTTCGACCTCTACGAGAATAAAAACGGCGAGATGTGGATACTCAGCAGCAACGGTATCTATATCGTTCCTGCTGACGAGCTTATCAAAAACGAGGAGATCTCCGCGATCTTCTACGGCAGTGACAACGGTCTGCCCTGTATCTCCACATCCAACTCCTACAGCGAGCTCACCGAGAACGGCGATCTCTATATCTCCGGAACGACAGGCGTTGCAAAGGTCAATATCGACAAGCCCTTTGAAAGCGTGGATAACCTGAAGATCGCAGTGCCTTATATCGAAGCCGACGGAGAAAAAATCTTCCCCGACGAGGACGGTGAATTCACGGTTTCCAGCGACACTCAGAAGATAACTATTTACAGCTATGTCTATAACTATTCGCTTGTAAATCCTGAGGTCAGCTATCAGCTCGAGGGCTTCGATAACTCTGCCACATCCCTCAAGAGAAGCGAGCTTGCTCCCATAGACTACACGAACCTGAACGGCGGAGACTACTATTTCGTTATGGAGATCTCCGATCCCTTCGGAAACAGCAGCAATTCTATAAAAGTACATATCGTCAAGGAAAAGGCTTTCTACGAAAAGCTCTGGTTCCAGATACTCGGCTTGCTGCTTATCTTCCTGTTTATCGTTCTGATCGTATTCCTCATAATCCACATAAGAACAAAGAAGTTCCTCAAAAAAGAAAAAGAGAACAAATTGCTCATCCGTGAGATCGTTGAGGCCTTTGCGAAGACCATAGATATGAAGGACAAATACACCAACGGTCACTCTTCGAGAGTTGCGGAATACACCGCTATGCTCACAAAAGAGCTGGGCTACGACGAAGAGATCATCGAGAAGTATTACAACATCGCACTTATGCACGATATAGGAAAGATCGGTATCCCCGGCGAGGTCCTCAACAAGCCCGGCAAGCTCACCGACCTTGAATTTGCAAAGATCAAATCTCATTCGGCTCTGGGCTATAACGTTCTGAAGGACATCAGCATCATGCCGGAGCTTGCCATAGGCGCAGGTTCACACCATGAACGACCCGACGGACGAGGCTATCCCAAGGGCTTGAAGGGCAGCGAGATACCCAGAGTTGCCCAGATAATCGCCGTTGCCGATACCTTCGATGCAATGTATTCCGACAGACCTTACCGCAAGCGCATGAATTTTGATAAGGTCGTTTCGATAATGAAGGAAGTCAGGGGCACACAGCTCACGGAAGACGTTGTTGATGCTTTCCTGAGGCTTGTTGAAAAGGGAGAGTTCCGCGACCCGAACGATGACGGCGGAGGAACCACCGAAGATATCGACAACATCCACAAGAAGTTCAACAAACAGGCCGAGACCGCTGCCGAGAAAAAAGAGGATAAAGAAGTTAAAGAGGATAAAACGGATAAATAAGACCCGGCAGCAGTCAGTGCACAAGTTCTGAAACGGAGGGATATTATGGATGCTTTTAAGATCAAAAAAGGTACATTAACAGAATACTCTCCCGGCAGCTGCGAAACAAAAGCCGTTATCCCAAAGGAAACGATAAGAATAGGAGAGCAGGCATTCAGCGGTGCTTCTTTCCTCAATGAAGTCATCATCCCCAACGGCGTCGTCAGTATAGGAGCCCGTGCTTTTATGGACTGTACCAATCTGACCAAGGTCGTTATCCCCGACAGCGTAAAAAGCATCGGAGAATCTGCCTTTGCCGGAACGAATCTTATCTCGGTCACTATCCCCGACAGCATAACGAACATCGGAGACGGCGCTTTCTACGGCACACCTCTCGTTTCTGTCGAAGTGCCCGTGAAATACAGACCGAAGGCCTCTGCCCGTTCAAAGACTGCCTATTCGGGACCGATGCTTCATAAGGCCAAGAATATAGGCTATGCCGCATTTGCAAACTGCACAAGGCTGACCTCCGTTATGATACCAGACGGCGTTAAGAGCATCGGCGAAGCTGCTTTTTCAAACACGGGAATAGTCTCCGTGACTATCCCGGGCAGCGTTGAGAGCATAGGCTACAATGCCTTTGCAAACTGCACGAGCCTCACCTCAGTCGTAATGAAGGACGGCGTCAGAGTAATAGGCGAGGCTGCTTTCGACGGCAGCACGAAGCTCACGAATGTCACCATACCCTCGACTGTTTCTGTTATCGGAGACGGAGCATTTGCAAGAACGAAGATATCATCCGTTGTCATCCCCGGCAAGGTAAAAAGGATAGGCAGCAGAGCTTTCTGCGAGTGCGAAAAAATGACGACCCTCAACATCTCGGCTGGAGTTGAGATTATAGGCCGTGAAGCCTTTTCCGGCTGTATCAGCCTGACCTCGCTTTCCATGAGATACGGCTTGAAGAATATCGGCAGCGGAGCTTTTCTGCGCTGCACAAATCTCAGGTCGGTGAATATCCCGGACAGCGTTTCTGTTATCGGAAACGGTGCTTTCGCGGAATGTACCCATCTTTGTTCGGTACATATGCCTGAGGCTGTCACAGTGATAGGCGACCACGCTTTCTCCGGCACCAGCATAACATCGCTGACGGTCTCGGGACATCTTAAAACCATGGGACACGGAGCTTTTCAGGGCTGCAAGGAGCTTGTTTCCGCAAACATCAGCGCCGACGGCGCAGAGATAGGAGACAAGGTCTTCTGCGAGTGCGAGAAGCTGACCAGCGTTATCTTCACAGGCAGGATCATAAGTCTTGGCTATGCCGTTTTCTCGCGCTGCAAGAGGCTCATCACCACAGCTATCGCCGGAGATTTCGACAGCATAACCGAGGATACTTTCCACGGCTGCAAGGCTCTGACCACCGTTGAGATATCAGGCAACGTGAACGAGATCAGCGCCAAAGCCTTTTATTCCTTCAAAAATCTTGCTACCTTCAAGCTTATCGGCTCGGTCAAGCATATAGGCTATCATGCCTTTGGCTTCTGCGATGAGCTTGTCACTGTGTATATTTCGGGAGAGACCGAGAGCATCGGACCCGAGGCCTTCCTCAACTGCGATAAACTTGTGTATTTTATGATACCCCACGGAGTTACAAGGATAGAGCCCGAGACCTTTGCCGAGTGCGAGAATCTTGCCTCTGTCATAATCCCCGATACAGTTACCAGCATCGGTGAAAATGCCTTCGACGGCTGCGTCAGCCTCGAGCTTATAGATTTCCCCGAAAGCATCAAGCGCATAGGCTTTGAGGCTTTCAAGGACTGCCGTCATCTTACGGCTGTCAGCTTTCCTGAGTCTCTGGAGATCATCGAGGATCAGGCCTTCGCAAGGTGCGAAAGGCTCATTTCCGTCCGCCTTTCGGCAGGCGTTGCGAATATCGCCAAAAACGCCTTTGAGGAATGTGAAGCTCTTGCAGAAGTAGAGATAGAAGAAGGCTCGCCTTATGTTTTCAGAGACGGCGGATTCTTCAAGAAATACGATACTGCTCATTAAAATACGCTGCGGACTGGCTTTTGGAAAGTCCGGAAGGAGAGATTACTTTTGGCAAGCAAAAGGATCAAGAAACGAAAAAAGATATTCAAACTCAAGAAAAATCGTTCCTGGCTCGCAATACTGCTTTTTATGCTTATAACCGCCGTTGTATCAGCTGTAGCCTTCGCTGCATTGACGACCCTCGCGGTCTATACTACCGAAAGCAAGCTCAAAGATGAGTACGAATACGGACGGCTGGCGCTTGACCTTGTTGATGATCTCGATGCTTCTTCCGAAAGCAAAAAGTATTCTGTGCTGGAAAGCAAGCTGGACACATTCTATGTCGTGGATAAAAACGGAAAGCTCATCCACCAAAAGGGTGAAAACACCTGCGCAGAGGACAGCGTTTCCTATGTTG
>CAMVOF010000109.1:0-7606 GCA_947169055.1 uncultured Clostridia bacterium
GAAAAGGGTACCGACTACCTGACCGCAGGCGGCAAGGGCGTTCACCTCAACGGCAATCAGGCGCTGGCATACGCAAGACTCAGATACGTCGGCAACGCTGACTTTGAACGCACCGAGCGCCAGAGAAAGGTCATCACCAAGATAATCGACAAGGCCAAGACCCTCGACCCGCTGGCGCTGGATAAATTCCTCAAGGTGTGCGCAAAGAACCTCACGACCAACATGGACAAGACCGAGATGTACGTGCTGTTCTACAAGCTGCTCTTCTCGATAAAGTATAAGATGTCACAGCTCCGCATACCGCCCGAGGACGCCTACTATTACGGCAACCACGACGGTCAGAGCACCCTCGACCTCGACCTCGATGCCTGCAGACGCGAGATTGAGGAAAAGATTTACAAATAACAGCAAAGCCGACCGCTTTCGGGTCGGCTTTTTTGTAGATATCGGGTCGGTATTTTTGTGCATATTGCTATGAATGACAATGCTGTAAAAAAGTACTTGACAAGCTCGGCTTGATTTGTTATAATATATAATGTATTTTTGTATATACACGTCCCGATGCGGGGCATTAACTTTTGAGGTGATTAAATGGGATTAGTAAACGCGCTTTTTGGTAATTATTCCAAAAAGGAGTTAAAGAGAATAGAGCCTATCAAGCAGAAGGTGCTTGACCTTGAGGCTACATATGAGAAGATGGACGACCACGAGCTCCGTCAGCAGACTCAGATAATGCAGGACAAGCTGTCCGTCGGTCTGAGCACTCTTGACGAACTGGTCCCCGACGCTCTTGCCGTCTGCCGTGAGGCTGCATGGAGAGTCCTCGGCAAGAAGCCGTTCCCTGTACAGATAATCGGTGCTATCGTTCTTCATCAGGGCAGAATCGCTGAGATGAAGACCGGTGAAGGTAAGACCCTCGTGGCCTGCCTCGCCGCTTATGCCAACTCGCTGAACGGTCAGGGCGTTCACGTCGTTACGGTCAACGACTACCTGGCAAAATTCCAGTCGGAGGAAATGGGCAAGGTGTTCCGCTTCCTCGGCCAGACCATAGGCGTTGTCCTCAACGGAATGAACAACAACGAAAAGCGTGTCGCTTACAACTGCGACATAACCTACGGCACCAACAGCGAATTCGGTTTCGACTACCTCCGCGACAACATGGTGACCTACAAGAAAGACAAAGTACAGAGAGAATTCTCCTTCGCTATCGTCGATGAGGTGGACTCCATACTCATAGATGAGGCAAGAACTCCTCTTATCATTTCGGGCAAGGGCGACAAGAGCACCGAGCTTTATTCCCTTGCTGACAAGTTTGCAAAGAGCCTGAAGCCCATAACCGTTGTGGAGATGGACGACAAGGCAGATAACGATGCTCTCGGCGGAGATTACATCATCGACGAGAAGGCAAGGACAGCCACCCTGACCAAGTCGGGTGTGGCCAAGGCAGAGAAGGCTTTCAATGTTGAGAACCTTATGGATGCCGACAACATGACCCTGCTGCACCACATCAACCAGGCTATCAAGGCAAACGGCACCATGAAGCTTGATGTTGACTATGTTGTAAAGCCCGGAAAGAGCGGCAAGGACGAAGTATTCATCGTTGACGAGTTCACAGGCCGTATAATGGAAGGCAGACGTTTCAACGACGGTCTGCACCAGGCGATCGAGGCCAAGGAAGGCGTCAAGATCATGAACGAGAACAAGACGATCGCCACCATCACCTATCAGAACTATTTCAGACTTTACAAGAAGCTCTCGGGCATGACCGGTACGGCTCTGACGGAAGAGGACGAGTTCAGAGAGATCTACAAGCTTGACTGTATCGAAGTCCCCACCAACAAGCCCGTTATCAGGATCGACCACCCGGACGTTGTTTACAAGACCGAGAAGGGCAAGTTCAACGCTGTTATCGAGCAGATCGTCGAGTGCCACGAAAAGGGACAGCCCGTCCTTGTAGGTACTGTTTCCATCGAGAAGTCCGAGCATCTTTCGAGACTGCTCAAGAACAAGGGCGTAAAGCATCAGGTGCTCAACGCCAAGTATCATGAAAAGGAAGCTAAGATAGTTGCACAGGCAGGCAAGTTCGGAGCCGTTACCATAGCCACCAACATGGCCGGACGAGGCACCGACATCATCCTCGGAGGAAACGCCGAGTATCTTGCTACTGCCGAGCTCTACAAGCTTGAATATCCCGAGGAAGTCATCGTTGAGGCAACGGGCTTTGCCGAGACCGAGGACGAGCAGATCCTCGAGGCAAGAGCAAAGTACAAGGAGTTCCTCGACAAGTTCAACGAAGAGGTAAAGGAGAAGGCCGAAGCCGTTAAGGAAGCCGGCGGACTCTTCATCATCGGTACCGAGAGACACGAGTCGAGACGTATCGACAACCAGCTCCGCGGACGTTCCGGACGTCAGGGAGACCCCGGCGAGAGCCTGTTCTTCCTCTCTCTTGAGGACGACCTTATGAGGCTCTTCGGCGGCGACAGGATCACAAGCATGATGAACACCCTCAAGGTGGACGAGAATACTCCGATCCAGTCGAAGATGCTTTCCAGCGTTATCGAGTCTTCACAGAAGAAGATCGAGGGCAGAAACTTCAACATCAGAAAGAACGTCCTCAACTACGACGACGTTATGAACGCACAGCGTGAGATAATCTACGGTCAGCGCCAGCAGGTGCTTGAAGAAGAGGATATGCACGAGTATATCCTGAACATGATAAGAGATTATATCTCCACCACGGTAAACACCTATCTCCCCGACGACGAGATGCACGAATACTGGAACCTCGAAGGTCTGCGCGACACCTTTATGGGTCTGTTCACTGTAGATGAGGACTTCCGCTATACTGACGACGAGCTGGACGAGATAACCAAGGAAGATATCATCAACCTCCTCACCACCAGAGCCGAAGCTATCTACCAGAAGCGCGAGGAAGACCTGGGAAGCGAGCTCCTCAGAGAAGTCGAGAGAGTCGTTCTGCTCAAGGTCGTTGACACCAAGTGGATGGCTCACATCGACGACATGGACGAGCTGAAGAAGGGTATAGTTCTCCGCTCCTACGGCCAGAAGAACCCCGTTGTCGAGTACCGTATGGAAGGCTTCGAGATGTTCGACGCCATGGTAGATGCTATCCGCGAGGAGACCGTGAGGATGCTCTTCACCATACAGGTGAGAAGACAGGGCGAGCAGACACAGGCTCCCAAGCGCGAGCAGGTGCTCAACGAAGGCCCTCAGCACCACAGCGTAACGAGAAAAGTCAAGAAGATCGGCCCCAACGATCCCTGTCCCTGCGGCAGCGGAAAGAAATACAAGAAATGCTGCGGAGCCAACAAGCAGGCATAACACCTAAGATCAGGACGGATAGCAAGACTGTCCGTCCTGTTTTGGGATAGATGCGATACAGTTTAATACAAACGGAGGCGCAGACAAATGAAAAATCAGGTGTTTGCCTTTATCTGTCTTGCCGCCGCGGCAGGTGTGGGAGCTTTGGTCGTTCTCGTGATCGGAAGCTCCAATATCCTGTGGCTCGGAGAATTCTTTGTAGCCTCTGCGGCAGCGGTGATATCAGGTATGATGTGCCTTGTCTCTTTCCTGTTAGGCAAAAAGAAGAACGCCGGCAAGAGCAGCATTTCTCCGTGGAAGCTCTTCGCGGTGATAGACCTGATACTGATAGCGGCTCTCATCGCCTGGTCGGTCTGGGACTTGAATACTGACAAAGGCCTGTTCGCCGGCATAGGCGGAGCATTGGGTTTGTATTTCGGAGTGCCGCTGCTGGGAGCTTTGCTCATCGTGGAGTATCTTGTTTACCGCACTGTTCAGATGCGCAGCAATAATGATGATGCTCCCGCAAAAACAAGCATCGAGCCCGTTGATATAGTAAACATGAAAAAGAATGACTGGAGGAACGAAAAATGACTGCATTCAAAAAAGCGGATATACTTCTGCCGAAGAACGCTGAAATGGAAAAATGGTCGGTGGTAGCCTGCGACCAGTACACGAGCGAACCCGAATACTGGGAGGAGACAAAGAGGATAGTAGGTGACGAGCCCTCTGCCCTCGAGCTGATACTTCCCGAGGTGTATCTCGGAGCATCGGATGTTGACGAGCGCATATCCCGTATCCACGAGAAGATGAAGGAATATCTGGACAAGGGCATCTTCAAGGAATACAAGAACTCTCTCGTTTATATCGAGCGCACACAGTCGGACGGCCTTGTGAGAGCCGGCGTTATCGGAGCAATCGACCTGGAGCAGTACGACTACCGCAAGGGCTCGAAGTCCCAGGTGAGAGCAACGGAAGCTACTGTCGTTTCGCGTATCCCTCCGAGAATAAAAGTCAGACAGGGAGCTCCCATAGAGCTGCCTCATATAATGATACTCATCGACGACGCCGAGGGTACGGTCGTCGAGCCTCTTGAAAGCGGAAAAGCCGGCTTCGAGAAGCTCTACGATTTCAAGCTAATGCAGGGCGGCGGAAAGATCGAAGGCTGGCTCGTTGACGACAGCGCAGCCGATAAGGTCATCGCAGCTCTCGAGCAGCTTGGCGACATCGACGCCTTCAACAAGAAATACTCCCTTAACGAGACCCAGCCCCTTGTTTACGCAATGGGCGACGGGAACCATTCCCTTGCAACGGCAAAGGAATTCTACGAGCAGCTCAAAAAAGCAAACCCCGGAAAGGATCTCTCCGATCATCCGGCAAGGTACGCTCTCGTTGAGATCGTGAACCTCCACTCCCCTGCGCTGCGTTTCGAGGCTATCCACAGGATAGTCACAGGCATCGACACAGCCGCTCTTATGGCAAAGCTGACTGAAAAGCTCTCTCTTTCCGACGAGCCCGCAGAGCAATGCTTCACCGTTGTTGAGAACGGCGTCCACACAGACAAATATGTTCACGCTCCCCTTTCAAAGCTGACAGTCGGCAGCCTGCAGACCGCACTTGACGAACTGCTGCCGGAGCTCGGCGGAGAGATAGATTACATCCACGGCGCGGAGGTCGTTGACAAGCTCTCTCAGGCAGAGGGAGCAATAGGCTTCCTGCTTCCCGACATGGGCAAGGAGGAGCTCTTCCCCACAGTTATCGTTGACGGTGCCCTGCCGAGAAAGACTTTCTCTATGGGCCACGCAGCTGACAAGAGATTCTACACCGAGGCAAGAAAAATTGAAGCCTGACTTTGACTATATCCTTTTCGACCTGGACGGCACGCTCACCGATTCCAAAGAGGGCATATTGAACTGCATCGTCCATGCGCTTTCGGCGCTCGGGCTCGAAGCCCCGGACAGAGAGAAGCTCATGCCCTTTCTGGGACCGCCGCTGACCTGGTCGTTCAAAAACATCTGCGGACTTGAAGGCGGACTGCTTGACGCCGCAGTAAAAAAATACCGCGAGAGATATTCCACAGTAGGGCTTTTCGAGAACCGGCCCTACGACGGGATAAGAGAAATGCTCACTGAGCTGCGTGCAGCAGGCAGGCATCTTGCAGTTGCCACATCCAAGCCGGAAGCTTTCTCCGTGAGGATACTTGAGCGCTTTGAGCTGGCGGAGTATTTTGAGACTATCTGCGGCAGCGGACTTGACGGCAGCCTCGACACAAAGGCCGAGGTCATCGAGGAAACGCTGAGGCGTCTCGGAGTCACTGACCGGAGCAAAGCCGTTATGATCGGCGACAGGAAGCACGATATGCAGGGTGCTGCACAGACAGGCCTTGCGGCAATAGGCGCAGGCTGGGGCTACGCCGAGGAAGGCGAGCTGGAAGAGAACGGAGCAGAACAGATCGCTTCCGACCCTAAGGAGCTTGCAGAGCTGCTGCTTGGAAACATCGGACAATAACAGCGAGATCTTTAGAGAGGTGCAAATTGAAAAAATCAATAATTTTGATATGCGCTGCTATGCTGCTCTCGGGCTGCGGAAGCAGTGCCGAAAAGGCAGCCTTCGCCGTGACCGATGTTCCGGTGCTGGACGAGCTGCTGCCGGAACCAGTTGGACCCGAACGTCCCGCCGAAAACACGGGCAAGACAGAAGAGGGTACTAAAAAGATCGAATTTGACAGATTTACTGTCGAGCTGCCTGCCTCCTGGGAGGTAATGGAGGAAAACGGCACCGTGTATTATCACGACGCAGCCGGCCATGCAGCCTATATGTTCAACTCCTGCGGCTCGGACAACGGCCTTGACGAGCAGGAGCTTCTCGGCCGGTTTTCGGAGGCTTTGAAACATAAGGGAGCTCACGAAGTATCACAACCCTCCAACAGCTTCACCGACCCCAACGGCAACGAGTTCACCCTTGCCCAGCTGGCTTATTATGAGGACGGCGGTGCTGCCGTTTTACAGCTTGCTTTCTGCCGGGCACAGAACTTCTACATCAGCTTCAAGGGCTATACCTCCGACCACAGCAGGCACGACCTGCTGCTGGAAAATCTCGATGCCGCAGCGAAGACCATAGTAATGGACAAGCTGGAAGACAAGATCACAGGCAAGAGCTTTGAGGTCGAGGAGGAGAACTGCCGCATAGACCTGAAGGATGACGGCAGCTTCAAGATAACCTACGACAGAGGCGACGAGGCAGAGGTCACAGGCACATACAGAGTCTTCCGCGGAAGCAACGCACTTGAAGTGCTGGAGCAGGAAGAGGGCATAGACCCGACACCGAAGCTGAGCTACATACGAGGCAGCCAGATACCCTTCGAGAATTACTACGCGGTGGTCTTCACCTACGACAAGGTCGTCCGCTGGGGCACGAAGTCCAACACAAAGTCCTATAACGTGGTCTGCGACGGCTACGACAAAAACGGCAAGCTCGAGATGTACAACCACAACACCTGCATCTCGGAGAAATGGCAGGAAGCTGCAAAGAAGAAAAAATCCAAATAAGCCAATTAAAGGAGATAGGCTATGACAGCAGATATGATAAAGGAAGTCAGAAAAGAGCTTGAAGAGCATATAGTTCCATTCTGGGCAGCTCTCAAAGACGAGGAGAACGGCGGCTTCTACGGCTATATGAGCTACGGGCTCGACCTTGACAAAAAAGCCGACAAGGGCGTAATACTCCACTCGAGGATACTCTGGTTCTTCTCGCGGTGCTATTCGGTGCTGGGGGAAGAGAAATACAAAGAGCTTGCTTTCCACGCCTTTGAGTATGTGAAGAACCGCTGCATCGACTACGACAACGGCGGTGTTTACTGGATGACGGACTATAAAGGCTCGCCTTCGGACACCATGAAGCACACCTACAACATAGCTTTTGCAATATATGCTCTCTCGGCTTATTACAGGGCTGTGGGAGACAAGTTCGCTTTGCAGCTCGCCTACAAGCTCTTTGCGGATATCGAGACCAACACCCTGGACGAATACGGCTACCGCGAAGCCTTCACCATCGACTGGCAGCTGGTCGCCAACGATGCCCTTTCCGAGAACGGTCTCATGGCTGACAAGACCATGAACACCGTGCTGCATCTTATCGAGGCTTATACCGAGCTTTATGCAGCCGACAAGAACGAGCGTGTTGCAGAGCGTCTTAAATTCCTGCTCTCGCAGATGAAGGACAAGGTATATGACCCGGAGACCAAGGCTCTGAAAGTCTTCTTCAACACAAAGTTTGAGGTCATAGG
>CAMVOF010000110.1:0-7604 GCA_947169055.1 uncultured Clostridia bacterium
GACTTCTTCTCCCTCTTCGGGGCAAAGAGCGGTCTTGCAAAGGCCATAGGCTCCCTTGCCGGGGCTGTGCTCATTGCGCTCTGGTATCACATGAGCAAGCCCTTCTTTGCGGTGGGACTTTGCTTCGGTATCCTCCTTGCCATAGAAAAGCTGTTCCTGGGCAAGGTGCTGAAAAAGATACCCTGGCCCCTGACGGCCATTTATGTTGCGGCTGCGGCTCTTGTTATCGCAGGAGGCATATACTTCAAGCACTTCGAGGATTACAAGCTCTGGCTGGGCAATCTCATAGGCAGAGACTGCGAGTATTTCTTAAGCGTTGCCATGAAGGATGCCCTGATCTCCAACTTCATAATAATCATCATAGCTTTCGTGATAGTCTGCTCCCCTGTAAAGAGGCTGCTCATGTCCCTTTGCGAGAAGATAGGCAACAGCTCCGTTGCAGGCTATTCCGCATACAGGATACTCAAAACGGCATTTCTTGCGGGAGTGCTGTTCATCTGCGTTATAAACTCTGCCGCTGCGGCAGTAGCCTGAGGAGGTGACTGAGCTTGGAAAACGAGGATTTAAAAAGAAACTTTGACCTCTCGCCGGACGAGGATGCCCCGGAGATGCCGGAGGAATGTCCCGAGAGCGAAGCTGCCATCGAAGAGCTGAGCAGGCGCAGTCTCGAGGGCAAATTCAATTTCATAAACGTCATCGTGCTGAGCGTGCTGCTCATAGCCTGTGCGTCCTTCTTTATCTCCATGACCAGCAGCAAGCGCTACGGCGATGAAGGCAATAAATTCACCGCGGAAAGGCTCGTCAACGGCAAATACACCGCCGAGATCAGCCGCCGCTATTACAGCACCATCGCCTACCCCGATGAGATAACCTCTGTCTCGGAGACTATTGCCCGTTTCTACGGCTACAACCCCAAGGGCAACAAGTCCGTCACCGACCCCGAGCCCATAAAGGAAGAGACAGGCCCCCGTGTTACAAGGACTATCATCCCCACCCACGACGAGGATAAAGTCACCTCTGCCACAGGAGACGGCGGAGGAGAAGGCGGAGAGGATAATACCGACACTGAAACCACGACCACAACGATCTACGAGACCGTATTCTCCCGGACTGTTTCCACCACTGCCGAAAATCCCTGGGCGGATTATTTCACAACGACCACCACTGTGACCACAGTAAATACAGAAGAACCCGGTGCAACGGCTACCACCACAGCCGACACCTCTGTCCCCGAGGAAGATTCGTCAATAGACGAGAGCCAGCCCGACGAGTCATCGGAGGAAAGCTCTTCCAAGGCAGACACCTCCAAGGCAAGCAGTTCCTCGGAACCCGATTCCAGCAAGGACGAGTCTTCGTCCTCGGCTCCCGACGACGACTCCAGCACGGCAGACGACTCCCAGGATTCCTCCGACGCATCTACCGAGGACTCGTCGGACGCAGCAGAGGATTGACCATGGCACAGAGGGACACGAACCCCTTTCCTCCCTCCGGAGACAACAAGTCCCTGGACAACAAGCGCTACCTCACCTACAGCGGCTATCTTAAAGACCGTTTCGGCTGCAAGGTGATGAAGCTGCCGCTGAACACAGACCTTGGCTGTCCGAACCGAGACGGCTCTAAGGGCACAGGAGGCTGCATATTCTGCTCGGCAAAGAGGAGCGGAGACTTCGCCGGAGACCCGGGAGAAAGCATAACTGCGCAGCTTGAGGAAATGCGCCGGAAAATGAACCGCAAATGGCCGGAGGGCAGGTATATAGCCTACTTTCAGGCAGGCTCCAACACCTATGCCGATACGGAAACTTTAAGGAAGATGTACGAGACTGCCCTGAGCTTCGGGAACACCGTGGGGCTCAGCATAGCTACCCGTGCCGACTGCATCTCGGAAAGCTGCGAAGAGCTGCTCAAAGAGCTGTCGGAGAGGACTTACCTGACGGTGGAGCTGGGGCTGCAAAGCATATTCGACGAAACGGCAAGGCTCTGCAACCGCTGCCACAGCTTTGAGGAATTTTGCAAGGCTTACGGCAGGCTCACGGCTCTGGGGATAAACGTCTGTGTGCATCTGATAAACGGGCTTCCGGGAGAGAGCAGAGAGATGATGCTGGAGTCTGCAAGAGAAGTCGCGCAAATGAGGCCCCACGCTGTAAAGCTGCATCTCCTGCATATCCTTAAAGGCACAAAGCTCGCCGAGATGTACGAGAGGCATGAGTTTGAAGCCATGTCTCAGCAGGAGTATGTTTCCCTTGTCTGCGACCAGATAGAGCTTATGCCCCAGGAGACGATCATCGAGCGTGTCACCGGAGACGGAGCACGCAGCGAGCTTATAGCACCCCTCTGGAGCCTGAAGAAATTCTGCGTGATGAACGACATCGACAAGGAGCTTTACCGCAGAGGCACGTTCCAGGGCTGTAAATTTAACGAAAAATAAAGCAAGGGCAGGTGACAGGTATGAATGAAAAAGAGATACGATCCGAGGCTTTCCAAAGGCTCCGCAAGCGCTGGGACAACGTCTTTGTGCTATCTCTTTTCGAGACAGCGCTCGTATTCGCATTCATTGCGATAGAGCTGGCTGTGTATTCTATCTGCGTGCATTTCGAGATAGACTATTCCCTGTCGCTGACAAAGCTGGTCTCGACGCCCATGAACATCTTCATGCTCATCTTCCGGGTGATGATGATAATCTTTGCCCTGCTGCCCGAACTGTTCATCATACGAAGGTTCTACCTCGACATACTTGCGGGGCGGGATCTCTTTGAAACGAGAAGATACATAATCTACAACACAAGGCGCATACATCCCCGTATCACCCTCACCTGCTTCGTCACAGCCATGCTGAAGCTCTTTGCGCTGACCCCTATGCTCATCGGCATCTACGGCATCTATTACTTCGGCAGACAGGCACGCAGCGACGATCTTTCCACCTTCGTGCTGTTCATGTTCATGCTGTCCATGGGCTTCACCGTCGTGTGGCTGGGGCTGTTCGTGCACTACTGCATCTCCCTTTCCCTGACGAAATATATCATGTCCCTGAACCCGAGAGCCAATATCTTCGATGCCTGCGACCTTTCGGTCAAGCTCATGGAAGGCAACCACACCAGGTATATCCAGCTGATGCTCTCCTTTGCGAAGTTCCTGCCGCTGCTGGTGCTGGTGTATCCCCTGTTTATCTTCGTGCCCTATTACAGAGCCTCTCAGGCAGTTCTGGCCGAGGAGATAATGGGCTCCTACTGGCACGACAAGCTGCCTGCAATGGTGAAAAGGTGGAACAAATATGCCCGTTAAGATCATCATTACCGCCGGTGAAAGCGGCAGAAAGCTCGGAGATATCCTCAGAGCCCGCGGCTGCTCCCGGCGGCTTTTAACTCGCCTGAAACGAACGGAGGAGGGCCTTACCTGCAACGGCGAAGCTGTCCGCACTATAGACATAGTCCGGGAAGGCGACCTTATCCTGCTGAGGGAGAACGACCTGAAAACTCTTGTCCCGAACCCGGAGCTTGAAGCTGCGGTGCTCTTTGAGAACAGCGAGGTAGTCGTTTTCGACAAGCCAGCCGGGATGCCTGTCCACCCCTCTGTCCGTCACAGGGAGGACTCTCTGGGAAATCTCTTTGCGGCAAGGTTCGAGGGGACGACTTTCCGTCCCGTCAACCGCCTCGACCGCGACACCTCGGGCTGTACAGCCGCGGCAAAGACCCAGCTTGCGGCAGCCTCTCTCCAGAAGAGCCTCGGCAAAGTCTATTATGCCGTCTGCTGCGGATATCCGGGCGAGAGCGGAGTCATCACAGCTCCCATAGCAAGAGAAGCCGACACAATAATCCGGCGCTGCGTCAGAGAGGACGGACGCTTTGCCCAGACCAGCTTCGAGGCTGTTTCAAGGCACGGAGACTACACCCTCTGCCGGGTGGTGCTGATGACAGGACGGACACACCAGATAAGAGTGCATTTTTCCCACATAGGCTGCCCTCTTGCCGGCGACAGCCTCTACGGCGGAGACTGCCGGGATATTACAAGGCAGGCTCTCCACTGCGGCGAGCTTACCCTCTTCACCGAGGGCAGAGAGCAAAAAGTCATCTCTCCCCTGCCGCCGGACATAGCGGCCCTTATGCATCCATAACAAGCACAAAACGCCCCTTTCCGTTTTCCCGGAAAAGGGCGTTGCTGTTTGTCTTTAGGCAACTCCGCACAACCTCTGTGCGTCATATGCGCAGTTCAGGTTTTCGTCAGATTGCCTAAATTCGACCGCAGGAAGGCTTTGCGCCTTTCAAGGGAGAATTTGGGTGATATGACGGAAAGCTGGCAAGCAGATGGCGTGCAGAGGTTGTGCGGGGGTGCCTTTACTTGTTTAGACTTTTGAAAGCCTTCTTGTCGGCGTACATCTTCTCGTCGGCGATATGGATGAGCTCCTCCAGCTTCATCCCCTTGGTGTAGGGTCTGATAATGCTTCCGAAGCTTGCCGTGACTTTATACTCCTTGCCGCTCTCGCTGTTGTATCTGTCCAGCATATCATGAAGCAGCTTCCGGCATCCCTCTGTGAACTCCTCGGTCACATCCTTGCCTGCGGCTATGACAAAGAACTCGTCTCCGCCTGCACGGACGGGTATTATCCTTTCGCCGGTGACCATTTCTCCAACGCAGTAGGAAAGCTGGATAATGGCTGCATCGCCTTCGGAATGTCCGTAGTTGTCGTTAATGCCTTTAAGGCCGTTCATGTCGATGACCATTACGGCAAAAGGCGTTCCCTCGGATGCAGAGGCGCAGAGCTTTTTGTAGCTTATCTCCATTCCCCGGCGGTTATAGAGGCCTGTCATGCTGTCGAAAAGGGAGTAGCTTATGAGCTTGCTCTGTACACGCACCATCTCAAGGGCGTTGTTTACGTTTCTCACCCAGTTGCGGAAGACAGACGAGGGCTTTACCCTGTCCTTCAAGGCAGTCTGCAGCACCACATAGCCCAGGGTATCTCCCTGGAAATGCACGGGTGCAAAGCTGAAAATGCAGGGCTCCGGCCAGTCGATATAAAGTTCCGGCAGCATCTCGGCAGTCTCGAAGACATGGCTGTCGTCGTCGATATGGAAGGACGGCAGAGAATAATCCGCATCGTCGGAAAGAGGAACGCAGTGTATCACCTGGCGCATGGTCTCGGGGTAGCCGCTTTTCTGTGCGCGGTAGGTGTTGAGCCAGTCTCTTCTCAGGCAAAGATAGAAATGCCCGAAGGGCCGCAGCAGGTAGGTAAGGTTAAATATCTGCTCCAGGACTTCCTCGGGAGAACCTGCGGATGTGAGCTGCTCCAGCATATAGCTGTTGGTCAGCAGGGACATATCTATGGCCTGGAAATCGAAGCCGTTTGTGTAGTCGTGGATATAGGCGGTGAACTCGCCGCTTAGGAGCCGCTCTTTGACGTACTTCACGCTCTCGCGGCAGCCGCAGCTGGAACCGAGGCATATATCCGACTCCGTGACGGTATCGGCAGGTATAGTCTCAGTACCGGGCTCAATAAGCTGATGCAGCCTGTTGACAGCCTCTTGTGCGCCTATGCTCACCATAGGTACGAAAGATGTTATTATCACATCGTTCAAAACGGCTTCCCTCGTGGCGTCGTAGCCTGTGACTATTATCTGTCCGGGAACATCTATGCCGTGTTTTGCAAGCTCATTGATAAGCCCTATGGCCATATAGTCGTTGGCGCACATAACAGCCTGGGGCATCTCGACTTCACCGGAGGCAATACGCTGTCCCAGAGCTATGCCGCCGGGGTACCAGTAATCTCCGAAGAAGACTTTGTTTTTGTCGAACTTCTTCCCACGGCTCTCAAGCTCTTCTCTGAAGGCATCCACGCGCTTCAGGGAGATCTCGTGGTCCTTCTGTCCGGTGAGGAAATATATCTTCTCGGGATCGCAGCCGTGCTTGTCGATGATATGGGAGGTCATCATCCTGAAGGAAGTAATGTCGTCGGTATAGACCGTCTCGCAGCCCTTGTATGCCGGCAGGTCGAGAGCAACTATGGGAGCCTTGCAGTGGTCTCTGACATACTCTCCGATCTGCTCCAGCTCGTCGGTATTGCTGTTCCTGGTTATGGTTATGGAGGAGATGAGCACGCCGTCCAGCTTGTCGTAGTTGGCGATGTTCCAAATATTGAACTCCGCAGAGCGGTATTCTTCCCTTTGGTGGTAAACATCCACAAGGGGCATGAAGGCGACCACGTCATAGTTGTAGCGCTCGCACTGGGTCATTATCCCTTCAAGTATCCTCTGCTGATAAAGCCCGTCGGGCTCGTTGGTTATCAGACCTATACGCTTTCTTGCCATTCTGCTCTCGCCTCCTTCCTTAAGGCAACACCGCACAACCCGCGGCTATCGCCTCTGCACGTCATCTGCTTGCCAGCTTTCCGTCATATTACCCAAATTCTCCTTGACTTGCGCCAGCAAGCCTGCGTCGAATTTAGGCAATCTGACGAAAATCTGGACGGCGCATCTGACGCACAGGGGTTGTGCGGTATTGCCTTAACGGATAAAAGTCAACTGTAAAAATCTGCATAATAAGGTATTATGATTATAGCACAAAGAAAACCGGATTTCAAGGGATATATAAAAAATATTTGTATTATTGCAATTTTTTCAACTATTTTTTCAATTTTCCAAACGTTCCCGCTTTTGCTGCTCTCTTTCCCGCTGGGAGAATATGCAGCCGCAGTAATCCTGCCTGTACAGCCCGTACTCTGCCGAGAGCTCTATTGAACGTTTGTAGCCGCCGCGTTTTTTCAGGTCGGCAGGCAGAGCTTTCACCTGGTATATCCCTGCAAGCTCCGAAGCTATCTCGTTGAGCTTCCGGGCGTTCTTGTAGGGCGAGATAGACAGGGTGGTGGTGAAGTAATCGAAGCCCAGCTCCCTTGCTTTCTTAGCCGCAGCTTCCAGCCGCAGGCGGTAGCAGGCAAAGCATCTCTCCCCGCCCTCGCGGATATGCTCCAGCCCTTTCACGGCTTCAAAGAACTCCTTCGGGTCGTAGCCGCAGACCACAAGGCTCACCTTGTTCTTCACCGGCAGCTCGCTTATCAGCCTTTGCTGCTCGGCTGCACGCTTTTCAAACTCGGCTTCGGGATAGATATTGGGGTTGTAATAAAACACGGTGATACAAAAATGCTGCGAGAGATACTCGAGGGTGTAGGACGAGCACGGTGCGCAGCAGCTGTGCAGCAGGAGCGTAGGGGTACGTCCTGCTGCTTTGTTTTCTTCAATTATCTTATCCAGCATGAGCTGATAATTCTTGTTATTGTTTTCCATTTCATTCCTCTCAGCGTCGTCAGCTGAACTTGGGCTCACAGGTGACATTCACTCCGAGACGCTTGAAGGTCCTCTCGTCAACAGGCGAGAGCATAACTGTGGAATGCACCTCGCAGCCGCGGAGCTTTTCTATCTGCTCCATAGCCGCGGCAGCGTTCTTGTCCGTTGCGGCACAGATAGACAGTGCGATAAGGGTCTCGTCGGTGTGAAGTCTGGGGTTGTTGTTGCCCAGGTGGTTTACTTTGAGGTCGGAGATAGGCTCAATTACCTCCGGCGACATGAGCAGCACTTCGTCGTCGATATTTCCGAAATACTTAAGGGCATTGAGCAGCAGAG
>CAMVOF010000111.1:0-7484 GCA_947169055.1 uncultured Clostridia bacterium
AATTATTCCTCCTTGATGATCTCAGCCGCGGCTGTTATCAGTCTTCGTCTGCTTTGGAAAGGTAGACTGATAAATCGTCCTCGTTAAAGCCGGTAAGAACAAGCTCGTCATCTTTCAGTTTGCCCTTGAGCTTCTTTGTGCCGAAATACTCTTTGTCAAGCTTGATAGTGACCTTATCGTCGTCTTCTTCCCACTCGAAATCTATGCTGCCTTTTTCATCGCGATCTTTGTAAGATTTGTAAGAGAATGTTCCTTCGCCGCCCTTGTCGAATTCAAGAGTAACAAATTCGGAAATGTCATAGTCAAAATAATATTTGAATAAGCTCGCTTTCAAAGTTTCGCCATTGTCCTTGAACTTTGTGCATTCCCATTCACCCACAAACTTGCTTCCGCATCCTGCAAGGCAGAAAAGAGCGGTCAATGCAGCTAAAATTGCAATTAGTATTTTTTTCATTATCCTTCCTCCTGTAATTATGCTCCTATGTCTTATAAGACACTATATATAGTATATCACCGGTATCGTTATCTGTCACGCATTTTTGTAGAAAATAATAGGTTCATAGCCTTTTTTGTAGGATTGCACAACATTTTTTGTCTTTTTTGTGAAGTTTTCACCTCTGATCTGCGACCATTCTGAATAATGTTACAAAATAACTATTGACTATGCTTATACCATATAATATAATTGTTTTAGAATTAAGATCCGAAAGGATGTGCATAATATGAGAAAAACAAAGATCGTCTGCACTATCGGTCCTTCGACTGACGACGAAAACGTCCTGCGCGAGCTTATGCTCTCGGGAATGGACGTTGCAAGATTCAATTTCTCCCATTCCGTCCACGATGTCCACAAGCAGCGTTTTGAGACTGTTCGCAGACTCAGCGCCGAGCTTGGGCTGAATGTTGCCTGCCTCCTCGACACCAAGGGTCCGGAGATAAGGCTCCGTGATTTCAAAGGCCATGAGCCTGTGTTTATCGAGGACGGCGATGTTTTCACTCTTACCACCCGCGAAGTCGAGGGTACAAAGGAGATAGCCTCTATTACCTTCGATCACCTGCCCAAGGACGTTTCCCTCGGCAGCAGGATCCTGATAAACGACGGCGTTATAGAGCTGGTCGTTAAGTCTCTGACGGATACGGATATCGTCTGCGATGTTATCCACGGCGGAAAGCTCTCGGATCACAAGGGAATAAACGTTCCCGGCGTCAAGCTCTCCATGCCTTATATTTCCGATGCTGATATGGATGACCTGGCCTTCGGTGCCAAAATGGGCTTTGATTTCATAGCTGCATCCTTTGTCCGCACAGCGGCAGATGTTATCTTCCTCAGAAAATTCACCCAGTCTCTCGGCTGGAGCAACCCGAGGATAATCGCCAAGATAGAGAACGCCGAGGGCGTTGACAATATCGACGAGATACTCGAAGCTGCCGACGGAATAATGGTCGCCAGGGGAGACATGGGCGTTGAGATACCCTTCGAGCAGATACCTGCTATCCAGAAGGAGCTTATCCACAAGGCTTACAACGCCGGCAAGCAGGTTATTACAGCAACGCAGATGCTTGAATCCATGATAACGAACCCCCGACCCACAAGAGCCGAGATAACGGACGTTGCCAATGCTATCTACGACGGCACTTCGGCGATAATGCTCTCGGGAGAAACAGCCGCAGGCGCTCACCCCATCGAAGCTGTAAGGACTATGGCTCTTATCGCCGAGACTACGGAAAAGAACATCGACTATATAGAGCAGTTCCGCCAGAGACCCGAGACCAAGAGCACTTCCGTTACGGAAGCGATCTCTCACGCAACTGTCACCACGGCCCACGACCTCGGAGCAGCAGCGGTACTTACCGTCACAAAGAGCGGTGCCACTGCAAGACAGCTTTCAAAGTTCCGTCCCGACTGCCCGATAATCGGCCTTACGACAGACGCAACAGCCTGCCGTCACATGAATATGTCCTGGGGCGTTCAGCCCGGAATGATAGACGAGCAGACCAACACCGACGAGCTTATAGCACACGCTCTCGACGTTTCAAAACAGCTCGGCTATCTTAAAGCCGGAGACCTTGTTGTAGTCACCGCGGGCGTACCTCTCGGACGCAGCGGAACTACCAATCTGATAAAAGTCGAAGTCGTTAAGTAAAACATATCTGTTGTGGTCGATTTTTGGTACACATACTATATATTGTGGCGGTACTTTGTCATTTTTACCAAATATCGATAACAATTCTGCCTTTTTTTGTCGGTTTGTTCTGTTGACTATTCCATGGTTCTGTGATATTATTAAATCGTATTATTGCGGCTCAGCGTCGGTGAATGACGCACGAAAGGATGAATGCCATGTTCGGTGATTATGCAAAAGAATGGGAGGGCTTCAAGCCCGGAAAATGGAACAACTATTCTTCTACTGTATCTGATTTCATCAAATCTAATGTGCGTGATTTCATCAAGATGAACTATACCCCCTATTACGGTGACGAGAGTTTTCTTGAAGGTCCCACCGAGGCAACACAGAAGCTCTGGGCTCAGGTCATGGAGCTTTCAAAGCAGGAAAGGGAAGCCGGCGGTGTCCTTGATATGGACACCAAGATCGTTTCGACCATCACCTCTCACGGTGCGGGATATCTTGACAAGGATCTGGAGCAGATAGTAGGCTTCCAGACGGACAAGCCCTTCAAGCGTTCTCTCCAGCCCTTCGGCGGTATCAGAATGGCTGAGAATGCCTGCAAGCAGAACGGCTATGAGGTCGATCCCGAGATAGTAAAGATCTTCACCGAATACAGAAAGACACACAATCAGGGGGTTTTCGATGCATATACTCCCGAGATGCGCCTCGCAAGAAAGTCCGCTATAATCACCGGTCTACCCGATGCTTACGGCAGAGGCCGTATCATCGGTGATTACAGGCGTATCGCTCTTTACGGAGCCGATCTTCTCATAGAGGAGAAGAAGCACCAGCTTGCAACAGCCCACACAAGGATGAACTCCAAGAACATCCAGATAAGAGAAGAGCTTGCAGAGCAGATCAGAGCACTCGGTCAGCTCAAGGAGCTGGGCATGATCTACGGCTACGACATCTCCCGTCCGGCTCAGAACGCCAAGGAAGCTATCCAGTGGCTCTATTTCGGCTATCTTGCAGCTGTCAAGGAGCAGAACGGTGCAGCTATGTCTCTCGGTCGAACTTCGACCTTCCTCGACATATATATCCAGCGTGACCTTGACCGCGGTCTTATAACCGAAAAGCAGGCGCAGGAGTATATAGATCACTTTATAATGAAGCTCAGGCTCGTTAAGTTTGCGAGAACTCCCGAGTATAATTCACTGTTTTCCGGCGATCCCACCTGGGTGACGGAATCTATCGGCGGTGTATCCGTTGACGGTGTTCCCCTTGTAACAAAGAATTCCTTCCGTTATCTCAATACCCTTGATAACCTCGGCACAGCTCCGGAGCCCAATATGACAGTCCTCTGGTCAACGAAGCTGCCGATCAACTTCAAGCGCCACTGTGCAAAGATGTCCATAAAGAGCTCGTCTATCCAGTACGAGAACGACGATCTTATGCGTGTTACCCACGGCGATGACTATGCCGTTGCCTGCTGTGTTTCTTCCATGAGAGTCGGCAAGGATATGCAGTTCTTCGGTGCAAGAGCCAATCTTGCGAAGTGCCTGCTTTATGCTATCAACGGCGGAGTTGACGAGCGCCTGAAGATACAGGTAGGCCCGAGATACCGTCCCGTTAAGGGAGATTATCTCGACTATGATGACGTTATGCAGAAGTATGACGACATGATGGAATGGCTTGCCGAGCTTTATGTAAACACGCTGAATATAATCCACTATATGCACGACAAGTATTGCTACGAGAAGATACAGATGGCGCTTCATGACTGCTATGTCAAGAGATATTTTGCAACAGGCATCGCTGGTCTGTCGGTAGTTGCCGATTCGCTTTCAGCTATCAAGTACGCAAAGGTAAAGTGCATCAGAGACGAGGACGGCATCGTAGTTGACTATGAGGTTGAGGGAGATTTCCCGAAATACGGCAACAACGACGACAGAGTCGATAAGATAGCCGTTGATCTTGTTTCCTCTTTCATGAACAAGATAAGAAAGCACCACACCTACCGCGAAAGTATCCCTACGATGTCGATACTGACCATAACCTCGAATGTGGTCTACGGCAAGAAGACCGGCAATACCCCCGACGGCAGAAAGGCCGGGATACCTCTTGCTCCCGGAGCGAATCCCATGCACGGCAGAGATACTCACGGCGCTGTGGCTTCGCTTTCATCTGTTGCCAAGCTCCCGTGGAGGAATGCTCAGGACGGTATCTCCAATACCTTCTCCGTTATCCCGGATGCCCTGGGCAAGGATACAAAGATATTTGTCGGAGACCTCGATATCGAAAGCATTGCAAAGGAGCTGAACAACGATGGGCAGGATAGTTGAAAAGAACGATAACGGTGGCGAAGGCGAGCTCGACGATCTCGTTCGTATGATAGACAGGCTTATCGAACAGGGTGACGGCCATCTTACTATCGATGTTGACGATACTGCCGACGGGATAAGGATAAACCGCTTCAGCACCACAGACTGCGGAAAGGTCGGAGCCTGTGCCCAGCCTAACGAGCCGGAGGAAGAAGGACCGGCGGATTGAGCCGAAAGGATGTGTTATTATGGCTGATAAACAGCAGAATGATATTCAGATAGATAATCTCGTCAATATGCTTGACGGTTACGTTGAAAAGGGCGGACATCATCTTAATGTAAATGTTCTTGACCGCGAGACCCTGCTTGACGCTCAGAAGCATCCTGAGAAATACCCGCAGCTCACTGTGCGTGTTTCGGGCTATGCCGTGAATTTCATCAAGCTCACAAAGGAACAGCAGGACGACGTTATATCAAGAACGTTCCACGAAAAGCTGTAAGTTTTTCTCCCCCTTTTTGCCGAGGGGGAGATATTTTTATAATGCTCAAAAAAGCGAGCTTTATCACCCTTGACAAATCCATTTATCTGTGATACAATATAATTCCGCCTGAAAAGGCAGGCCGGAAAAGGAGGTGTCGATATGGCTATTGATAAAAAAGGCACAAAGCAGATCGCCGATAACCGCAAGGCAAGGCACGATTATTTTGTCCTCGAGCAGATCGAATGCGGAATAGAGCTTGTCGGCACTGAAGTGAAGTCCATAAGACGCGGAGCAGTGAATCTTAAAGACAGCTGGTGCTCGATAGACAACGGCGAGATGTGGGTCAAGGGAATGCATATCTCTCCTTACGAGCAGGGGAATATCTTCAACCGCGATCCTATGCGTGTGCGCAAGCTGCTTCTCCATAAGAAGGAGATAAACCGCCTTTTCGGCAAGGTAAAGCAGGAAGGGCTGACTCTCATCCCTCTGGCGCTTTATTTCAAGGGCAGCAGAGTCAAAGTGGCTCTCGGGCTTTGCAAGGGCAAAAAGCTCTACGATAAACGGGAAGATATGGCAAACAAAGCCGCTGCAAGAGACATCGACAGAGCAATGAAAGACCGCGGTAAGGAATAAGACTTATCGCAAATATGGGGATGTAAAGGTTTCGACGGGGATCTTGAAGAATGATAAGCGAGTAGAGGCGCGCAGAACTCTTTAAAAGGCGCACGTTTTAAAATTAAACGACAAAACTAACTACAACCTGGCTGCTGCCTAAGCGCAGTGCCCGTCCTTCCTGAGAGTACCACGGCTCAGATAAGGGCGTCGATTCAGTGGTGAACGTTCCTCGGTGACGGCTGTAGCCTTGGAATGTATCGCAGCCTACCGAACGCTGCCGCGTGCTTGTTTGCAGCAGCGCAAGGGAAAGGGCGCAAGCCGCAATAACAAGCTACACTCGTAGAAATTCATTGGGATAGGTTTTCGGACACGGGTTCGATTCCCGTCATCTCCACCAGCAGGGGCGTGCCCCTTCACCCAACTCCCTCGCCCTATACAGGGTAAGGGAGTTTTCGCTTTAACGGCTTTTGATATCGGTTCTGACCTAAAGCTATCTCCTGTCACAGATCTCTTCTGACAGATCATCTTTTTCGTTCGGTATTCAAAAAAGCCTTGCGCTTGTGCGTAAGGCTTTCGTTACACGATAAAAACCGCCTGCCGTAAATCTGCGGCAGGCGGTGGTTTTCTTCGGGCGGATCATCTGACTGCTTCTTTAAGCTCGGCAGATTTCATCATGATCTGTTTTTTCAGATCTGCGTTTATCTGCGCAAGTATCTTGTCGAGATCCTGTGTGAGCTGCTTCATAGAATCGCCGTTGCTTACGCTGCTATCCTTAAGCGCATCTGCGCTGAATTTCGACATAACATCGAACTGGACCAACTTCATATATACAGGCATTTCCTTCTTGAAAGCCTCGTTGATGATGTTCATGACTTCGTTGAGCTGCTTGGCCTGCTGCTGATTTTCCTTGATCTTCTGAATTATCAGATTCTGATCCATAGTAATGATCCTTCTTGATATGTACTGACAAAGTGCTCTCCGGCAGCACATCGAAAAATATAAATGCACAAAAGCAATTGTTGGTTTGCGCAACATCATTATATCAAAATATATAATTATTGTCAATGATGTTTATCAGAAAAAAGCATCCTTGACTTTTTCGTGCGGATAATTATAATATGATTAAAGCACTTTGAAAGACAGGCTGCTGCTGAATATTCCGCAGATAGGTCCGGTCAACAAAGTGATTTTAAAATTATTTTTTCCAAACGCCCTAACCAAACGAGGTTTTCTGCACTATAATGACAGAAGCTTCTGAGATCAAACGAAAGGAAAGCCGAAAAATGGATACAGCCGAACGCCGTGAAAAGATCGCGCAGATGTCACAGTCGATATTCCAGTACTGCCTGTCCCGCACAAGCTCTTATCAGGAGTCCGAGGACTTATCCCAGGAGATAATCCTTGCGCTGTTCGAGAGCATTGAAAATCTGAGAGACGAACGTGCTTTCTACGGGTTTGTCTGGCGGACAGCCGATAACATCTTAAAAGGCTGGTACCGCGACAGGGACAAGCGAAACACCGCAGAGCTTGACGAGAATATCTCCGACAGCTGCTGGGAAAAGCTTGAAGAACAGGCCGACGAAAACGAACAGCTTCGCCTGATGACCCGGGAGTTGTCACTTCTTAATTCAAACTACCGCAGGGTAATGGTGGCGTACTACGTTGACGGGCTTTCGGTAAGAAACATATCCGAGAGGTTCTCACTTTCGCAGAGCATGGTAAAGTACCTGCTCTTTCAGTCAAGGAAAAGAATACAGGAGGGCGTAAATATGGAAAGAACATACGGAAGATTGAGCTATCAGCCGGTTGCTCTTGATCTCTTCTTCTGGGGAGGCAAGAACAATTACTGGGACAAATTCGACAGCAGACTCAGACAGAATATCCTGATGGCCTGCTACTACAATAAGCAGAACGAGGAGCAGATAGCCCTGCAGCTTGGCGTTCCCACCGCATACCTT
>CAMVOF010000112.1:0-7406 GCA_947169055.1 uncultured Clostridia bacterium
GGTGTTATCATATATCTTATAACTCCTTAAGCTTTTTGATAAGGTCTCTCAAGGCTTCTGCGCGGTGAGAGACTTTGTTCTTTTCCTCGGCGCTGATCTCGGCAAAACTGCGGTCGCCGTAGAGGAAGATCGGGTCGTAGCCGAAGCCGTTCTCTCCCGAAAAGCAGTGGGCTATCCTGCCTGTGCATCTGCCCTCGGCTTCGATGATCTTTCCGTTTCCGAACACAAGGCAGATATTGCATACAAAGCTCGCTGTTCTTTTATCATCGGGAACACCTGCAAGCTTATCCAGGACAAGCTGCGAACGCTCCGTGGCTGTTTCGAGGCCGCCGTAACGTGCCGAATAGACACCGGGTTCTCCGTTCAAAGCATCGACGCAAAGGCCGCTGTCGTCGGCAAGGACGCCGAGGCCTGTAAGCTCATGGGCTGCTTTTGCTTTTATGTATGCATTCTCGCGGAAGGTCTTGCCTGTTTCCTCAGGGTCGGAGCCTATGCCTGCTTCGGCAAGAGAGATCGGCTCATAGCCCAGAGGCTCCAGTATCTCTTTGTATTCCCTTATCTTTCCCTTGTTGTTGCTTGCGATAATAAGCTTCATTATATCACCGTTTTCAGTTGATGAACGTGACTCTGTTCTGCTTGAATTTTTCCCTGTATTTCATGGCCTTTGCAGGAACAGCAGATGCGATGCAGTAGTTGTTGTAGATGATCCTGAGGTCGAGATCATTCGTAGCTGTGACAGCCGTTGCTCCGATAGAGGTTCCGCCGTCAACGCCCACGAGCTCGATCTCCTTAACGTTCCTCGAGCGCATAAGATCAACGATCTCGACGAGAGAAAAGACATCGGGCTTGCTTCTTTCATAGACATTTTTGCCGACTATCTTTAGCCTCTCAACGAACTTAGCCTCATGAGTTCCTTCTTTAGGCATATTGCCGATCAATCCGCCGATACCCTTTGCGATGCTCTTGAAATAGAACACCTCTTCGGGCTTGTATTCAGCGATCCTTTTATTTATCTCATCTACAAGATTTTCGGCATTATAGCGGTATTTCTCCATATTACGGCCTCTGCCGCAATATATCTCCTGCATATCTATTACAAATAATACCTTATCCATAATTTCCCCCACTCCCGGAATGATCACTCAAACAGTGCTTCAACAAAATCCTTTGTATTGAACGGCTGTATATCGTCTATCTTTTCTCCGACGGTCACAAGCTTAACGGGAACTCCAAGCTCCTCGGTTATGCTTATGATGATTCCTCCCTTAGCGGTGCCGTCGAGCTTTGTCAGAATTATGCCGGTGATATCGGCGGCTTCGTTGAACTGTCTTGCCTGGTTCACGGCATTCTGTCCTGTTGTTGCGTCAAGTGCCAGCAGGACTTCAAGAGCGCAGCCCTCTGCCTGCTGATGAACGATGCGAGATATCTTGCTGAGCTCCGCCATAAGATTTTTCTTGTTGTGCAGACGTCCGGCTGTATCGCAGATGACCACATCGGTGCCTCTTGCCTTTGCTGCGGTGAGTGCATCAAAAACTACCGATGCGGGATCGCTGCCCTCGTTATGTTTTATTATATCTACTCCGGCTCTTTCTGTCCAGACCTCCAGCTGATCTATGGCAGCTGCACGGAAGGTATCGGCAGCGGCTACGATGACTTTCTTACCCTCGTTATGCAGCTGATAGGCAAGCTTGCCTATGGTCGTGGTCTTTCCTACGCCGTTGACTCCGATAACAAGGATCACCGAAGGCGTTGTGGAAAGATCGAGAGGAACTTCCTCGCCCAGCATATCAGCGATGATCTGCTTGAGAAGATCCTTTACGTCAAGAGGGTCTGTTATTCCGTTGGCCTTGACCTGTTTTCTGAGCTCCTCGCAGATCTTTTCCGAGGTGGTAACGCCGATATCAGAGGTTATAAGCGTTTCCTCAAGCTCTTCAAAAAGATCTTCGTCTATTTTGGTGAATGAATTGAGCAGTCTTTCGATCTTGCCCATCATCGAATCTTTAGTTTTTTTCAGTCCGGCTTTCAGCTTTTCAAAAAATCCCATTTCAAGCTGCCCCCTTTAGGTGAGTTTATTCGTTTTCGTCAAGCTTCATATTGATGGCATCACCGGGATCCATTTTAAGAAGCTTGGATATTCCCTTTTCCTGCATCGTAACTCCGTAGAGCACATCGGCTTCTTCCATTGTGCCGCGTCTGTGAGTTATTGCGATGAACTGTGTCGTGTCGGTGAATCGGTGCAGATACTTTGCATAACGCTCAACATTGGAGTCGTCGAGAGCTGCCTCGATCTCGTCCAGCAGACAGAAGGGTGAAGGTCTGATCTTCAGTATCGAGAAGTAGATGCAGATAGCCACAAATGCCTGTTCTCCGCCGGACAGAGAGAGAAGATTTTTGATGATCTTGCCCTGCGGCTCCACCTTGATGTCTATTCCGCAGTCGAGGACGTTATCCGGGTCGGTGAGCAGGAGCTCTCCTGTTCCGCCGCCGAAGAGCTCGGCAAAGGTCTGCTTGAAATTCTTGTTGATCTTCTCGAAGCTGTCAACAAACATTTCTTCCATTGTTGAGGTCAGGCTGCCGATAAGTTCCTCCAGCTCTGCCTTTGACTTTGTTACGTCTCCCAGCTGCTCGTTCATGAACCTGTATCTTTCGGATACATTGGCATACTCTTCGATAGCCTCGAGGTTGACGTTTCCGAGGGAGGATATCTTCGACCTCAGCTCCGCAAGCTCCTTGGCTGCTGCTGCCTGATCTTCAAGCTCTACAGCCCGGTTCTCGGCTTCGGTGACGGTAAGCTCGTAGTCGTCCCAGAGCTTTCCGACGATCCTGTCGTAGTCGTTTGAAGCAGATACGGATTTTTCCTCGATACGGTTGGCTTCGTTGGAGAGGCGTTCGCGTTCATCGGTCTTTATCCGCTGCTCCTGGCGCAGTTTTTCTGCGCGGTTGTCGAGCTTGAGATGCTCTCCCTGCGCAATGTTTATCTGCTTTTTGATGCTGTCGATCTTCATATAGGAAGTCGAAACAGAGGCCTCGATCTCCTTGATCTCTTTAAGTATCTTTTCAATCTCCGCCTTATCGGCTTCGATCTCGTCGGCAAGCTGCTGCTTGTCGGAGCTGCTGCCTTCTATGTTGTCCTTAGCCTGCTTTATGGCAAGCTCGCAGGCTTCAACGTCTTTTAAGAGTTCTATCCTTCTGAGCTGTATCTCGGTGAGAGCATTTCCCGAGCGTTCGCGTTCGGAACGCAGAGAGTTCTGCTCGTCCTGAGAGGTCTTTACAAGCTCCTCTGCCTGAGCTATATCCTTCTCGGATACAAGAAGCCTGTCGGCGATCTCGTCGTACTCCTTCTGCTCGAGGGAGAGCCTTATGGTCTGGCGTTCGAGCTCTGCGCAGGTCTTTTCAAGCTGCTCGGAATACTGCTCAGCAAACTCCCGGACACGCTTGATCTCCATGCCGAGCCTGATCTTTTCACTGTTTGCTTCGGAGAGCAATTCTCTTGCGCCGTCCATATCGGCGGTGAGCTTTGCGCACTCCTGCGATAGCATTTCCTTGTTGGAACGGAGCTTGGAGTTTTTCTCTTTGAGCTCCTCCTGCTCGGAGGTAAGGCGGTCGATCTCGTTCTTTCTCGAGAGAAGGCCCGTGCCCTTTGAGGCACTTCCTCCCGTGAAGGAACCGCCGGCATTTACCACCTGCCCGTCAAGGGTGACGATCTTGAATTTATAGTTGTGCTTCTTGGCTATCCTTGCAGCAGAGTCTATATCCTCGGCTATGCAGATCCTTCCGAGAAGATCGGAAACTATGTTTTCGTATTTCTTGTCGTATTTTACAAGCTCCGATGCAACGGCTATGAAGCCTTCCTCGTCCTCGGGGACTTCGGAAAGAGTACGTCCCTTGATAGATGTCAGCGGAAGGAAAGTTGCACGGCCTGCACGCATTTCTTTTAGCAGGTTGATGGAACGCTTTGCGGAATCCTCGTTTTCGACGACGATGTTCTGCAATGCCGCGCCGAGGGCTGTTTCTACTGCAAGGGCATATTCGTCGGAGGCTTTGAGCAGTTGTGCCACAGTTCCGCAGATGCCGCTTATCCTGCCCTGAGAGCTTGCTTTGAGCACGGTCTTTACGCTGCTTGCAAAACCCTCCATTGACTTTTCGAGGTCGCTGATAACCGCAAGCCGCTGAGTGACTTTCTGCAAAGCAGCGGTGCTTTCAGAAAGATCATCTTCGGCTTTCCGGAGCTTTTTGTTCTTGTTGTCCGAAAGCAGCTTGATGCCGTTTATGCGGTTGTTTATCTCCTCGAGCTTCTTCTCGTTTGCCGAGTTCTGCTCTTCAAGTTTTTTCAGCTCGTTCTCGGAGAGCCTGCTGCGTTCCTCATGATATTTTCTGTCGTCCAGCAGAGCCGAGATGCTTTCCTCGATCTCCGAGGCAGTGTTCTTCGAGCTTTCGAGCTTATAGGCAAGCTCGGATTTCTTTATATACAGCGAATTGAGAGCTGCAACTGTCTCGTTATAGCTCTTATCGAAGGAATCGGACTTTTCACTGAGCTCCGACAGCTCTTTCTCGCATTCGGCGATCTCTTTTTCGAGAGCTGCGCCTTTATCGTTGAGGCTTTGGAGAAGCTCCTGCTTTTCTTTGAGCTCAGCCTCGTAGAAATACTTGGTGTTGTCGGACTGGGAGATCTGTTCGCCCAGCTTTTCGATAGCCTCGTTCAGGTGGCTGATGTCGTTTTTCTTTACGGCGATATTGGATCCTGCCTGAGAGCTTTCAAGCTCTATGGAATGTATCTCGTCACGGAGACTGTCGATGAAAGCGGACTTCTCTGCGCCCTGCTCCCTTGCCTCCTGGACTTTGTTTTCCAGAGTCTCCACCTCGTCGGAAACATCTCTGTACTGCTTGTCGAGGAGAGCGTATTTTTCCTTGTACTCGTCGATAGCTGCACCGAGGGTATGGATCTGCGATACCCAGACAGCTATTTCAAGCTCTGTCTTGCGGTCGTAGAGGACTTTGAATTTCTTTGCCTTTTCGCACTGGCGCTGCAAAGGACCTATCCTGTCCTCGATCTCGGCGAGAATGTCGGTAAGTCTTGCGATGTTGTCCTCGGCAGCTCTGAGCTTACGCTCGGCTTCTTCTTTTTTGTATCTGAACTTGGATATGCCGGCAGCTTCTTCAAATATCTCACGTCTTTCCGTGGATTTGCTGCTGACTATGTCGGCTATCCTGCCCTGCCCGATTATGGAGTAGCCGTCTCTGCCGAGGCCGGTATCCATAAAGAGCTCGACGACGTCCTTGAGCCTCGACTGGTTTCCGTTTATGAGATATTCGCTGTCTCCGTTGCGGTAGAGCTTACGGGAAACATAGACGATATCGTTCTCATAATTGAGGGCTCTGTCGCCGTTGTCTATGGTGAGTGTGACCTGTGCAAAGCCTGCCGCAGGACGGTTCTTTGTCCCGTTGAAAATTACATCTTCCATCTTGCCGCCGCGGAGAGTTTTTGAGGACTGCTCGCCCATTACCCAGCGCATAGCATCGCCGATATTCGATTTTCCGGAGCCGTTGGGTCCGACTACTGCGGATATTCCCTTGTTGAACTCCAGCTTTATTTTATCCGGGAAGGATTTGAACCCCTGCATTTCAAGCGATCTCAGGTACACAGCTTCACCTCCTTGATCTTTATTTCATATTTTGGTATATCTGCATCTCCGAGGACACGGAGCTTTATGCCCCTATCCCGGAAATACAGCGAATTTTCTTTTTTGTGTCCGTACACGCGGCTGATATAAGAAGGAGCCGCTGAAACGGTGATATCATATTTCTGCTCTGCTTTCAAGCCGGTCCCGTTCAAGAGGCTTTCGAGCTTTCTGCGGTATATCCTGCCTTCGCAGAGCTCTCTGAATGCCGGGTGATAAAATCCTCCCAGCATATCACGCTCCACTATCTCGCTGGCGTGGAGACCGCATTTTATGACTTTGATCCCTGCCATATCGAAGGCTTCGAGCATCTCGGAGCAGATATCAACGATGTCGTCAAAGGGCATCGGGACAAAACTTCCCTGCTCGTAGAGCCTTGCAAGGGCTGTGCCTTTGATGATAACTACGGGATATATCCTGACGGTATCGGGAGCGATCTCAAGGACTTGCCGCAGGTTTCGGCGTTCGATCTCAGGCGTGCTTTTATACAGCCCGGACATTATCTGAAGGCCGAGCTCAAAGCCGTGCTGCTTTATGAGGCGGCTTGACCTGATTATATCCTCGGAACAATGACCTCGTGCATTGGCATTTAAAACGCCGTCATCAAGGGACTGAGCACCCAATTCAATGGCGGTGACTCCCCTGCTTTTCAGCAGATCAAGGACTTCGCCGTCGATGAAATCGGGTCTTGTGGAGAGCCTTATGCCTTTGAAACCTCCCTCTCCGACATACTCTGCAGCTGCATCAAGAAGCTCTGTCATATAGCCTCGGTCGATAGCTGTAAAGCTGCCGCCGAAAAAGGCGATCTCGGTATTCTCGGGAGAAGCAATCTCCCGCTTTGCCTGTTCGCACACCCGCCTTACATCCTCGGCGTGAGGAAGCTCCGTTTCGCCGGAGATCGCGTTCTGATCGCAGAAGGAGCATTTAAAGGGACAGCCTGCGTGAGGCACGAAGATCGAGATATTGCTGTGGGAGCTCACGGTCTGATACCCATGAGGTCAAGGGCTTTTCTGGCAGCCTCCTGCTCGGCGGCTTTTTTGGAACGTCCTGTGCCCTCAGCTATCATGTTCTGATTGAGCATCACCTGTACGGTGAAATGCTTGTCGTGGTCGGGGCCGGATTCCTCTTTGAGGTTATAGAATATCCTTTCCTCGGGGTTGCGCTGGATAACTTCCTGGAGTATGGTCTTATAGTCGTGGAAGGCATCTGAGCCCTTGGGGGTGATGTCCTCGGGAATGAACGAGAGGATATAGGGCCTTACCGCATCCATCCCGCCGTCGAGATAAACGGCAGCGATAACAGCTTCAAAGGCATCGGAGACGATGGACGGTCTTTCGCGTCCGCCGTTCATGGCTTCGCCTTTTCCGAGGAAGATATGCTCGCCGAGGCCGATAGTCTTTGCAAACTCGAAAAGGGAGCTCTCGCAGACAAGAGAAGCACGGAGCTTGGTAAGATCACCCTCGGGGATGTGCTTGAAGTGCTTGAAGATATAATCGGAGACTACGACCGAAAGCACGGAATCGCCGAGAAATTCAAGGCGTTCGTTGCTTGCGCGGTTCTTGTTCTCGTTGGCATAAGAGGAATGGGAGAGAGCTTCAAAAAGCAGCTGCTCGTTTTTGAATTTATACTTTATCTTTTCCTGCTATTACTGCTGCGGCGACCTCTGAGATCTACCCTCATTCCCTACACGTCGCTCTTCCGATCTGGTGTTTCGGGCAGCGAATCTCC
>CAMVOF010000113.1:0-7342 GCA_947169055.1 uncultured Clostridia bacterium
TCGTAATAAATGATCAATTTCATCCGCAGTGTATCTACCCGGTACGCTGCGGAAATTTTTTTGCGAATTTTTCCGAATCCGGTTGAAAAACCCCGGGGATTATGCTATATTATTTATATAGTACATTATATATAGTTCATTTCAGGAGGATAGGCTTATGAATGATTTGTTACAGGAATTTGTTGTTGAAGAGGTCAATTCTGCGATCTACAACGAGCTCTGGAATTTCATCTCGTCCGATAATATCGTTAGAGGCACTTTCGAGTGCTCACATTTCATAGTGATGAAGCTCGGTAACGACCAGTTCGTTATCTACCGCCATGTGCTCGGTATGCAGAATGTCAAGTGCAGGGAAGCCATTCTCATCGCAAAGACCTATCTTCTCAAAAAGATAAACAGCCGCGCATACGAGCTCCGTCTGCCGGATATCCAGAATATTTTTGACTAAGGAGAATACCTATGAGCATTCCGCTTGCGGAAAAAATAAGGCCCAAGACCCTCGATGATGTCGTCGGACAGCCCCATCTGCTGGGGAAGGACAAGCCTTTGAGGCGCATAATCGAAAGCGGCAGGATACCGAACATGATATTCTACGGCTCGGCTGGCGTCGGCAAAACCACAGTCGCCCGCATAATCGCCGAGAATACCAATATGACCATGCACAAGCTCAACGGCACCTCGGCTTCCATAAACGACATCAAGCAGATAGTCGCCGAGACCGAGACCCTCAGCGGCATCGGCGGTATCATGCTCTATCTCGACGAGATACAGTACCTTAATAAAAAGCAGCAGCAGTCTCTCCTCGAGTATATCGAAAACGGCAGGATAACCCTGATCTCTTCCACCACCGAGAACCCTTATTTCTATGTTTATAATGCAATAATCAGCCGCTCGACGGTCTTCGAGTTCAAGCCGCTGCTCCCCGAGGAGATCCTTCCGGCTATCAAGCGAGCTTTCCAGCTCTCGGCTGACGAGCTTGGCCTGAGATTAAGACTGGAGCCCGGTGTCTGCGAGCATATCGCCTACGGCTGCGGCGGAGATGTCAGAAAATCTGTAAATACCGTTGAGCTCTGCGTCCTTGCCGCCGACAACGACGGCCAGGTGCTGACGGTCAAGCTCGATAACGTCAAGTCCCTGACCCAGCGCAGCAATATGAACTACGACCGCGACGGCGACCAGCATTACGATATACTCTCGGCTTTGCAGAAATCGATCCGCGGCAGCGATGAGAACGCAGCCCTGCACTATGCCGCAAGGCTCATCGAAGCAGGGGATATCATCTCACTTTCACGAAGGCTGCTCGTCATCGCCTGCGAGGATGTAGGTCTTGCTTATCCCCAGGCGATAAGCATTGTCAAATCCTGCGTTGACAGCGCAATGCAGCTTGGCATCCCCGAAGCCCGTATCCCTCTTGCCGAGGCTGTTATCCTACTTGCCACAGCGCCTAAATCCAACAGCGCCATCATGGCGATAGACCAGGCTCTTTCCGATGTCCGCAGAGGCGGAGCAATGGACTTTCCCCGTCATTTGCAGAACAAGCATTTCGACGGAGCGGATGCCAAGGTCAAGGGTCAGCATTATCTCTATCCACACAATTTCCCCGGCCATTGGGTGGAGCAGCAGTATCTTCCCGATACTCTTAAAGATAAAGTCTATTACGAATTCGGCGAAAACAAGACCGAGCAGGCTGCCAAAGCCTACTGGGATAAGATCAAGAAAAAGTAAAAAAGCAGCAGAGGCGGTGCATTGACGTCTCTGCTGATCCGTTTAAAACTCGATTATTATGCTCTTGGGTGCTCTCTCTGTGGAGTACACCCATTTTTTTATGCTGCCGGAGCTTATAAAATAGTGCAGCGGTATCCGCTCGCTGCTCTCGAAGCTGTCAACTATAATGAGCTTTATCTTCATCTTGTCGGGTATCATCGCCTTTATGTAAACACTTGCCGCCTGTCCTGGTCGAACACCCTCCTTGAACTCGGCAAGCCCTGCAAGATTAGGCGCCAGCTCGACGAATATGCCGTAATCCTCCACGGAACGCACTATCCCCGTGACAGTCTCTCCAACAGCGAACCTGTCAGCGTTCTCCTGCCAGCTGCCCAGCAGCTCCTTGTGAGAGAGATAGACCCTTTCCTCGTCGCAGCCTTTCACCACCGCAAAGATATCCTGCCCCTTGCTGAACCTGTCTGAGGGGTGAGATATTCTTGATACAGAGATAGCGTCTATTGGTATCAGCGAGGATATCCCGCAGCCTATGTCAACGAATGCCCCGAACTGCTCAAGATGCGTCACCCTCGCCGGGATGATCTGCCCCGGACAAAGCCTCCGGGTGAATTCCCTCAGACATTCAAGCTGAGCTTCTTTCCTTGACAGGATGAATACCGGCTCGCTTCCGCTTTTGTCGATAGAGATTATCTTGAAGCAGACCTCCTTGCCTACTCTCGTCAGCAGGGAGATATCCTTCGAGGTGTCACAGCCGATCGAAATATCTCCTTCCTCTCTCGGGATGATACCTTTGCCGAAAGGCGTATCAACTATTATATCGTGTCCGGCGGTGCAGAGCAGTGCTTTCCGTTCAAGTATGATGCGGTTCCTGTATGCTTCTTCAAGAGCTTCAAGGCTTTTGAAGTGCTCCGAGTTCGTTTCCGTTTCGTATAAATGCCCCTCCGGTAAGTAACGTTTCATGTTGTTTTCTCCTTTTCCTTTTAGTTAAATTTAAAATAAATTACAAGCAATTAACAAATTGGTAACCCTTATTATGCTTTGTAAATCTTATGATAGAGCAGATAACTTTAGTACATTTGCACAAAAATAGCCTGTTTTCGAGGTTTTACAAAAAATTTATAGCATAAACCCTTGACATCACGCCAAATGCGTGTTACAATTGTGTTGTAAGTTGTAACAGCTTTGTAACTTTTACGGCTCGATAATTACAAATCGGTTCATATTAAAGCGATCTTTGAATATGCTTTAGTATAATCACGAAGGGAGTTGACTTGGCGGTTCATTGGCCTGAACCTATGCCTGTTATCAAATGATTAGTACTCAATGCGAAATTACCGAATTATTCAGAAGTAAGATCTTTAAAGTGTTTACTGCTCTGTTCGCTGCAGCGATCGTTATTGCGATCTTCGTTCCGAGCATCTCGGCTTCGGCAGCAAGCGTAACATCTCTCAAGGCTCCTGTTTTCGTTGAGGAAGCAAAGTACGAGAGCGGTGCTACCCATCCCTACAACAAGCAGACCAACACTCTTATCGTTGACTGGAAGGACGTAAAGAACGCAAAGAAATATAAGCTTTATATCAAAGGCGGAGAGTTCGGTTCCAACTTTGTTCTCTACAAGACCGTAACAAGCTCCACCTGCACAGTTACCGGACTTGAAAGATGCACAAACTATAAGTTCCGTGTAAGAGCTATCAACGGCGATGTCAAGAGCCCTTATTCCGAGACTATAACTCTCAAGACCGCAAGAATGGATTTCGATGAGGCCGGCTGGAAGGCAATGTGCCGTATCGTGTTCCACGAAGTCGGCGGTATCAACGACGACAGATGGGATGAGCCTATCGTTTGGGTATCCGACTGCGTAGTTAATACATATGTCGGCGCAAAGTATACCAACAATAAAGTATTCGTAAACTACTACAAGAAATATAACTCTATCCAGGACATCATCTATAAGAGCGGCGGATTCCTTTCCGATGCAGCTCTTACAAGAAGAGGCGCAACTTACAGCAAGGTCCCCGATAAGGTAAAGACCGCTGTCTATGGCGCTGTATATGCCAAGGCTACATATAAGGGCATCAAGAACGACTTCAACGTTTACTACTGGTGCAATATGAACCATAAGGTGAACAGCAGCAAGGTAAGCCATTCCTTCGCTCTTCCCTGGGGCGGCTACGGCTACATCTGGAACACCTATTGGGGTTAATTTGAACACAGAGACCGATACCTGAGTGTCGGTCTTTTCTGTTGCAGAGCATCTCAAAAAGCCCGGTTTTGCCTTCGAGAAAAAATTTTAAAAAAACACTTGACAAATCGGGAAGGCAGTAGTATAATATTACAGAACAAAGAAGAACCTGATCCGTTCTCACCTCAAGCAAGTGCGTGAAGAGGTCAATGATCGCTAAGCCATTAGTGTGTAATTGCGCAGGTACGGATCAAGCTCCGTACCTGTTTTGTTGTATTTTTATTTTTGGAGGTGTTTTGTCATTAGCAGCAGCAAAGATTACCAGATCAACGAAGAGATCAGAGACAAGGAACTGAGAGTTATCGACGTTGACGGAAGCCAGTTGGGCATTATTTCCGCAAAGGAAGCACTTAAGATCGCAGAGGAAAAAGACCTTGACCTTGTTAAAATAGCTCCCCAGGCGACTCCCCCCGTGTGCCGCATAATGGACTATGGCAAGTTCCTTTTCGAGCAGCAGAAAAGAGAAAAGGAAGCAAGGAAAAATCAGAAGATCATCGAGATCAAAGAGATCAGGATGTCCTCTACTATCGACACTCATGATTTCAATACCAAAGTCAATCAGGCGATCAAATTCCTTAGCGGCGGAGACAAGCTCAAGGTTTCTGTACGCTTTCGCAAGAGAACAGTTGCTCATCCCCAGTTCGGCGAGGAGCTCCTGAAAAACTTCAAGGAAGCAATATCGGAGCATGGTGTTGTTGACAAGCCGTCCAAAATGGAGGGACGCAGCCTTGTGATGTTCGTTTCTCCGAAAAACAGCAAGTAAATTATTAAGGAGGATATATTTATGCCAAAGATCAAAACTCATTCCGGTGCTAAGAAGCGCTTTTCTGTAACAGGCAGCGGAAAGGTAAAGTTCCAGCACACAAACAAGAGACACAGACTCAACCAGAAGGATCACAAGCGCAAGAGGATCCTCAGAAACGCAGCTTACGCTGACGATTCCAACATCAAGAACGTTAAGGCACTTATCCCTTACAAGTGATCAACGAGTTGTAGGGAATGTAAACTAAATAATATCAGGAGGTAATTAACTATGGCTCGTGTTAAGGGAGCAATGATGACTCGTAAGAGAAGAAATAAAACGCTGAAGCTTGCAAAGGGCTATTTCGGCGCAAAGAGCAAGCACTTCAAAATGGCTAAGCAGGCCGTTATGAAGTCAGGCCAGTATGCTTATATCGGCAGAAAGCAGAAGAAGAGAGATTTCAGAAAGCTCTGGATCACAAGGATCTCTGCCGCCTGCAAGCTCAACGGTATGAACTATTCCACATTCATGAACGGTCTCAACAAGGCCGGCATCACTCTCAACAGAAAGATGCTCTCGGAGATCGCGATCAACGATCCCGCAGGTTTCACAGCTATCGTCGAGAAGGCAAAGGCTGCACTTTAATTACATCACGAACACGCACGTTCTGAGAGCTTGCGTGTTTTGTTGTTTAATAATGGCCCTTTCCAAATAAGCAGAATGGGCAAAAACGGTGTCGTCAGGTGCTGAAAAGACAGCTTTTATCAAAGAATAAACGGTGGCGGAATTATGATCTCAAGCAAGGATAATCCGGCAGTCAAGCGGCTTGCAAAGCTCATGCAGAGCAAAAAAGCAAGACGCGAATACGGGGAATTTGTTATTGAAGGAATGCGCAGCTGCTATGACGCAGCCTGCGAGCTTTCCTGCGGCAGATTGAAAGTGACCGGGTTTTATCACACCGCCGGATCCCTCGAAAAAGCGGCTTTGCAGTTCGATGTCAGCAGATTTGACAGCATCGCAAAAAGTCTCTGGTCCGAGATAAGCGACAGAGTCGCCGAGAAGCTTTCCGCAGGTTCATCCCAGGGAATGTTCATCACTGCAGAGCTTCTCGATAAGCCCTTTGTCCCCGAGAATATCGACCCCAAGGGAAGATATGTGGTCCTCTGCGACCTGCAGGACCCCGGCAATATCGGAACTATAATGCGTTCCGCCGATGCCTTCGGGATAAGCGGCGTCGTCCTTGCAGGCGGCTGCTGCGACCTCTACAACCCCAAGGTCATAAGATCGGCTATGGGAAGCATCGCCCGGACAAATGCCTATATCTGCGAAAGCGGAGAAGCTGCAAGAGCAATGTTTGAAAGCCTGGGCGTCAGGAATATCGCCTCTGTCGTAAGTGGCGGAGAGAATATAAGAAGCATCGGCTTTTCCTCCGGCTGTGCCGTCTATATCGGCAACGAGGGAAAAGGCCTCGACGACAGCTTTGCCAAAGCTTGCGGCGAAAGAGTGACCATAAGTATGCAGGGCAGCATCGATTCTCTCAATGCGGCTATGGCTGCCACGGTCATGCTCTGGGAAATGACAAGAGGTGAAGCCCGGGATGGATAAAAGAGCTTACTGGATATGGCTGCTTCTTGTTTTCGGACCTGCTTCTCCAAGACTTTGGGAGCTGGGGAAAGAGTATAAGGATGCCGAGATATTCGTCAATGCCCTGATAGATAACAGCGCTCAGCGGCTTGACGGAAACGAGCTCAAAAGGATAAAATCCACACCCTTTTCCGCAGCGGAGAAAGTTGTATCGGACTGCGACAGCAAAGGCATCGAGATCATATGCTTCGACAGCGAGGACTACCCGAGACAGCTCAAGGAGATCTACAATCCTCCTGCCGTGCTGTTCTGCAAGGGCAGCTTCGATAACATCATCGACTCTTTCGTGATAGGCATTTCCGGCTCGAGAGAGCCCGCCGATTATTCGAGAAAGATAACAGATGCCATTTGTCTGCGGCTCGGAGAAAAGGGCTGCATAATCGCTTCGGGACTTTCCGACGGCGTTGACAGGCTCGCTGCCACAGCGGCGACTGTTTCGGATAACAAAGCTTTTATCGTCTGCGGACAGCCTATAGACGGCTACAGCGATCCCGAGCTTATGGAACGCATCGCAAAGACGGGCTGCGTCATTTCCGAGACCTGTACGGCACTCAATATCATGAGGCCGAAGTTCTACCAGCGCAACAGGATACTTGCAGCCTTCATAGATGCTCTGATCTATGTTGAAGGCTCGGCGGTAAGCAGGGGACTTGAGCTCTGTGATACCGTGCTGGGTATGGGAAAGCCTGTATTTGTAGTTCCGCCTCATGACATCACGGACAACGACTTCGCAGGGCAGGCGATGCTCATACGCCGCGGCTGCATACCCTTCTTCAGCGAGAGGGACGTGCTCTTTTATCTCGCAAGAGGCTATGTGGACAGGTTTGAATACGAGAAGGAAGACCTGACTTATCTCAGCGTTTCCGATACCTCGATGATGACCGACGAAGAGCCCGAGCAAAGGCCTCAGAAGCAGAACCGCAAACCTAAACCCGCAGGAAAAGAACAGCCTGCATCGAATAAAAGCAAGACCAAAGATCATTCAATGCTCG
>CAMVOF010000114.1:0-7319 GCA_947169055.1 uncultured Clostridia bacterium
TCCTTAACGAACTTGAAGTTGTCGGAAAGCTCGGAGCTGTTTACGGGAACGAGCTCATAACTCTCGGGATCCATGAAGTAATAGAGATCGCCGTCGTTATAGGAATACTCCATATCCTTTCTCTCAACGAAAGCTGTGGGGAATTTAGCGGTAGGGTTGTAAGTCTTTTCAACTACGGAACCCGAAATAACGTTCTTTACCTTTGCTCTTACGAATGCAGCGCCTTTGCCGGGCTTAACGTGCTGGAACTCAACGATCTGCATTACGTTGCCTTCCTCTTCAAAAGTTACGCCGTTTCTGAAATCGCCAGCAGTTATCATATCTTGATACCTCCAAATAAGTTTTCTGCAAAAGCAGATATTCTCGCCGTGCATAGGCACAGCGATACCCTTATACTATATTTTACTATATTTCCGCCCATTTTGCAAGAGCTTTTTGCCCTTTTTTCTCACATTAATAATTTATTTACATTAAAGAGATCAGCTGCTTGGGCGCATTTGTCATATTGAGGCAGCCGTCATTTTTGACGACTACGAAATCCTCTATCCTGACGCCGAACTTCCCCGGCAGGTAGATACCGGGTTCAACGGTGACGATCATGTTCTCTTTCAGGACTTCCGCGCTCTTTGGCGAGGCAAAAGGCGTTTCGTGGATGTCCATTCCGACGCCGTGTCCGAGGGAATGTCCGAAGCACTGGCCGTAGCCTTCGTCGGATATTATCTTTCTTGCGATGCCGTCGAGGTCGCTTGCTTTCATTCCGCTGCGGACGGCGGCAAGACCTGCAAGCTGGGCTTTGAGGACGATGTCATATACCTTCTGCATCTCATCGCTCGGAGTGCCGAGACAGATGGTTCTCGTCATATCGCTGTGGTAGCCTTCGACTACTGCGCCGAAATCCATAAGCACGAACTCGCCGGCCTCCACAGGCTTATCGGAAGGTACACCGTGGGGCATCGAGGTATTTGCACCGGAAAGAGCGATAGTATCAAAAGACAGAGCCTCTGCACCGTGGCTAAGCATATAGAAATCCAGCTCGAGCTGTATCTCGCGTTCTGTCTTTCCGGGCTTGATGAATCCAAGCATATGCTCGAAGCCTTTTTCGGCGATACGCTGTGCCTCGATCATACACTCTATCTCTTCCTGACGCTTTACGGAACGGATATTTCTCACAAGCTTTTCAAGCTCCTGAGAACAGTCAAGGGCCGCTTCTATCTTCTTCTCCAGAATGAGCTTTTTGGCAACTGTGGTCTTTGAGATATCCACGGAGACTTTCTTTGCTTCGTGCTTTTTGATGAGCTTGTTTATCTGGAGATAAAGATCGACCTGAAGCAGGACCTCGCAGCCCTTTACAGCCTTCGAGGCTTTCTCGAAATATCGGGAGTCAATGATGAGATAAGCGCAGTCCCTGAAGCAAACAAGGGTGCCGTCGCTGGACTTCATCCCGGTGAAATAGCGCCTGTCAATGTCGTCGGAAATAACGGCACAGTCGGTGAAATCCGAAAGGCCCTTCATCAAAGCTCTTAGCTGAGCGGGATACTCACTGCTCATAGCTTACCTCGTCAAGCAGCTCGTGCAGAGCCTGAACTGCCAGGAAATATGATCTCTTTCCGAAGCCTGCGATCTGTCCTTTGCAGACAGGTGCGATGACAGACGTATGGCGGAACTCCTCTCTTGCATGGATATTGCTGAGATGGACTTCGATAACGGGTATCTTTATCGCAGCGATGGCATCTCTAATGGCATAGCTGTAGTGGGTATATGCGCCGGCATTGAGGATAACGCCGTCGTACTTTCTTCTTGCAAGGTGCAGGGTGTCGATGATCTCTCCCTCGTGGTTGGACTGGAAGACTTCACAGACCATGCCGAGGTTCATAGCTCTTTCGATTATCTCATCGTTTACGGTATCGAATCTGTCAACGCCGTAAACTCCGGGCTCTCTTTCTCCCAGGAGATTGAGGTTGGGTCCGTGGATAACAAGTATCTTTTTCATTTGTTCTTCATTCCTTTCTTTTCTGGGAACTTGGGTAAAAACGGCTTTTCGATAGTTCGCTTTATCCTGAAAGGCAGGCTGGTCTCCGGCTCTATGGGGAAGACGAAGATAGAGCGTATGCCTGCGGTGAAGCAGCCCATAACGTCTGTGAAGATCTGGTCTCCGACAGCTGCTACTTCCCTCTTTTTGAGCCCGAGCCTTTTAACTGCGCGGTCATAGCCGAAGGGCAGAGGCTTCAAGCCCCTTGATTCAAATTCAAGACCCAGCTCTTCGGCAAAGGGCAATACCCTTTCGGATCTGTTGTTTGAAACGATCATCAGCCGGATGCCTGCGCTTTTCATTTCGGCTATCCAGTCGAGGCTCGACTGCGGCGGTATGGGATTGTTATGTGTGGTCAGGGTGTTGTCGAGGTCGAGGATAAGGGCCTTGATGCCTTTTTTTTTCAGAAAATCGGCTTTGATATCCGTGACCTTGTCAAATACATAAGTAGGTCTGAACAATATTCTTCTCCTTGTTAATTAAAGCAAAAAAGCGGACATAAATGCCCGCTTTCAGTTATACATATCAGTACTTTCTCTTACGAGCAGCTTCGGACTTCTTCTTACGCTTTACCGAAGGCTTTTCGTAGTGTTCTCTCTTACGAACCTCAGCGATAACGCCGTCTTTAGCGCAGGATCTCTTAAATCTCTTAAGAGCTGTGTCCAAAGTTTCGTTCTTTCCAACACGGATTTCTGCCAAAATTATTCCCTCCCTTTGCCACCTTTGACAGAGAAACGCATCAGCACAGCAGAACCATTCGGTGAATAGTGAAGGCGAACGCAACAAGGCGATCCGAACCGTTGCCGGCTCTCTGTCTTAAGCTCTGCATAATAAAAGCTAATACGATTACAAAATACATTATACTATAATGCAGCTTGCTTGTCAAGAGCTTTTTTGAAAAAATCTTAATATTTTTTTAATACATGAATCAAATTGACGAAATTCAATTATTTAGCAACTATGTTGACAAGTCTGCCCTTAACGTAGATCTCCTTGACAACATTCTTGCCCTCGATAGCCTTGATAACAGCTTCGTCAGCCTTGGCAAGAGCAACAGCTTCTTCCTGAGAGATATCTACGGGAACATTGAGCTTGCACTTAACCTTGCCGTTGACCTGAGCAACGATCTCGATAGTATCCTCTACAAGATGTGCTTCGTCGTATGTGGGCCAGGGCTCGTAGGCTATGGTCTTGTCGTGTCCGAGGATGCTCCATATCTCCTCGCCGATGTGAGGAGCAACACAGGAAAGCATCTTGATAAAGCCTTCCGCATAGGCTCTGGGACAGGTCTCGTTCTTATATACTGCATTGACGAAGATCATCATCTGGGCGATCGCAGTATTAAAGGCAAGCTGCTCGTAGTCGCCGGTGACTTTCTTTACAGTCTGGTTATAGACCTTTGCAAGTGCACCGTTGTCTGTGTCGGTGAGGTTCTTTTCCTCGGTGAAGAAATTCCAAACTCTGTTGAGGAACTTCTTTGCGCCTTCAACGCCTGCCTGGCTCCAGGGCTTGCTGACCTCGAGGGGCCCCATGAACATCTCATAGAGTCTCAGGGTATCTGCACCGTATTTGTTTACGATATCCGAAGGATTTACAACGAATTCGGGGAAACGCTTGCCCATCTTTATGCCGTTCTCGCCGAGGATCATGCCCTGGTGAACGAGCTTCTTGAAGGGCTCCTTTGTGGGAGCAAGGCCCTTGTCGTAGAGGTATCTGTTCCAGATACGGGAATAGATAAGGTGTCCCACTGCGTGCTCGGGCCCTCCGATGTAGAGGTCAACGGGCATCCAGTGCTTGAGAAGCTCGTAATTTGCGAACTCTTTATCGTTCTCGGGGTCGATATATCTGAAATAATACCAGCTGGAGCCTGCGCTTCCGGGCATTGTGGAGGTCTCCCGTGTGCCCTTTACGCCGTTATTGTCGTACTTCTTCCACTCGGTGGCATTCTCGAGGGGTGCTTTGCCGTTCTTGCCTTTGTAGTCGTCAAGCTCCGGCAGAACGAGAGGCAGCTCGCTGTCGTCGAGGACGTGTATCTCCCCGTCTTCTCCGTGAACAACGGGAACAGGCTCGCCCCAATAACGCTGGCGGGCAAATATCCACTCGCGGAAATGATAGTTGACAGTTCTCTTTGCTCTGCCCATTTTCTCGAGCTTCTGAGTGATAGCTTCCTTGGCTTCCTCAACGGTAAGGCCGGTGAACTCCTCGGAATTTACCAGCTTATAGCCCTTGCCGAGGTACTCCTGCTTCTCCATAGCAGCGCCGGAAACATCAACGTGTCCAACTTCGTCGCTGCCGTCGATGACCTGGATCATATCGATATTGTGGGCAACGGCATACTCATAGTCACGCTGGTCGTGGCTGGGGACAGCCATTACGGCACCTGTGCCGTAGCTTGCAAGGACGAAATCTCCGATGAACATACGGACTTCCTTGCCGTTTACGGGGTTTATGCAGGTAACGCCCTTGAGCTCGCAGCCGGATTTGGTCTTGTTGAGCTCGGTGCGGTCCATGTCATTTTTCTTCTTGGTCTCGTCAATATAAGCCTGAACCTCTTCGCGGTTCTGAACTCTGTCGAGAAGGCTCTCTGTGATCGTGCCGTCGGGAGCAAGCACCATAAAGGTGATGCCGTATATAGTTTCAATACAGGTGGTGAAGATAGAGAACTTTCCACCGCCTACGATATCGAACTCGACCTCAACGCCTGTGGATCTGCCGATCCAGTTGCGCTGCATGGACTTTGTGGACTCCGGCCAGTCGATCTCGTCGAGACCTTCAAGGAGCTTCTCGGCGAATGCAGGCTGGTCGATGACCCACTGCTTCATATTCTTGCGGACTACGGGGAAGCCTCCGCGTTCGGATTTGCCGTCGATGACCTCGTCGTTGGAGAGAACTGTTCCCAGCTCCTCACACCAGTTTACGGGCATATCTATGTACTTGGCGTAGCCGTCGAGATAGAGCTGCTTGAATATCCACTGGGTCCACTTATAATACGAGGGGTCGGAGGTGGCTATCATCTTCGACCAGTCATAGTCGAAGCCCAGCTCTTTGAGCTGCTTCGAGAAGGTCTTGATGTTCTCCTGGGTAAAGCCGTTGGGGTGATTTCCTGTGTTGACCGCATACTGCTCGGCAGGCAGACCGAAGGAATCGTAGCCCATGGGGTGGAGGACATTATAGCCCTGCATACGCTTCATTCTCGAAACTATATCGGTGGCTGTGTAGCCCTCGGGGTGTCCTGCATGGAGACCCACTCCCGAAGGATAAGGGAACATATCGAGAGCATAGAACTTGGGCTTGCTGAAATCCCAGACGTCTGTCTTGAAAGTCTCGTTCTCCTCCCAGTATTTCTGCCACTTGGCTTCGATGGCGGCAAAATCGTAGTTGCTCATTTATATCATTCCTTTGCAATAATTATTATCTATTCCTTTACGATATACTGGCTGATATCGACGAATTCTCCGTCCTGCCAGAGCTTTTCAAGGTTGTAGAAATCTCTGGTCTCTTTGTAAAAAACGTGGACTACGATATCGTTGTAATCAAGGATTATCCAGTTTGCGCCGGCATAGCCCTCCTGACGGACAGGCTCGACTCCCAGCTGCTTCAGCTCATACTCCACGCTGTCTGCAAGAGCCTTTGTCTGAGTGCTGGACGTACCGTTTGCGATAACGAAATAATCGGCGATTATGGTCAGATCCTTTATGCCGATAAGCTGTATATCCTCTGCCCTCTTTGAATCGAGTGCCTTGATTATCGTTTCAATTTTTTGCTTCTGAGTTATCTCTGCCATGCTGATCCTCCTTTTCAGATCTTCTTTCTGCTTTTATATGGTCGTTATATGCTTCAAGCGTACACACGGGAATGGTATTTCCCTTTGCGACGGAATCGGTTATCGAGAATTTCAGTGCTTCCAGCATCGCCTTGTCAAGGCCCTGCTCGGCGTACTTCCTCATTTTTTTCACGTCTTTATAATCGCGCTCGTCCGAGATAAGATCGGCAATATAGATTATCTTCGAGAGCTTGTCCATGTTTCCGCAGGCAACTGTGTGGTAGCGGATAGCGCGGATTATCTCGGGGTCGTCTATGCCGAGTTCCTGCTTCACATAGACCGCACCTGCGACCGCGTGGAAAAGGGGAGGTGCCGAAAGCTCCACCTCGCTGACATCGAGCTCGCACTGATTTACAAGGGCAAGCTGTTCGTCGGTGGGAAGCTCCTTGCAGACGTCGTGCAAGAGCCCTGCGATGCAGGCTTTGTCGGCATCTGCGCCGTATCTTTTTGCAAGCTTTACGGCAGCGTCCGCAACATTTACGGAATGGGTATATCTTTTCTTTGAAAGCTTCTGTTTTATAAGTTCCTTATATTCCGAATATTTCTTTTTGTCTCCCATCGGAGCATTATCTCCAGTACAGTATAGATTCTTTTTGTTTATATAGGCGGAAACGCCCGGGTCGAGATAGGGCGAGCAGTCAAGGCCGAATTCCAAGCGTTCTCTGAGCTCTGTTGAAGAAAGCTCTAAAGGTTTTGCATCGGCGACTGTGACCCTGCCGCCTATTGCACGGAGCCGGTCGGCGTATTCTTCAAGCACCTGCCGGCTGATGTCACTGCGGCGGGAAATACAGATAAGGCTGCACATTTTCAGGATGTCTTCGTATCTGTACCAGCTCATGAAAGAGAGGAGCATATCGCTTCCCATTATAAAATAAAGCTCGGTGCCGGGATAGACCTCGGTGAACTGCTTTACTGTATAGAAGGAATAGCTCTTCCCTTCTCTTTTCAGCTCGATGTCCGAGACCTCGACGTTTTCAAGATCCGAAAAAGCTATGCGGCACATTTCGAGCCTGTCCTCGCCGGAAGTGAGCATCAATGCGAGCTTGTGAGGCGGTATCCTTGTGGGGATGACCACGACTTTATCGAGGCTGACGGCCTCCATTGCCGATTCAAGGATATGTCTGTGCCCGAGATGGACGGGGTCGAACGTTCCTCCGAATATTGCAAGAGACTTCATTATTTATTCCTCAGCTTTATAACGGGGTCCTTTTCGTTTCGTTTGTAAATAATGGCCTTCGAGCCGATGACCTGGACCACCTCTGCGCCTATAGCCTCGCTGATCTCTGCGGCGGCTTCCTTTGCGGTGTAGAGGGAGTTATCCAGGACTTTGATCTTGACCAGCTCGTGAACTCTGAGGTAGTCGTCGATCTGGGCTGTCTGGGCATCATTCACTCCGCCCTTGCCCACCTGAAAGGCGGCTTCGAGGGTATTTGCAAGAGCCTTCAGCTCGGCTCTCTGTTTTGGTGT
>CAMVOF010000115.1:0-7295 GCA_947169055.1 uncultured Clostridia bacterium
CCTCGGGCGCAGCGCTTTCCTACGGCTGAGTCTGAGTTGCAACCGATGTGGTCTCTTCGCTTTTTGAAGCAGCCGTGCCGGAATCGGAGGATCCGCAGGCAGTTGCAGCAAGTGTCATCACCATACCTCCGATCAGTACTAATCTTTTGAGCCTGTTCATCAGTCTTCCTCTTCGTCCTCGGGCATATTTCCCCAGTTGTGGTAAACGTTCTGAACGTCGTCGTTATCCTCAAGGTGCTCGAGCAGGAGTGTCATCTTCCTGATGGCATCCTCGTCGGTGAGATCGGTATAGCTTGAAGGAACTTTTTCAGCCTCGGCAGAAAGAACTTTATAGCCCATAGCTTCAAGTGCTTCTCTTACAGCCGTGCAGTCGTTGGGTCCGCAGCTTATCTCCACAACGTCGTCCTCGATGTTGAAGTCGTCGGCACCTGCTTCCATGCAGTCCTCCATGATCTTGTCCTCGTCAGCGCCGCTGTTCTCGAGGATTACTGTTCCCTTGTCCGAGAACATGAAAGATACGCAGCCGCTTGTACCGAGGTTTCCGCCGAACTTATCGAAATAGTGGCGGACATCGCCTGCTGTACGGTTCTTGTTGTCGGTGAGGCACTCAACGATAACTGCAACACCGCTGGGGCCGTAGCCCTCATAGACCATATCCTCATAGTTGGTCTTTTCGCCGTCGCCGGCTGCCTTCTTGATTATTCTCTCGATATTATCGTTGGGCACGTTGTTTGCCTTTGCCTTTGCGATAAGATCACGCAGCTTTGCATTGTTAGCGGGATCTGCGCCTCCCTCTTTAACTACGACTGCCATCTCTCTGCCGATCTTGGTGAAGATCTTTGCGCGTGCAGAGTCGGTAGCCTCTTTCTTTCTCTTGATATTTGCCCATTTTGAATGTCCGGACATTTCATTTCCTCCTTACAAAGTGCATTCAACTTTATAATTATACTATATAAGAGCAACAATGTCAAGCCGTCCCGGGCTTTACAGGCTTTTTGATCCGAACCTGCTTATTACAGGATAAAAGAATCAACCTTGTCCAGAGCTTCATTTACACATTTCTGCGAAAGCCTTATGCGCATTTCGCCGGTCTCTCCGTTTTTGAGATCGGTGACGGCAAGGAGGAAAAGAGCCCGGATCGAAGCCAGCAGACTTATCTTATCGTTTATCACAGAAAGCTCAGCCTTGTCGGCGGTGTCGAAATAATTCTCCAGGATGCGGTCCCAAATAGTCTCGCCCATGCCGTCGGGTATCCCAAGGAATACGTCGAGGTTATCTCCCAGTGAGATATAGGTCACATACAGCGCCTGCAGGTCGAATATAGGCTGACCCGTTGCCAGGGTATCCATATCTATGAGCATAGGTTCGTCATCAACCAGCAGCACGTTTTTCATCTGGAAATCGCCGTGTATCATGTGCAGGTCGTCGGGTACTGCCGAGAGCATTTCTTTCAGCCTGTCATGCTGTTCTGGGGTGATATAATCCGTTATAACGTCAAGATAGCCGATGAAGGTATCTCTTGCCATGGGTATCGTGCCGGCGTCCATTTCAACACTGTGTACGACTTTCAGGAAATCAACGTATTTCTTCATGAGAGCGTCGAAGTTCTCCGGCTCGTTTATCAGGTGGTCGTTGAAGGAGCTTGCTTTCAGCAGCTCGAACACCGTGCCGTAGCTTTTGCCCACCTTTACTATATCATAGGAAATGGCTGTAGGCACCCCTTTTACGAAAGCTCTTTTTGCAAGGCGCTGTTCGTTCTGTATCATCGGGATGCTGTCGGGCGAATCATAGACCTTGACGATAGTCTCCGGGTCGATACGGTAAACCGTGCCGTAGAAGCCCTTGCCGATAATCTCGCAGCCCTCAACGGACAATTCCCGAAGACGCTTCTCGACCTTGAAAAGCTCGGTAAAACCCGTCATGTCGAATATCTCGTACACATCCGGTGAGACATCGAATATACGCATCCCGCTGGAGGCTTTTTTTCTTGCTTTCATCAGTATCCTGAGGCCTGCGCTGGAAATGTATTCAAGCTCTGACGCATCGAAGGCATTTTCTTTTTCAGCCGAAAGCTGCTGCATTATCCTTTGTTCCCATTCGGGAGCATTGCTCGTGTCTATCCTGCCCGTCAGCTTTATTATATTGGTTCCCATAAGCTACCCCCGTTTCCGTGTCTCTGTCTATCTCTTCCGGTATATCCCCTGATATCAAAGCAGCTTTACGCCGAGCATCGTCAGGTCGTCGAACTGAGGAGCATCGCCCACAAAACCGTCCACAGCCTCTTTCATGTTGTTGAGCAGAGTTTTGGGGTCTGTCTCCGAATTTGCATTGAGGGCTTCAAGCATCCTGTCGGTGCCGAAAAGCTCGTTCCCGGCATTTGTCGCCTCGGCAACACCGTCGGTATAGAGGAACAAAACACCGCCCTTTTCGAGGGTGAACTCATATTCCTTGTAGGGCATACCCTCCATGCCGCCGATGACGAATCCGTGTTTGTCCTTGAAAAGCTCAAAGCTGCCGTCGGCTTTCTTTACCATGGGGTATTCGTGGCCTGCATTTGCCGCAGTCACCTTGCCCGTGGATATCTCAAGAACACCGAACCATACGGTTACAAACATTTCCTCGTCGTTGTTCTTGCAGATCTGATTATTTACCTGTTCGAGTACCCTTGCAGGGCTTTCTCCCATCATGGCGTAGTTGTTCACAAGGATCTTCGACATCATCATAAACAGCGCTGCCGGAACTCCCTTGCCCGAAACGTCAGCCATAACGAGACCGAGATGGTCGTCGTCGATGAGGAAGAAGTCATAGAAATCTCCGCCCACTTCCTTTGCAGGGGTCATGGTGGCGTAGATATCGAATTCTTCCCTGTCGGGGAAGGCAGGATAGATATTCGGAAGCATATCAGCCTGTATCTTTGTCGCAAGCTCAAGCTCCGCGCCGATACGTTCCTTTTCGGCGGTTATCCTTGTTATCTGGACGATGTAGTCCCTTGTGCGTTTGGAGAGATTTGCAAAGGCCTCTGCAAGTATCTCTATCTCGTCATCCGTGCGGTATGTGTCCTCCATTTCAAAGGCCAGATCGGAATCGTTTATCTCGCCGATGCGCTTGGTCATGCGCTCTATGGGCTTGACAATCTTTCCTGCGATCTTCAGAGCGGCAATAGACGCAAGCACCAGTACCGCTGCGGTGACGATCATCAGGTTGTTCTGGGAACGTCCGGCACCTTTGCTGTAATCGTCCTGAGCCTCTTTGTTGATGCGCTCGAATTCAGCGATCAAAGTCTTCGTCGGCTGGTCGGTCAGCTCCTTATCCACTGCGGAAGCAACAGCCCAGCCCACAGCCTTCATGGGAGTTGCGCAGACATAATAGGTCTTCCCTTCCAGGTTGAGTGTCATAAGGCCTGTGCTTTCCTGGAGGGCTTTGCTGACGAATGCCGCAAGCTCCTTGTTCTGATGCTCTCTCAGATCCACAGCCTGATCTGCGGTGGCTGTCTTGAATGCGCCGTCATCCATCGACGAGAAAATAAGCTCGCCCTTCTCGTTGACGATACAGTTTATACGGCCTGATTTTGCGGAATCCTTCATGAAATCCGAAAGCTGAGAGAGGAAGATATCCGCTCCGACAACTGCCACCAGCTCGCCGTCCGCATAAACGGGAGCAGCGCAAACAAGACCGGGGATGTTCGTGAAAGCGTCAAGCTCTACGCCCGTGAAGTAAAGGGCTTTCTTCTCGACAGCTCCCACATACCATGGCCTGTGGCGTGTATCGAAGGACTCCACATTCCCGTTCTCGTCAAAATATGAGCCCGAACGGTCATCCACAAATATTATGGAGCCGTCGGCTGTTGCGATAAAGCAGGAATTCAGCACACTTGAATTCTTATACATCGAAAGCATGAGCTCGCTCATGTTCGCCGCAAGGGAGAGATAGCGGTCAGCAGCCGGATCCACATCCGCTTCGTGCTGCATCTGCACCGAGGGCGTGCCGTCGTTTTCCTTTTTGGGATACTCCACCGTCTTGTCGGAAAACTCCCCGGGGTAAGTGAAGATGTACTCCGCGTATTCCTGCAGGGTCTGGACGTTTCCTCTGGCTTCCGTGAAAATATTATCGGTTATCTCGGCTTCCATTTCGTTGCTTCGGGTAAGTGAGGAATTCAGTATAGCCTGCATAGTTTCCTCGCTTATATTCGTCATGGATTCCTTCTGCTTCGTCGCCGATTCCTCAACGACACGGGTAAGGTTTTTCGACAGAAATACGGACGCTCCGAAATAAGCTCCGACGATAGCCATAACGAATATCAGAACGAGATTGAGTATTTTCTGCTGCAATCCTCCGATTTTAATCCCTAACCATTTTTTCATCAGATCACCAGACCTTTTTTCAGGGTAAGTATGTTATGTCCGTCGAGATAATAATACTTCACATCGTCCATGCTCTTTTTGACCATGAATATGCCGAGTCCGCCTATCTGTCTGTCCATAGCCGAGAGAGTGATATCGGGGTCGGGCTTGGCAAGAGGGTCGTAAGGTATGCCGTTGTCGATGAAAGTTATATCCACAGATGGAGGATCGGGAAGTATCTCCACGCGCACGGTAGCCTTGCCTGTTTCGGTGGTATAGGCGTAGTTTGCGATATTGACGAACACTTCCTCCACAGCCAGGTCTATCTGCATCTGAATCTTCATGGGACAGCCTGCCGATTCCAGCTGTTCGTCCACAAAAGCCAGGACTTTGGGCAGATTCCCGGTGAGAGCATCTATTTCCAGTATCTTCATAGCCTTCTCCTTTTACAACTGAATTATCCGCCGTCCGGCGGTCGGTCTGTTTAGTACAGTATAACATAATATTTCATTATTGTCAAGGATAAAACTGTACACAATGTACAATCCGCAGAAAGCATCTCCGTACAAGAAAAAAGTACATCGGCAGCAAAGCTCGTCAATGTACTTTTTCTTTGTGATATGTATAAAGAGGGATGATATCCCGTGAGCTTAAAATGCTCTCTTTATTTTTTATCCTCTTTTCTGATATGCTCGGCAAGGCTGATAGCAAAGCCCGAAGGCGATACCATAAGAGTAGCCTTGGAGGAGCCTGTGTCGGTTATCTTGTCACCCTGAGCGTTCTTGAAACCGCGGTCGAGGAGGAACTGATAAGCCTCGTCAAAATCTCTGACGTTCATTCTGATGACCGTCATATCCTGGGGCATCTGCACCTGTGTAACATCAACTCTGAAGCCGTTGGGGTCTTTCATATCAAAGCTTGTGATGTCCTGGTCGTTAATGCCTGTTTTTGTGTGCTTATGCTCAAAGCCCAGCTCCTTAAAGAGCTTGACTGCTGCCTCTGCGTCCTTTGTAAGTATAAGCGGATTGAAAGCAGTGATCTTCATTGTGTTTTCCTCCTTGTTATTTCTTGATATGCTGGCAGACGTCGATGATCACTCCGGTGGGCGAAACAAGATAAGCGTATTTGCTGCTCTTGGTGGTGCTGGGAGCAAAGCCTCTTGCCTCTCTGAACCCCTTGGACATAAAGAACTCATAGGCTTCTTCGTAATTGTCCACATTGATCCTGATAGTAGTGTAAGTCTGCTTGACCGCCGGGACTTCCACTACATCAACGTGGAAACCACCCTCGTTCTTCATGCGGTGAGCCGAAAACTCAACATCGTTGTTTTCGGCCTTGTTGTGAGTCTGCACGAACCCAAGATCCTTGAAAAGCTGGATTATCGGTTCTGCGTCGTTGGTGATGATCGACGGATTGAATGTTGTGATCTTCATAATAGTTTCTCCTTTGTTCAGTCCTTGATGTGCTGGCAAAGATCGAATGCAAAGCCCGAGGGGGACTTCATCATGCAGGACTTGTTGGTCTTGGTATCGACGGTCTGACCTCCGCGGGGGTTGGTGAATCCTCTCTCGGTCAGGAACTTGTATGCCTCGTCAAAATCGTCAACGTTCATTCTGATGAGGGTCATGTCCTGGGGAACAGGCACATTGGCTATGTCAACATAGAAGCCTTCGGCATTCTTCATGCGCACACTGGTGAAATCAGTGTTGCCGGTGTTTGCGTTAAGCTTGTGGCGTCTTTCAAATCCCAGCTCCTCAAAGAGCTTGATAACTGCCTCTGCGTCCTTTGTTACGATGAGCGGGTTAAAGCTTGTGATCTTCATATATTTTCCTCCTGATCTATACTTACCGCAGCTGTCCTGCGGTCATCGACTTGGTTTTCAAAATGCCCTTTATGACATAGTTAAAAAGTTCAATCAAATGTTATCAATTTTTTGCTAACGTGGTAAGTATATCATAAATTCACACACTTGTCAATATTTTTTCGTCATTTTGTGTTTTTTTGACCAAACTTGCAACGCATTTTTAGCCAATATCACCAAAAAGTGAAAGAAAAAATTTATGCCCGTATTCTTTTTACGCACTGTCCCGAGGCTTTTCCCCACATAGTAAAAGCCCTGCAAGTTTGACTTACAGGGCATATTTTTCAATATCGCTTTTGGTGGGATGACACCTTACCGTGTATCTTTGGGAGCCCGAATAATTACAGCTGAACAGGGTCAGCTCGTAATCCGACTCCACCATTTCCTCCACCTGCTGTGGGTTCAGCAGCTCTGTTTCGGCGACCTCATAGTAATATGTTTCGCCGTCCATATTCGTGAAGCTCACTTCGTCGCCGCTCTTAAGGTCTCCGAGGCGGCAGAATCCCGTCATATAGTTATGACCTGCGATCACGAGATCCTCCGTTTCGACAGAACCGAAATAGCAGCAGGCCGAAAGCTTAAGCTTGTCATCCTCATAGTCTGTCAGCACAGGAACTTTAGCTTCAAGAGCCGGGAGATCAAGGTATCCAACATACCAGAAGCCGTCGATCTCAACTTCGGGCATCCTTTTCTTATTCTCCGGCATCGGCAGCACGACTGCGCTTTCGTCAGAGCTTTCACTCTGAGTCTCCTTGCCGGAACGCTCTTCTATGGCCTGTTCGACTTTTACAAGGCGTTCCTTCGCTTCTTCCTCTGCCTGGCTTTTTTCAATGCTGTTGCGGATCAGCAAAGCAGCGCTTGCAGCGATCATCAGTGCTCCGGCTGCCAATAGCGCCAGAGCTATCCGCCGTCTTCGCTTACTCATCCTTCTTCTTTTCGCCGCTGAAAAAGACCCAAAGTCCGATTATCATAAGCACCAGACCTCCGCAGGCAAGCAGCGGCACAGGCCATTTCAGCTGGCCGGTATACGGGAGCTCTTTGCTGTTATATACTGTGAAATCAAGGCCGTCGTTCCGGTAGGTCACGGTGTAACC
>CAMVOF010000116.1:0-7292 GCA_947169055.1 uncultured Clostridia bacterium
GCTTTGAAAGTGCTCTGTGTCGTTCTGCGGCGTAAGCGTGTATTTCAGACCTATGCTGCTGATCTCCGGCTCGTTGTAAAAATCTGTGAATGTATTTTCGATATATCCCAGTGCGCTTGAAAGCGAGATGATCTTGTCCGCTGTGCCCTTTTCGACAGGCACGGGAGTTCCGTGATTGGTCGTAAAGGAGGTTATCTCCGTGCCTTTTCTCATATCGAGCATAATGTCGGAAGTGATGTATTTATATTCGTCGCATTCGGGTACGACAGTATCGTTTATCTCGTCGAGCTCTATTCCCTTGTAATGCTTGTCGGCTGTGATGTTGTAGGATAGGCCGCCGGACTCATTCTCCTGCACGATGATCGTCTTTACCTTTATATCATAGTCGGGTTCTACGTCGGCGTAGTTCTTATCAAGCCATTCTTGAGCTGCATCTGCTGCCTGCTGAACGGTCACAGTTTCTCCGCCGATATCATAGCTGCCGGAGAGGTCTTCGCCCCGGTCAACGCGGTATATCGCTTTTCGGGGTCCGTTGATGAACGGAGAATCAAAGGAGACGGACTTGAAGAAAGCGATAAAGCCGTTGTCGCTGACGTTGAAATGCACTCTCAGTTCTTCGTTGTAATAGATGCCCTTGCTCTTCGGCCATGAATAATTACTGCCGCCTTCTGTAGCTTCTTCAGTGGAAAACTCTGCCTTTTCGACCACATCTTCTCCGAGAAAACGCACCGCCAGTTCTTCGGCTCTTTCGGTGCGGCCATCCGGATATTTGAAATCGCAGAGCGTTATCGTATCAGGTATCTCGACCTTCATTCCCTCGCGGAGAGTAAAATTTGAATAGGTCTCCGAGAGCGCATAGTCGATGTCTGCACAAAGCTCCGAGACCGGGATCGTCGCAAGCTCTCCCGAATGCAGCTCTGTTTCGGCATTGCTGCTTCGGACGTTCTCCGGGGCATCTGCACAGCCGGAAAAAACTGCGGATATCAATACTGCACACGTTAATAATATCATAAGCTTTCTTTTTGTTTCTCTCATTTCTTTTCCTCTCTATTCATTAAGGCAACACCGCACAACCCGCGGCTAACGCCTCTGCACGTCATCTGCTTGCCATTTTTCCGTCATATTTCCCAAATTCTCCTTGAAAGGCGCCAGCCTTCCTGCGTCGAATTTAGGCAATCTGACAAAAAAATGGCGAGCTCAATCTTGATTGAGCTTTTGCATTCTGACGCACAGGGGTTGTGCGGTGTTGCCTTAAATAGTATTGAACTGGCTTTATGGCAAAAAAACAGATGCAGAAAAGCTCCTGCATCTGATATAACGCTTTTGGCCGCCGGTTTTGTGAGAAAAATTTTCAGTTTTCCCGATTTTTCAGAGTTTTGCACAATTCAAGGCACTCAGATGTAGACAAATTGCTGCACAAATTCATCACATAGCTGCCGTTGTACCATAAAACATCTGTATATCCGTCACCCTCTGTTATGTAATACTGGGTGTCGTCCTCGTCTATATAGTATTCCCCTTCATCATAAAGCGGTACATCCTTGAACGATCCCGGCAGGTAGTGCCCGAGATAGATCATCCGGCCGGTCTCCTTGTTCTCCCAGATCTCATAAGCCGAACGGCTGCTCCATTCGCCGAGCACGCGCTCGAAGCCCTCGGGCGGTGTGATAGTATAGATATCGTCGATGTGCCTTTTGGGTTCTCCGGCGTTCTCAATGTCGAAGGATATGATCCTGCCGCTGTCGGAAGAGCTCTGGATGAAGTTCCAAAGAGGCATCCTGCCCATGCCGAGGCAGAAGCCTGCCGCAAATATCACAGCTGCAAACAGGGCTATGCGGATCCGTTTTCTAACCGAGGGTCGCTTTGAGATATCTGTCCTTTGCCCGAGACCGAGCTTGCCCATGCGGTTTTCAAAGTCCGCAGAGAACTCGTAGCTGTCGGGTATTGCGGTGCAGTCCGGCTCGGAAAGAAGCCTGCTTTCGCAGACATCCGAAAGTGCCAGACACAGCAGATCGTTGTTCATTCTTCTTCCTCCTCAAGCAGAGCACGGAGCTTCTTCTTGGCATAGCGCAGACGCTGTCTTGCGGCAGTGGGCGCAAGACCGAGTGCCGACGATATCTCCTCATACCCGAGCTCGAGATCAAAGCGGAGATAGAGTATCTCCCTGTCGGTGTCCGAGAGCTTTTCGAGACAGTCTTTCAGCCTGTCGAAGTCGGCTTCGGGAAGATCGTTGTGGTCGAGCTCGTCGTTATACGGGGTTATGTCGATGACTTTTTCCTTCCGCAGCATACTCACGGAAGTGTTCCTGACAGTAATAACGAAATACGCCTGTAATTTGTGAGAAGGCAAATCGTGAATTTTTTGAAAACATTCCGCAATCTTGAGGAAGCTTTCGGAAAGAGCGTCCTCTGCAAGATGTTCGTCCCGGAGGATATCATAGGCCACACGCATACCGCGCAGACGGTTTTCTCTGTAGAAAAGCACGAAATCCTCGTGCAGGCTGCTGTCGATGAGCAGGCAATATGCAGATAGCATTTTATCACCTCTTTTGTTTTTGCGACTTCATTATAGCACAACAGCGTGAATAAATCAACTTGGCCTGAACTGCGTTCAGGTTCAGGGCTCTATCCTTTTCATAAAGTCCTCCGTCGGGATGTCGGGCTCGCGGTTGAATCTGCCGAGGGTAAGGAGCTCTTCGCCTTGGGTTATATAGTTGAGCTTCTCTTCGCAGCCCAGGAGCAGCTCGAAACCGCACATTTCAAGGAGCATTTTCCCGGAGGCGCAGGTAAGCCCGTAGGGGTAGGTATAGACCCCCGGCCGGACGCCGAGGTTTTCCCGGAACATCCTCTGGGCTTTGAAGACGTCGTTGAAGATCGCCCGGCGGTACTCCTTATAGCTCTCCGACGCCATTTGGGAAGCTCCCTGCCTTTCGTCGAGGGAGTGCATATCGAAGCTGTGGTTCGCAAGCTCGACTCTTTCGGAAGCAAGGACTTCTTTCAGGTCGTTTGTGCTGAGATAGGAGTATTTGGGATCCGGGTCTGTTCCCTCGTCTGCGGCTTCGACGAACCGTCCGACCACGGAGAGGGTGCAGCGCATATGGTATTTCTCCAGCAAAGGAAGGGCATAGGTCAGGAAATTATAGCAGCCGTCGTCAAATGTCAAGAGAACAGGCTTGTCGGGCAGCTTCTTCTCTCCGTTCCGATAGGAAATAATGTCATCACAGAATATAGCTGTAAAGCCATTCCGCTTTAAATAGCTGAGATCGCTTTCAAGCTGGGAGGGTGTGACGATATAGCGGCTGCCTTCGGTCTCGGGGTAGATGCTGTGGTACATGATGACAGGCACGCAGATGCCTTCTCTGAGCTGTGCGGAAGCCTGCTCTGCTGCCTCGGCGCTTTTCCTTTTGCCGAGAGCTCCCGAGATAAACATCGCTGCCGCGAAGACAAGCAAAGCTGCTGCACAGGCGAGGGCTTTTTGCAGTTTGATCTTTGTTTTCATATTTATCCCCTTTCAGACAGATCGTTTTTTATGAGGCCGTATTTGCGGTACTTGCTTATGGATATGCCTACAGGGCAAAAATTATTCAACAAAAAGCTAAAAATTTCCGCAAAACACTTGAAAAAACTGTGCAAACATGATATACTATATTATATGTATAGCGTTAATACCAATTTAGGGGGGCTGCTGCTTGAAAACAATACGCTCAAAGCTTATGCTGTCCATGCTTGCGGTATCGTTCGTCATAACGATAATCCTTGCGATATTCAGCATATATTACATAAACAAATCCGTGCGGAACACGCTGAACGAGACGGCTCAGCCGCTTGCAGAACAGTCGGCAAAGACCCTTGAAAGAGCTGTCGAGAGCTACGGCGACGCTTTTTCGTCCTATGTTAAGAACGATGCTTTCAAGAACAAGGCCACTGACGAGCAGAGGCTTAAATTCTTACAGGATTCCTTCTCAACGGAGGAGACGGATTACTCCTACGCGATCTTCAACCAGGACGGAACTGTAAAAGCCAACACTCCGGGCATGACGGCAGACGCCATTACCAATGAGGACATTTCCTATGCTCTCAACCGCGGAGAGACGGTTTACGGAAATATCGTGACAGTAAAGAACGACATATACTTCTCGGTGCTCTATCCATATGAGCTGGAGGGCAAGAAATTCGTTGCAGCCGTTACCATAAAGGCTGACGTGCTGAACGCTGTTGTTGATGAGATAGACTTCGGCGAGAACGGCTTTGCGTATGTTGTGGACTCTGACGGAGACACTATCCTCCACAAGGAGATACAGAAGGCAAAGGTAAGGTTCAATCCCCTGAAGCTCTCAAAGAGCGACGACGATTATTCAAGCTTCGGCGATTTCATCAGCCTTGCCACCTCCACAGGAGAAGGCTCCGGCACCTATGATTACGACGACACGAGCTACATTGCAGGATATGCAGATCTCGAGGTGTTCGGAGGAACGCTTGTGGTTGCAGCTCCTTCCGAGGACTTCACGAAGATCGGTCTTTACGCACTTGAGAAAATGTTCCTTATCGGCGCTGCACTTCTTGTTGCGACGATCATTATTTCGGTACTGTTCGCAAGAAGCATCTCGAAGCCTATCGTTTCCGCTACCAACCGTATCCGGAGCCTTGCACAGGGCAACCTGACCGACAGAGTTGAAGTTTCCTACTCCAAGGACGAGATAGGAATACTGTCGGGCTCCCTGGCTGACACGGTAGTGAGACTGAGGCAGTATATCAACCTTATCACTAACGCCCTGACGGAGATCCAGGACGGCAACCTCACCTACAGGATGGAAGGCGACTTCAAGGGCGACTTCATCAAGATCAAAACTACGTTCAACGAGATCCTTGAATCTCTTACCGAGACCTTTACATCCATCAATACTTCCGCCGAGCAGGTGAACTCCGGTGCTGTTCAGGTATCCAATTCGGCTCAGGCACTTTCCCAGGGCTCGACCCAGCAGGCAAGCGCTATCGAAGAGCTTTCGGCGACTCTTAACGACGTAAGCACACAGGTAAAGCAGAACTCCAAGGACGCTAAGAACGCTTATAACATAGTTACGAACAACACAGAAGCGATCAGCGCCTGCAACGAAGACATGACGAATATGCTGGAGGCCATGGAGCAGATACACACGTCCTCCGCAGAGATCGCAAACATCATCAAGGTCATCGACGACATCAGCTTCCAGACCAACATCCTCGCTCTCAACGCTGCTGTTGAGGCCGCAAGAGAAGGCTCCAAGGGCTTCGGCGTTGTTGCAGACGAAGTAAGACGTCTGGCTTCCCGTTCGGCTGAGGCTGCAAAGCAGACCGCTGCTCTTATCGAAAACTCCACAGACGCTGTAAACAAGGGCTCGAAGCTGGCAGAACAGACAGCTGCTTCACTGGGCGATATAGTTGAAGGCTCCACCCAGATACAGGGACTTGTCAAGAACATCACAGACGCTTCCGCACAGCAGGCTGAAGCTATCGTACAGATCAACACAGGCGTTGACCAGATCTCGGCAGTTGTTGCGACCAATACCGCAACTGCTATCGGAGCTGCTTCCGCAAGCGAAGAGCTCTCCGAGCAGTCGCTGATACTCAAGAACATGATCGCCAAGTTCAGGCTCTCCGACAGCGACAAGGCCTCGAAGAACAACTTCGACGAGTACGATTTCAACGGCTACGGCAATGATGACGGCGCAAGCTCTGATGACGGCGATGAGCCTGCACCGGCACCGGCTGCAAGCGCTGACGATGACGACGACTACGACTTCGACCCCGAGGCTTATCAGAGATCGGCAGCTGCAATGGACAACGAAGGCCTTAAAATAGTCATCAACGACGAGGACGACAAGTATTAAATCGTAATTAAATCTACGGGTGCTTCCCTGTTAGGCGGCACCCGTAAATGATAGGAGGATAAAAATGAAAAGACGAATCGGTATCCTGACAAGCGGCGGCGACTGCCCCGGACTCAACGCAACTATCAGAGGAGTTGCAAAGGCCTGCTACGAGCGTTTCGGCGACGACGTTGAGATAGTCGGCATACAGAACGGCTATTACGGTCTTATCAACAATATGTGCAAGGAGATGAACCAGTCCGATTTCTCCGGCATCCTCACCCAGGGCGGAACTATCTTCGGCACGAAGAGAACGCCCTTCAAGATGATGAAGGTGGTCGAGGAGGACAACGTTGACAAGGTAAAGTCCATGAAGCAGACCTACAAGAAGCAGAAGCTGGACTGCCTGCTTACCCTGGGCGGAAACGGCACCCACAAGACTGCCAACCTGCTTTCGGAGGAAGGGCTCAACGTTATAGGACTGCCGAAGACCATAGACAACGACATCTGGGGGACTTCGGTGACTTTTGGCTTCCACACGGCTGTTGACATCGCAACGGACGTTATCGACAGGCTGCACACCACGGCTACTTCCCACGGACGTATCCTGGTCGTTGAGATCATGGGCAACAAGGCCGGCTGGCTGACCCTTTATTCGGGGATCGCCGGCGGTGCGGATATGATAGTTATTCCAGAGATACCCTACGACATCGACAAGCTCTCCGAAGCCTGCGTCAAGCGTGCAACAACAGGCAAGGGCTTCTCTATCCTTGCTGTTGCTGAGGGTGCATTCGATATCAACGAAGCCAAGATGAAGAAGAAGGAACGCGCCAAGAGCCGTGCAGAGGCAGGCATCACCACAGCCTCCACACGTATCGCAAGGCAGATAGAGGCAGCTACGGGCTGTGAGACAAGAGTCTGCGTGCCGGGACATATGCTCCGCGGAGGAAGTCCCTCGGCTTACGACAGAGTTCTTGCAACGAAGTTCGGTGTTTATGCAGCGGAGCTCATCGCTCAGGACAAATACGGACTTGCCGTTGCTATGGTGAACGACACCGTTACGGCCAACAAGCTCATCGACGTTGCGGGCAAGACGAAGTTCGTTCCTGCCGACGACCAGATGGTACAGACCGCCAAGGCGATAGGTATATCCTTCGGAGACTAAGACGCTTAAAAAAGAAAAAGCGGCCGAAAATGGTCGCTTTTCTTTTGGGTCTTCCATGACCCCTATATGCAAAAAAAGGCTCCCACAGGAACTGTGAGAGCTAAAAAATATAGGGGGAGAAGATCGGCACTTTCTGCCGATCAATATATGAAGGCCTGGGGTTAAGCCTGCATACCGTTGGTCTTTACATGATTTATGATAAACTTTTTATGTGATACAGATGTGAAAAGTTAGTGTACTTAATCTAAAAAATAATAAACATTCTATTAAGGAAAAATATTC
>CAMVOF010000117.1:0-7267 GCA_947169055.1 uncultured Clostridia bacterium
CCAAACAGTCCACCGGACTGTTTGGCAGCTGAACAGTGTGCTGTTCAGCTTGCGTCACGCGTCAAGCGCTGTCGCCGCTGCGACAAGTTAAAAAATACAAAAAATTCACGTTTCCTTTGGTCAATGTGACGATATGCAAAAAATCACTTGCATTCAAGGATTATTCATAGTATAATAACTATGTATGGTAAAATGAGATAAATAGTATTATTTTCACCTGCGGTACTCCTGCCCTGAATGAGGTGCTGATATGACAGTCAAGGAAAAGATCGAAGCTTCCCTTTGCTTCCTCGGAATAGAATTCGGCTCTACAAGAGTCAAGGCTGTGCTGGCTGACAGTACGTCTCTGCCTGTGGCTTCGGGCTCCTATGAGTGGGAGAACAGGCTCGAAAACGGCATTTGGACATACTCGCAGGAGGATATGATAAAGGCTCTCCGGGGCTGCTTCGCCGACCTCAAAAAGGATGTCAAAGACAAATACGGCGCTTCCCTTTCCGGCTTCTCGGGAATGGGCATTTCGGCTATGATGCACGGCTATCTTGCCTTTGACGAAAACGACGAGCTGCTCGTTCCTTTCCGCACCTGGCGGAATACGATAACTGCTCAGGCAGCGGAAAAGCTCACTTCCCTTTTCGGCTTCAACATTCCTCAGCGGTGGAGCATCGCCCATCTTTATCAGGCGGTGCTGAACGGCGAGGATCATATAAACAAGATCAGACATATCAACACCCTTGCAGGCTATGTGCATTTTCTGCTGACCGGCGAGAGAGTGCTGGGCGTCGGTGATGCTTCGGGGATGTTCCCCGTGGAGCTCGGCAGATGCTACGACGCAAAGATGATTCACAGCTTTATGCAGCTGCCGGAAGTCAAGGCCTGCGGCTGGCATCTGAACTCCCTGCTTCCGCAGATAGCAGCCGCCGGAGAAAAATGCGGAGAACTTACCGAAAGCGGTGCTCTTCTCCTTGATCCCGAGGGTGATTTAAAGCCGGGTATCTCGTTCTGTCCGCCGGAGGGTGACGCAGGCACGGGAATGACGGCTACGAACTCTGTCCGCAGAGGGACAGGAAACATTTCGGCGGGAACATCGGTATTCTCCATGCTGGTTCTTGACAAGCCCCTTGAGGGCTGCTATCCCGAGATCGACGTTGTTACTACCCCGGACGGTGCTCCTGTGGCTATGGTCCACTGCAACAACTGCTGCGGAGAGCTCGATCACTGGATTAAGATGTTTGAACAGTTCGCTGCTCTTTCGGGCAGCAGTCTCGGCAGAGGCGAGATATACGAGCTGCTTTATAAAAACGCGATGACAGCCGACCCTTCCTGCGGCGGCGTGACAGCCTGCAATTTCATTTCGGGAGAACCTGTTGCACAAGTCGAAGAAGGCAGGCCCATGTATATGCGCGAGCCTGACAGCCATGCCGACCTTGGAGGCTTTATCCGCGCAGAGCTTTATGCTTCCCTTGCAGCTCTGAGCTTAGGGAACAGGATACTTTTCGACAAAGAAAAGATAAATGCTTCACGCTTCAACTGCCACGGCGGACTTTTCAAAGTCAAGGGTGCTGCGGCACAGATCGCAGCCGACAGCTTAAAAACTCCCACGGCTGTGATGCAAAATGCCGGAGAAGGCGGTGCCTGGGGAATGGCTCTGCTGGCGCAGTATATGGTCTGCGGCGAAGGAATGAGCCTTGCCGACTGGCTGGATGAAAAAGTATTTGCAGGAATCGAAGCAGAGACCTACAGCCCCGACGAAAAGGGCTCGGAGGGCTTTGCAGTATATATGGAGCGCTACGAGAAAATGCTTGCGCTGCAAAGACAGATAAGCTGAGAAAGGACGTATGAAATGCTCGAAGAGCTTAAACAGAAAGTACTCGAGGCCAATCTCATGCTGCCGAAACACGGACTTGTCACCTTCACCTGGGGCAATGTTTCCGCCATCGACAGGGCAAGCGGCCTCGTTGTGATAAAGCCGTCGGGAGTTGAATACGACGGCATGAAGGCCGAGGACATGGTGGTGGTGAGCCTCAGAACAGGCAAGCCGGTGGAAGGTAAATACCGTCCCTCCAGCGACACGCCGACCCACCTGGAGCTTTACAGGAAATACCCGGACATCGGCGGCATCTGCCACACCCACAGCCGCTGGGCAGTTTCCTTTGCTCAGGCAGGACGGGGCATAGTCCCAATGGGAACGACTCACGCCGATTATTTCTACGGAGAAGTCCCCTGCACCCGGGCAATGACTCCTGACGAGATAGCAGGAGACTACGAGAAAGAAACAGGCACGGTCATAATCGAGACCTTTGAAAATACAAAGACCGATCCTATGGATGTTCCGGCGGTGCTGGTCCGGAGCCACGGGCCCTTCACCTGGGGCAAGAACGCTTACGACTCCGTTTACCACGCTGTGGTGCTTGAGGAGATCGCGTTCATGAACTACCACACGCTGGGGCTCGACCCCGAAGCAAAAACAATGCAGCAGGAGCTGCTCGACAAGCATTATCTCCGCAAGCACGGCAAAAACGCCTATTACGGACAGATAAAGGAGGAAAAACAATGAAAGTAAAAAATCCGGTCATAAAGGGCTTCTATCCCGACCCCAGCGTTTGCTTTGCAAACGGTAAATTCTATATGGTGTGCAGCTCCTTCCAGTATTTTCCCGCAATACCTCTTTTTGAGAGCGAGGACCTTATAAACTGGTCGCAGATAGGCTATGTGCTGACGAGACACGAGCAGGTGATGCTGGACAAGATAAACAGCTCCGGCGGTATCTTTGCTCCCACCATAAGATTCAACAAGGGCAGATTCTATGTGGTCACCACCAACGACACCACAAGACAGAATTTCTATGTTTATACCGACGATATCTACGGACCCTGGTCCGACCCGATCTATGTGGATCAGGGCGGTATCGACCCCTCTCTCTACTTCGAGAAGAACAAGGCGTATTTCATGTCCAACGGCGAAGACGATAACGGCGTCGGCGGTGTTGTTCAGTGCGAGATAGATATTGCAACGGGAAAGAAAGTTTCCGAGAGCAAGTGCATCTGGCAGGGCAGCGGCGGACGTTTCCTCGAGAGCCCCCACCTCTACAAGGTCGGAAAGTGGTATTACCTTATGGCTGCCGAAGGCGGCACAGAGTACGGCCACATGATAACCTGCGCAAGGAGCCGCAGCCTGTGGGGAAGATATTCCCGCAACCCCAACAACCCCGTGCTTTCCAACCGCAACAAGGCGCCTTATATCATTCAGGGTATAGGACACGGCGATCTGATACAGGATCTGGACGGCAGCTGGTATATCCTCAGCCTGGGCTTCAGACAGATACACCTCTGGATGCCCTTCCACAACCTGGGACGCGAAGTTTTCATCACTCCTGTGAAGTTCGGTGAGGACGGCTGGTTCACCGCCGGAAACGACGGCACCACCGAGGAATTTTACGATCTGAACAAAGATGTGGAGCAGACCGAAAAGACCCACTACACCTTCGAGAACACCCGCTGGGACGTTGACTGGAGCTATATGCGCTTCCCCGACAGCAAGAACTATGAGCTGAGCGATGACAAGGCTGTCCTCAAAGGTACGGCTATAACCCTGGACGAGGCTGATTCGCCTACCTTCCTTGCCCTGAGACAGAAGGAGTTCAATCTCTCGATGTCGGCAGAGGTGGAGCTTGAAGGCACCGGCGAGGCAGGCTTCACGGTCTATATGTGCGAAAACGAGCACTACGAAGTTGCTATCCGCAGGAATGAAAATGCCTACGAAGCAGTTCTCAAGCTAAACATCGGCGGTATCAAGCACGTTCAGAAGACTATCCCCCTGAGCTCCGGCAAGGCAGAGCTGACGGTGCAGGCGGACAATTTCAGCTACAGCTTCTACTTCCGCGAGGAGGGCGCTGTAATAAAGACCACCCTCGGCTACGGCTATGCGAAGTATCTGACCAGCGAAGTGTCAGGAGGCTTCACGGGCGTTATGCTCGGAATGTATGCTGTGGGCGACTGCAAGGGAAGCTTTACGAATTTTGCACTCGACTACAAGCTTTGATCTGAAGATCAAGATCAATTTGAGACCCCGATCCCCGGCAGAAGGGAGATCGGGGCTCTTGTTTTTGGAGCAGATCATAGAATTTAAAAAAAATTTACAAAAAGCAGAAGCAGCGCCCTTTGCCGTCGGATTTGCCGAAAATGCAGGAAACGCGCAGCAAAATTGCATTTTGGGGGAAATAAAGACTTTCCTCAAATGCTTGACTTTAGGGCGAAAAAGTAATATAATATCTAATGTAGTTTTGATCTCCGGTCTATAGGCCGGACGGAATAATAGGAGGTTTTTAAAATGGGCAGAGTTTATAATTTCAGTGCAGGCCCTGCAGTTCTCCCTGAGGAAGTCCTCAAGGAAGCTGCCGACGAAATGTTCGATTACAAGGGCACAGGTATGTCGGTCATGGAAATGAGCCACCGTTCCAAGGCTTATGACCAGATCATCAAGGACGCAGAGGCTGATCTCCGCGATCTTATGGGTATCCCCGACAATTACAAGGTCATCTTCCGTCAGGGCGGCGCTTCCCTGCAGTTTGCAGAAGTTCCGATGAACCTGATGAAGAACGGCAAGGCTGCTTATATCATCACCGGTCAGTGGGCTAAGAAGGCTGCTGCCGAGGCAGAGAAGTTCGGCGAGGTAGTTAAGGTAGCTTCCTCCGCAGACAAGACCTTCTCCTATATCCCCGATTGCTCGGACCTCGACATCCCCGAGGACGCTGATTATGTTTATATCTGCGAGAACAACACCATCTACGGAACCAAGTACAAGACCCTGCCCAACACCAAGGGCCACGAGCTTGTTGCTGACGTATCGTCCTGCTTCCTCAGCGAGCCGATAGACGTTACCAAGTACGGCGTTGTTTACGGCGGCGTTCAGAAGAACGTTGGACCTGCCGGCGTGCAGATCGTTATCGTTCGTGAGGACCTTATCGCTGACGGCCCTGCTTTCGCTCAGACTCCTTCGATGATGAACTGGAAGCTCCAGGCTGACAACGATTCTCTCTACAACACTCCTCCCTGCTACGGCATCTATATCTGCGGCAAGGTATTCAAGTGGATCAAGAAGATGGGCGGTCTCGAGGGCATGAAGGCTCACAACGAGAAGAAGGCTAAGATCCTCTATGATTTCCTCGACGAGAGCAAGATGTTCAAGGGTACAGTTGTTGCCAAGGACAGATCGCTGATGAACGTTCCCTTCGTTACCGGCGACGAGGAGCTCGATAAGAAGTTCGTTGCAGAGGCTAAGGCTGCCGGCTTCGAGAACCTCAAGGGTCACAGAACTGTGGGCGGTATGAGAGCTTCCATCTACAACGCAATGCCTATCGAGGGCGTTGAGAAGCTCGTTGAGTTCATGAAGAAGTTTGAGGAAGAGAATTCATAATCAAAAAAACTTCCTGCAATTTGCTCAAGTAAATTTCGCATCGGCGCGGAGCAGACCGCTCCGCGCTGTTTGCATAACTATGCATAACAAATAATATGTAAAGGAATGATAACCATGTACAATATTCTGACACTCAATAAGATCGCTGCCTGCGGTACAAGCAGATTCGGCGCAGACTATGCGGTTTCGGACAGCTGTGATGCTCCCGAGGCAGTAATGGTAAGATCGGCTAAGATGCACGATATGGAGTTCAAGGATAACCTCCTTGCTATCGCCCGTGCAGGTGCCGGCACAAACAATATCCCCGTTGACAAGTGCGCAGAGCAGGGTATCGTTGTTTTCAACACCCCCGGCGCTAATGCCAACGCTGTTAAGGAGCTGGCTGTATGCGGCCTGCTGCTTGCTTCGAGAAAGATCCCCGAGGCTATCGACTGGGCTCAGACCCTTAAGGGCAACGGCGCAGAGGTAGGCAAAATGGTTGAGAAAGGCAAGTCCAACTTCGCAGGAAACGAGATCATGGGCAAGACCCTCGGCCTTATCGGACTCGGCGCTATCGGCGGAAAGCTGGCTAATATCGCTATCTCCCTCGGCATGAAGGTCATCGGCTACGATCCCTTCCTCTCCGTAAACGCTGCTCTTAACCTCAAGCCCGACGTTAAGGTAACTACTAATATCAACGACATCTACGCAGAGTCCGATTACATCTCTCTGCACCTCCCCTTCAACGCTGATACAAAGGATACTATCAACAAGGATACGATCGCTCTCTGCAAGGACGGCGTTAAGATCCTGAACTTCGCAAGAGGCGAGCTGGTAAACGGCGAGGCTATCGTTGAGGCTCTCGGCAGCGGCAAGGTTGCAAGATATGTCGTTGACTTCCCCAGCGATGAGGTGCTCGGCGTTGAGAACGTTGTTGCTATCCCCCACCTCGGTGCTTCCACTGAGGAGAGCGAGGACAACTGCGCTGTTATGGCTGCTGACGAGCTCATGGCTTATATCGAGAGAGGCGCTATCATCAATTCCGTAAACTTCCCGAATGCCGACCTCGTAAAGACCGGCGACGCTCTGGTTTGCGTTCTTCATAAGAACGTTCCCGCACTTATCTCCCAGATCACAACAGCTGTTGCTGACAAGGGTGCTAACATCGAGAACATGGTGAACAAGAGCAAGAAGGAATGGAGCTACACCATGCTCGACGTTAAGGGCTCTGCCGATATCGACGCTATCAAGGCTATCGACGGCGTTGTAAGAGTCCGCGTACTTTGATCCGAGAAAAATAAAGCTTTAATGGTATCTCCTCCCGAAAGGGAGAGGATACCATTTGCATAAACGGGGGTGTGAGAATGAGCAGATACGGTGCAGTGATGTGTATTATCGCAGCGGCGGCTTTAGGCTTTGCGCTGATGATAATACTGGATCAGAAATTCGGCACAAAGGAAAAGCTGAGGGAAAAGCTGCCGATACTGAAGCGGAAGCCCTGGCTGCTCATCGTAATGCTGCCTGTTTTCGAGGTAATATTCGGGCTGATCTGCATAGTTATGAGGGTGCCGGAAGTGGTATTCTACTTAACGGGAGGCTGCCTGCTGGGAGCAACGGTGGGAACAGTAGAGCTCGGAGAATGACGCTGTCGCTGCGGCGACAACGCTTGACGCGATCGCTGCGGCGACAGCGCTTGACGCGTGACGCAAGCTTCGCATGCTTACTTTTGCGCAGGAGGGTTAGTTTCCCACGCGAACAAAGCCTGGCATGGGCTAAACTACGCTTAAAGCTGTGTGCAGAATTATAAATAGCACACGCTCTTGTTGGGGGCTTTCCGATCGCCCCCAAACCCCTTCGGGTAAACCTCTATTCAAGA
>CAMVOF010000118.1:0-7224 GCA_947169055.1 uncultured Clostridia bacterium
CTGCAGAACGAGATAACCCTGCTCAACCGCCTGACCTCGGCTCTGGCTGAGACGGAAAGTGTCGAGGAGACTGTCCGCGTTGCAGCACAGCATATCTCCGAGATCAGCTGCGAGAAGTTTTATATCTGCCTCTGCTCTGACTGGCAGGGAGCTTTCGACGACCTTGATAAGGAGATGCCCTCAAAGGGCTATACCGAGATGATGAGCGTGCCGCTGGTCTTCGCCAACAAAGAAGCAGGCCAGGGCAACGATTTCCCCAGCAGAGATATGTTCCCCGAAAAGCTCACCACGGGCGGGAATATAAGCTATTTCCTGCCGCTGCATTTCCGCGAGAGATGCCTGGGCTACTACGTTATATTAAACAGCGATTTCCCGATAAACAGTATGCTCTGCCATTCCATGATGATGAATATAAGCAATTCCTTCGAGCATATAAGACAGCTGGTAAACCTTAACAAGGCTATCGGAAAGCTGGAAAGGCTCTATGTCATGGATACGCTGTGCAATATCTATAACCGCAACGGCTTCACCCGTGCGACTGCCGATCTGCTTGCCGAGTGCATGAGAGAGCACAAGAAGCTCATGGTCTCCTTCGTCGATATGGACGGTATGAAGCAGATAAACGACAGCTACGGCCACAAGGAGGGCGACTTTGCTCTCCAGAGGCTGACGGATGCCATAAAGCAGTCCTGCTCGAGAGGGTATATCTGCGCACGCTTCGGCGGAGACGAGTTCGTCATCATAGCCGCAGACCAGACAGAAGAGCAGGCAAGGGATTTCGAAAAGAGATTTGAAAAGCGCCTTGCAGAAATAAACGCAAGGATACACAAGCCCTATGAGATAAGCGCCAGCATAGGCAGCTTTATCACAGAGGCCGACGAGAACACCAAGATACACCAGCTGATAACTCAGGCAGACTCCAGGATGTATGAGGAAAAGAAGCGCAAAAAGCACTCCAAATACATAAGATCGGAGTCCTGAGCGGATATCACCGGCCGGAAGCAAAACGTGAACAAATTGTAAATCTTGGGCATCTGAGGTTGACTTATCCAAAAATTGGCACTATAATGACTTTGTTATCATTTTTGCGGCAGGCGGAAAAACTGTCCTGCGGCTGATAAACGATAGGAAAGGAATCGACGGATATGCAGCGCGTTGCCAACACAGTATTTACATTCGCGTTTTACGGCTTTAGCTTCTGGTATGCTAAGGTCTTTTCGTGTTGTAAGCTGTACGGCCGCTGTTAGCGCATAAACCTGAGATCAATGATTATCTGAGGACAGCTTGAACACGATTCAGGCTGTCCTCTTTGATTTTTCAAGGAGGTATTTATGATGGTGATCGTACTGAAGAATTCTGCAACAGAGGAACAGGTGGAGGAGCTTGTGCTCTGGCTGCAAAAGTACAATGTGAAGACAAATCTTGTGACGGGAGTTCATTCCAGGATAATAGGACTTATCGGGGATACTACTTCCATAGACATGGACGACGTAAGAGCCAGGGAAGTCGTCGAGTCTGTCAAGCGCGTGCAGGAGCCTTACAAGAACGCCAACCGCCGTTTCCACCCCGAGGACACAGTCATCGAGGTAGCAGGAAGAAAGATCGGCGGCGGAGAGTTCAACGTTATCGCAGGACCCTGCTCGGTTGAGAGTGAGAAGCAGCTCATCGAAACGGCGATAGCCGTCGAGGAGGCAGGAGCCACCTTCCTGCGCGGAGGTGCTTTCAAGCCCAGAACTTCCCCCTATGCTTTCCAGGGGCTCGGCGAAGAGGGCATAAAGATACTCCTCAAAGCCAAGGAGGAAACAGGTCTGCCGATAGTCACGGAGATAATGGACCTTTCGGACATCGAGCTCTTCAAGGATGTGGATATCGTCCAGGTGGGAGCAAGGAATATGCAGAACTTCACCCTGCTCAAGGCTCTCGGACGCTGCGACAAGCCCGTGCTGCTTAAAAGAGGTCTTTCCTCGACGCTGCAGGAGCTGCTGATGAGCGCAGAGTATATAATGAGCGAGGGCAACAGCAAGGTGATCCTCTGCGAAAGAGGGATCCGCACCTTCGAGCCCGAGACCAGAAACACCCTGGACATCTCGGCGGTGCCGCTGCTCAGGCAGAAGACCCACCTGCCCATAGTCATCGATCCCAGCCACGCAACGGGAATAGCTTCTCTTGTTGAGCCTATGTCCCTCGTTGCCGTTGCAGCAGGAGCCGATGCCCTCGAGATAGAAGTACACGTTGATCCCAAGAACGCATGGAGCGACGGCGCACAGTCGCTGACGCCCGAGATGTTCAGGAAGACCATGGGCAAGATACTTGCCATGGAGGAATATTGCAGAACAAATCTGAGAGAAGGATAAAAATGCTGTTTAACTGTGAGCTTAAAAAAGTAGTTGATGATTCTTACGAGATCGAGACTGGACGCTGCCTTGAGGGCAGGCTCCTTGATGATCTGAAAAACGGCCTTGTGGGGAAGATCAGGCGCTTTGCGGTGGTAACGGACACCAACGTCGAGCCCCTCTATGCCGGAAAGATCGCGGATGAGCTGCGAAATGCCGGATATACAGCCGAGCTCTTCGTTATCCCGGCAGGAGAGAAGAGCAAGACAAGGCAGATGAAAGAGAAGCTCGAGGATGCCATGCTCGAAAAAGGCTTCCGACGGGACTGCTGCGTTATTGCTGTGGGCGGCGGAGTCGTCACCGACCTTGCAGGCTTCACGGCAGGAACCTTCGGCAGAGGTGTTCCCTTTATCAACTACGCGACGACCCTGCTTGCGGCGGCTGATGCTTCCGTCGGCGGAAAGACAGCCGTTGACACACCTCTTGCAACGAACCTTATCGGGCTTTTCAACCAGCCGAAGAAGGTCTATATCGACATCGAGTGCTGGAAGACCCTGCCGAAGCGGGAGCTTTCCAGCGGCCTTGCCGAAACGATAAAGCACGCCTGCCTCGGCAGCAGAGAGCTTTTCGACTACCTTGAAGAGCACATAGAGCAGATACTTGAATGTGAGGCTGAGCCCTGCGAGTATATCTCCCAGAAGAACTGCGAGATAAAATACAGGGTGGTCATGCAGGACGAACGGGAAAGCGGCCTCAGAGAGATACTGAACTTAGGGCATACTGTGGGCAGAGCTGTGGAGACTGTCTCGGATTACCGCTTGCTACACGGAGAAGCCGTAAGCATAGGGCTTATCGCACAGGCAAAGCTGGGTGTCAAGCTCGGATATCTTACGGAAAAGGAAGCAGAGCAGGTGACCGGCCTTTGCAGGAGAGCAGGCCTTCCCGTGGCTCTTCCGGAGTATATCGACCGAAGAGAGCTGCTTTCAAAGCTCTATACAGACAAAAAAGTCCGCAACGGCAAGCTGCGTTTCGTGTTCCAGCAGGGCATCGGCAGCATAGTGCAGTTCGGAGACAACTGCTATGCGAGAGAGACCTCCGAGGAGGAGATCGCGGCTGTGCTTGAGGAGATGTGAAATGGATAAGCTTATAATACCCCACAGGCTCACGGGCAGCGTAACTGCTCCGCCTTCAAAGAGCGAGGCTCACAGGCTGCTCATCGCAGCGGCTCTGAGCAAGGGAAGATCGGTCATAACGGGACTTTCCCGATCTCAGGATATCCTTGCAACTGCCGGAGCCATGGAAGCCTTCGGAGCAAAGATAGTTTTCGACGGGACCACAGCCGTAGTTGACGGCATAGTCTCTCCGCCGGAAAGCGCATCCGTAGATTGCGGAGAAAGCGGCTCGACCCTGAGATTCCTTATCCCCGTGGCTGCTGCTTTAGGGATAAGAACGACCTTCATCGGACACGGAAGACTGCCCGAAAGGCCCATAAACGCCTATCTCGACGAGCTGCCGAAGCACGGAGCTGAATTCATCTACAACGGCACCATGCCCTTTACCGTGACAGGAAAGCTCCGCCCCGGAGAGTACAGGATGCCGGGTAACGTTTCATCTCAGTATATCACGGGTCTGGTGTTTGCGCTGACCCTTCTTAGGGAAGACAGCCGGATAACTATGACCTCAAGGCTCGAGAGCAAGCCCTATGTGGACATAACCGCCGATGTTCTGTCAAGATTCGGGGCTTCCGTGGAGGAAACGGAAGACGGCTATCTTGTCCGCGGAGGCAAAAGACTTGCCGCCCGGAACTGCGCTGTGGAGGGCGACTGGTCCCAGGCTGCATTCTTCAAGGTGGCAAATTCGATCGGAAACGACATCGTTATAAATGGACTGAATGTAAATTCTGCACAGGGAGATAAAAAAATTATTGAAATTTGTGACGAGATGGTGTATAATGATAAAGGACGGCCGAGATGCTTCAATCTCGACTGCTCGGATATACCCGATCTCGTGCCGATACTTGCCGTGCTTGCCAGCTTCTGCAAGGGCAGATCGGTGATAAGGAACGTGGCAAGGCTCAGGATAAAGGAATCGGACAGGCTCGCGGCTATGACCGAGTGTCTGAACGGCATCGGCGGAAGGGTCACGGCTTATGAGGACAGGCTTGAGATAGAGGGCTCGGAAACGCTTGCCGGAGGAGAAGCGGACAGCTTCGGAGATCACAGGATAGCTATGTCTATGGCTATAGCCTCGACACGCTGCGAAAAGCCCCTGATGATACACGGAGCGGAGTGCGTTTCAAAGAGCTATCCCGATTTCTGGGAGGTCTTCGACAGGCTCGGCGGCTGATCTGAGGAGGTATGAGAGATGTCGGAAGGGAAAAGGATCCTCGGCGCGGCAGTCAGCATCATAAGCGATGAAGACGGCAGGATACTGCTCGTCAAACGCTGCGACTGCGGCAAATGGGGGATCCCCGGCGGACTTATGGAGTACGGCGAGACCCTTGAGCAGACGGCTGTACGCGAAACAAAGGAAGAGACCGGCCTCGATATCGCGGTCGATGCCCTCTGCGGTATATATTCCGGGTTTTTCTCAAGATCTACCGGCAACCAGCCGATAACCGCTGCGTTCATCGCCCATATCACGGGCGGCGAGCTCTTTTGTGACCATATCGAGACGGACGAGCTTGGGTGGTTCGGCGGAGACGAGCTGCCGGAGATATACAGCGAGCAGCACAAAGCTATGCTTGCGGACTATTTCAGCGGAGCCAGAGGCGTCTGGAGATAGCTGCGTGATCAAACAGCATTTTATTTGAGCGGAGGATATATAAATGTCATCTACATGGAGCAACAGGATCAGCTTTTCTGTTTTCGGAGAAAGCCACGGGCCGGCTATCGGCGTGTGCATAGATAATATGCCTCCCGGAGAGAGCATAGATATGGACAAGATCATGGAGTTCATGGCAAGGCGTGCTCCCGGCAGGGATCAGACCGCAACTCAGAGAAGAGAAAAGGATATGCCGCAGATAATGTCGGGCTTCTTCAACGGAAAGACCACCGGCACACCTCTCTGCGCCTTTATCGCAAATACAGACCAGCATTCCACCGATTATCTGAAGCTTTCAAAGCTGGCAAGACCCGGCCATGCCGACTATACAGGTGCGCTCAGATACAGAGGATTCTCCGACCCCAGAGGCGGCGGACATTTCTCCGGCAGGCTGACAGCTCCGCTGTGCTTTGCCGGTGCAGTTGCAGGACAGGTGCTGGAGCGCAGAGGCATCTATGTCGGAGCCCATATCGCCGAGATACATAAGATCAAGGACGAGAGCTTCGACCCCATAAGGACCACAAGAGAAGACATCCTCACCCTTCGTTCCAAGGATTTTCCGACTATCAGCGAGCGCAAGGGCAGGATGATGATAAACGACATAAAGAAGGCTAAAGAGGCTCAGGACAGCGTCGGCGGAGTTGTGGAGTGTATCGCCATAAATGTTCCGGCAGGCGTGGGCTCGCCTATCTTCGACGGCCTCGAGAATTCCATCGCACAGCTCATTTTCGGCATTCCTGCCGTCAAGGGGCTTGAGTTCGGAGCAGGCTTCAATGCCGCAAAGATGCTGGGCAGCGAGAATAACGACGAGTTCTATGTGAACGAGCAGGGACACGTTGTTACAAGAACGAATTTCCACGGCGGCATACTCGGAGGTATCTCTTCCGGAATGCCCATAACCCTGCGTGTAGCCTTCAAGCCCACACCCTCTATCGCTAAGCCCCAGGATACAGTCGATTATTCGGCAATGAAGAACGAGACCATCGCTATCAAGGGCAGACATGACCCCTGCGTTGTCCCGAGAGCAGTTCCCTGCGTTGAGGCGGCTGTGAATATCGCCCTGCTCAACCATATGCTCGATTACCCAAATTTCTGATAAGCAAGGAGGACTGACAGCTTTGGATAACAGATATCCCGATATAACTCCCGAGGTGTTCAGCCCTATTGACATCTACGAGGTGAAGATACTCCTGGCGTATTTCCTCAACAGGATCGCAAGGCCCGTCACCGAAGCACAGCTCATAGAGATAGCCACCTCCGAGAACGTGGTGAACTATTTCCTCTATGTTGAAGCCGTGCAGCAGATGATAGCCTCGGGTACCATTATAGTAGAAGAACGCGGAGGAACGAAAGTCTATGTGCTCACCGAAGCGGGAAGAAAAGGCGCAGTGGATTTCAAGACCCTCGTCAACAAAAGCGTCCGCGACAGGATATATGCCGCAGGATTAAAGCTCTTTGCGAAGCTCCGTGCAGAACAGGAGGCAAAGTTCGAGCTGACGGATACCCCCGACGGCTGCGAGGTGCGTTGTATCTGCGAGGATAAGGGATTGACCCTGCTGGATATGAAGCTACTTGCCCCCGACAGGGAACAGGCAGAGTTCATCCGCTCGAAGATAGCCCTGAGCCCTTCGACCTTCTACGGCAAGGTACTGGACTACCTTATAGAAAATAAAGAATATGTCCCCGACCTATCGGAGGACGAAGAAGAATGATACCTGCCGGAGCAAGCATGAAAAGTGCTGCTCCGGCAGTGGTTTATTTGACTGTTTTTCCCACCCCGAAAGATTCGCTTGTGATTTAAGCTCTTTTTTTTCAATTTGGCTAAATTGATTTGTGCAAGTATACAAATCGACAAAAACCCCTTGACAAGAGGGCTTCAAAGTGATAGAATAATAAAGCTGTCTGTTATGGACGGCGATCACGGACACAGTTCACAAAAAGTTAAAGACTAAACGCTTGACAAGAACCTGTGGTTTGTGGTACAATAATAAAGCACCCCTGTGAAAACAGTGAGTGCGCAAGCAGCTTGAAAATTGAATAACAACGAAGCTAAAGAAGAAACCCTTGA
>CAMVOF010000119.1:0-7137 GCA_947169055.1 uncultured Clostridia bacterium
GTTACTGCATCTGTGACTATCGACTTTATGGAGGCTTGCACCGGAACATCGAAGAGCATCAGGCTGACAAGGACAGAGGCCTGTCCCGACTGCGGAGGCACGGGAGCTGCCAAAGGCTCGACGCCTCAGACCTGTCCCGACTGTAAAGGTACGGGAACAGTCCGCGTGACACAGAGAACGCCCTTCGGCAATATCTCCCAGAGCTCAGTTTGCTCGCGCTGCGGAGGCAAAGGCAAAACTGTTGATAAGCCCTGTCAGACATGTTCGGGCAGAGGTCAGGTAAAGAAGACCATAAGCCGTGATATCGAAATCCCTGCCGGAGTTGACGACGGACAGACTCTTCGCATCCAGGGAGGCGGAAACACAGGCACGAACGGCGGTACGAACGGAGATCTTCATATCAACGTAAATGTTCGTCCCGACCCGATCTTCGAGCGTGACGGCTACGACGTTTGGACCGATGTTCCTCTGACATACACACAGGCTACTCTCGGTGCAGAGATCGTTGTTCCGACAGTTGACGGCAAGGTTAAATACACAGTTCCCGAAGGAACGCAGGCCGGTACGGTATTCAGGCTCAGGGGCAAGGGTATAAAACGCCTCTACCGCTCTGACCGCGGAGATCATTATGTCAAGGTGTCCGTCGAGGTGCCGAAGAATCTTACAAAGGACCAGAAGGCAAAGCTCAAGGCTTTTGAGGATTCCCTCACCGAAAAGAACTACCAGAAACGCCAGGGCTTCTTCGACAAGCTGAAAGATAAATTCAAGTAAACAGAAAAAGGCATCACATCCGGTACAGCCCGGTATGTGATGCCTTTTGGATTTTATGAGAGTTTCAGCACATTGAGCAGGAGGATCCAGCTCATGCCGTAGTATGCAACGACTGCAACAAGGTCGTTGACGGTAGTTATCAGCGGACCTGATGCTACCGCAGGATCGACTTTGATTTTTTTGAAAAAAAGTGGTATAAGCGTTCCGACAGCGCTTGAAACAAGCATCGCAAGTATCAGCGAGATGCCGATACAGCCGGAAACAGCAAAAGAGAACACAGCTGTTCTGTGCTTAAAGAACATGATATACAGCCCGATGAGCACAAAGGATATGCTTCCGAGGAGCAGTCCGTTGCAGAAGCCCACTCGCATCTCCTTGAAAACAAATCTGCATTTCTGGTGGAACGTGAGGTTCTCGTCCATAAGGACTCTTATGGACACGGCAAGGGACTGTGTGCCGACGTTGCCTGCCATGTCAAGTATCAGCGACTGGAAAGCCATGATAGAGGCTCCCGAAAACATCGGCTATATCGCTTTCGTGATAGTCTTCGAGACGGGTCATTATAGACTTCGGGGTATCGTTGCTTTTGATTATCTCCGCGATCTCGCTGCTGTAGTCAGGCTTTATCGCAGGAGCTTCGTTTTTAATGAGCTCGTTTTTTTCCATCGGTCATTCCTCCGTTTCGTTGAATTTTCAGATCAACTGGCGCGAGGGACAAATAGACATAAATATCCCGTATTCACGCAAGGCAAATACGGGAGCAGAGTCATTATATCGCAGCAAATAAAGCGGCACGCTCAAGCCGCTTGTCAAAGCCTGCGATCAAATACCTGCATAATCGTCCGCTTGCCCCGCAACTGTCGCCGTTAGCCACTCTATTCATCTCCGTAGATATTATTCTATGAAAAATATACTGCATTCTTTTATAAAAGTCAAGCCGTAAAAGTTATCATGTCTGGATTATGTCAGTCTTTTCTGCTCCTTCAAGGGCAAAGCTCTCGGCGTATTTATCATAGAGCAGCTTTGCCGCTTCCTGGGATGTTGCTTTATCGAAATACACAAGATCGCAGGCAGAGATAAACTCATTATAGAGATCTGCGCTTTCGATGATCGAATTCATCTCGCTGATGACTGTATTGTTCTCCATTACGAGAGAAGCCTCGTACTGCACGCCTTCAAGCGGGCCGTCCGGCTCGAGACCTGCCCTTGCCGAGCGGCGGACGGGTATTCCCTTCTCGATCCCCTGCAGCTCCGCCCATTCCGTGCTGTTGAGCATGAAATCGAGGAGAAGCGCTGCTTCTTTCGGATGCTCGGTGTTCTTGCTTATAGCGTAAAGGGTAGCCGGTTTTGCGTACCAGCCTGCACCGCTGGATAGTCCGTCGCTGACTGTATAATCAGCAGGAACGATCTCCTGTCCTGCGTCGATACAGTTCTGGAAATAATTCATGGCGTCGCTGACCCAGGCAACGCATCCGGCATAGACGCAGCTGTCGATATTGAACCGCTGATAATCCTCTACCTTCGGGATAACGCTCTCGTTGACGAGCCTGCAATAGAAGTTTATCATTATCTCAAGATCGTCGGCTGTGAATGTGATCTCGCTTTTATCGTTTATAAAATGCTTGCCGTTCTGCTGTTCGGCATAAGCGATGCAGAAAAGCCAGAGGCTTTTTTCGGTGCCCGAAAGCGGATAAACTCCGTCTGCTTTCATCACCTTGGCAGCATCAAAGAAATCATCCCAGGTCTTCGGCACTGACAAGCCGTAGGAATCATAGACCGTCTTGTTTATATAGACAGTTTCTGCGTTCATGGCGATGGGGATAGCGTTCAGGACGCCGTTCCTCCTGCCGTATGAAAGCATCTTATCCGAGAAATTCGTCAGATCAACAGTATCGGAAAGCTTCTCCAGATCGTAATATCCGCTGCCGTCGGCAGAATACTCCGAAAGCCAGCCCACGTTTATCTGCATTACATCTGCCTCTGTGCCGGAAACCATCTGGACACGGCTTCTTGCCTCATAGCCCGACCACTCGGAATAGCTGCACTTGACTTTGATCTCGGGGTGCAGCTTTTCAAATTTCTCGACGGCTGCAAGAGTATATTCATTTCGTTTATCGTTGCCCCACCAGGAGAGCTTTATCTCGATCTGCTCCTGATGCTGTGTTACGACCTCTTCATCTGAACAGGCGGTAAGAAGGATGAACGACAAAGCAAGGAGCATACAGAATAATCTTTTTATCATTGTCCTTCCTCCCTTTCTTCCAAAGTGTCATAGAAGGTGAAGGTGTCCTTGCCCTGCTTTTTGGAGGTATAAAGAGCTCTGTCGCAGGCTGAATAGAGAGAAGCAAAGTCCTTTGCATCCTGGGGGAACAAGGCTATGCCTATGCTGACAGATACCTTATAGCTCTTGTCTTCTCCGATATAGTTGCTGTGGAATTCCCCGCAAAGCTTCGAGCACTGGTCGGTAACATAGTCTCTTAGCTTGTCTTCACTGTCAAATCTCTCGTTGATAAGCACGCAGAATTCGTCTCCGCCTATCCTTCCGAGATAGTCGTCGTCTGTAAATACTTCTCTGATTATCTCTCCCGTATGCCTGAGGACCTTATCGCCCACGGCGTGTCCGAATGTATCGTTTACGCCCTTGAAGTCGTCGATATCGACTATAAGCAGAGCACGCTGCTCGGTCTTGAGGGACCTTTCAAGGAGATTGCGGGAATACTCCTCAAAGGTATGCTTATTGAGGACGCCTGTGAGCATATCCACGCTTGCCTTGTCGTCAAGTACGGCGACCATTTTCTTTACGGGATTGGTGAGCAGATAAGAAAGATACAGCCCGATAAGACCGGCAACAAGAACAGCCACAACAGCGGTCATATAGATATAACTTCTCATCTCGTTCTTTTCGTTCAGGATGATGCTTGTGGGGATAGAGCATACAACATACCACTGGTCGCAGCTGTTGACGGAAACGAGATATTCGTTATCCATAAGCGCAGATGAAGTCTGGCCGATTATCTTGTTCTTGAGATTTTCAGGCAGAGGCTTTCCGACCTCGTCGCTTTCCTCGGAATACAGGATATTGTAATCCTGGTTCACGAGCCTTATCTCCATATCGCTGAGGGTCTCCGGGTTATCAAAGACCTCGTCAAGCTCGGAAGCATAGAAGGATATAACCAGCACGGCATTCTCATGCACTTTTTTGACGTAATATATCCGTTTGAAATCGTCCTTATAGCCTGTTGCCCAGCCGTCATTTGTCCTGGGTCTTGTTATCATGGAGCTGAGCTCTGTGAATATCTTGTCTCCGAAGAGAGATGATGTTGCGTTGGATATCTTGCCGACGGTTCTGTTATTGCGGTAAACGATGCCGTAATCGACGAAGTTCTCCATAATACAAAGGCTGTAGAGCTTCTCGGTTATGACCTTTTCTTTGTTTATAGCTTCAAACTCGTCGTTGTTCTCGTCGGCAGCGTCGTATGTATAGGCGTCTTCCTCGGCAAAGGCGAGCATGGCGATAGTTTCCATACGCGAAAGATAGCTCTGCATATTCAGCTTCATCTGAACGTTCAGAGATGAGGTAAGGGATATAACTTTATTTTTCAGGACAGAATCCGTCTTGCGGACAGCAAGCTCTGCAACGATGGAGACAGCACCGAAAACGATCAGCGCGTAGCCTAATATCATCGAGATCTGGATAAGTCTTATATATCCGGAGCTTTTCCGTTCTTTTTGGGCATTAGCTTTTTTCATAGCGTTCTCCTCAAAGCCTTATAGAAAAAGGCGACCTCAGCCGCCCTGATTTTCTGTTACAATTATACTATAAAAATCAAAAAAAGTCAAGAAAAATCTACTGGCGCGCGCTCAGCTTTCGGCAATTTTCTGCCGGCTGCAGGGATATAATTATGGACATGAAGATATACATAGACATACTTGTTATCGCCAATATGATACTGACTTTCGGATTCATCGGATGCACGGGAAAGATCACAAGGACCGCCGCCGCACCGCGGAGAAAGCTGCTTGCAGGGATACTCGGAGGGCTCAGCTCTTTGATCGTTCTGATAGATTGCAGCAGCTTCCTTATCGCTCTGCTGATAACGATAATAAAGTTAGGGCTTATCTGCGGGATATGTGCCGTTGCGTTTTCTCCAAAGTCCCTTGGCAGAGCTGTGCTTTATGTGTTTGTCTATCTGAGCACGGAGCTTTTATTCGGAGGGCTTTGCATGGCGATGTGGGAGCTGAGCGGTGCAAGGATAATATCATACCGCAACTACACGCCGTACCCCGATATCCCTCTGTGGCTGCTTATCTCCTGCGTTATCGTCTGCTACGCCGTCATCTGTATTTACGACAGGCTGACACTGCGAAGAAAGCTGAGAGCTAAGAGATTCCGTGTGCGCTTTGTGCTTGGGAATTGTGACTGTTTCTTCCCGGGAGTCTGCGACACCGGCAATATGCTCGAAGATGTTTTCAGCGGCTCTCCTGTCATAGTTTTTGCATCAGGCAAGCTGTATGAGCGTTTTGAGCTTGATTCAGAAAAGGGTCTTGCGGCATCGGGATTTCATCTGATCCCCTATTCCACAGTTGACGGCACAAGGCTCATAGCCGTAACTTCTAAAGCAAGGCTGTATATCTACGAAGGAGACAGGCTTATCAAAGAAGCTGACTGCTCGGCAGGGATAACGGACAGCGACAAGTCTCCGAGGGCTGTGTTCAATCCGAGAATTCTGATATAAAGGGTGAAGAATATGATGAACAAATTCCGAGCGATGATCGCTCTGCTGATATCAAGGTTCACAAATACCGATACCGTAGATTATATCAATGGTCCCGATTCCCTTCCGCCTCCTCTTTCGTCAAAGGAGGAGGAACGGGCTTTTGAGCTTCTTGAAACAGAGCCTGAAAAAGCACGGGATCTTCTTATTGTACATAATCTGCGGCTCGTGGTTTACATCGCAAAGAAATTTGAATCCTCGGGAGTTGGGCTTGAAGACCTGATCTCTATCGGAACTATCGGGCTTATCAAGGCAGTAAAGACTTACCGTCCGGACAAGAAGATCAAGCTGGCTACTTATGCATCGCGCTGCATAGAAAACGAGATACTCATGTTCCTGAGAAAGGCTTCAAAGCAGCAGGCCGAGATATCTATCGACGAGCCGCTGAACATAGACTGGGACGGGAACGAGCTTCTTCTGTCCGATATCCTCGGGACTGAGAACGACATAGTGAACAGAGGGATAGAAAACGAGGTGGAGCGTGAGCTGCTTTTAAAAGAGATAAACGGTCTGCCGGAACGTGAGAGGCAGATAATGGAGCTGCGTTTCGGCTTCGGAGGGACAAGAGAGCTCACGCAGAAAGAAGTTGCAGACAGGCTCGGGATCTCGCAGTCCTATATCTCAAGGCTTGAAAAGCGGATACTGAAAACGATAAAAGAGAACCTTGAAAAGATATGCTGATGCAAAAGAAAGACCACCGGCTCACCCGATGGTCTTTTAATGCGTGTTATTTTACTTTGAAGCTGTCAAACCAGCTATTGAACTTTTTCTCGTAATTGCTTTGGTTCTCTTCGTTGCAGATCAGGAATAAAACGTAGACGCCGTTCTTCTCGTCCTTGACTTTAACATGGCAGTATGTCATTTCATCGTCATTGTTTTTGGCGTTATATTTTATGTAATCTTCGCCTTTGTCAAGCTCAAGATAACCCCTGTCGTCTTTCAATCCTTCGGACAATGAATTCACAATGAGCTCCGGACCGAGAGAAGCAAAGATCGATTTGTCATCCTTGCTGAAATAAAGATAAGCAAATCTGACTCTTGAGTTCTCATAGATCTTGGCTTCCGTTGCACCCAGATTGCCGTAAGCTTTTCCAAAGCCCGAATTAGGCTGCTTTTCCATACCTGTCGGAAGGGTTATGGTAAACTTGCCGAAGTCATATTCCTTTGTGCGGCTGCCAATGTAATAAACGCCAACACAGAGCAGTATAAAAGCAACAAATGCAACGAACAGCCCGATAGCCACCTTGAAAACGATCGAGTGGCCTTTCTTGGCAGGCCGGAAGTTGTAGTTATAGTTGTAGTTGGGCACAAAGCTCTGCTGAGCACCGTACATAGGATTGTTTACGGGACGGTTCTGATCTGCCCTGCCGATAAAGTTACCGCAGGCAGGACAGTTCTGTGCTCCGTCCTGAAATTCAAATCCGCAAAGAGAACATTTCATATTATTCTCCTATCAGGATCTCTGCTTTGCCTCAAGATCGGCAAGAGCATCCTTTCTCGAGAGATTGATCCTACCCTGAGAATCTATCTCCATAACCTTTACTACGATCTCGTCGCCGATAGAAACAACATCCTCCACCTTTTCAACTCT
>CAMVOF010000120.1:0-7102 GCA_947169055.1 uncultured Clostridia bacterium
GTCTGCTGTCTGAGCTCCTTATCGCTCATCTTCTGGTATTTTTCTTCGAGCTCGAGAACATGATTCTTTATCGGCTCGATCCTTTTGAGTTCTTTTTTGGAGTAGTTGCCAAATATAGCTTCAACCAATCCCATTTTCAATTCCACCTTACCTGATTTATTATTATAGTACATTTACGGATACTGTTCTTCACGTATACACAAAAATACATCTTATATTATAACAAATATATCCTATGTTGTCAACCCTTTTTAATTCACCCACCAGCTTTTAACAGGAGAAAGAGGCAACCTTTGCCAGGCCTCCCTCTAAGGGAGGCAGGTACACTTGTGAATGAGTTCGCGTTGCAGCCGTTAGGATAAGCTTGCTGCGAGGCGTTCTATCAAGGCTTTGATTAAAGATGAGGGTGTGTATCCGAAAGGGGATTGCGCTGTCGCCGCTGCGACCGATCGGAAAGCCCCCAACAAGAGCGTGGCGCAACGTATCGTCCAGCAGCCCGTCTCGGGCGTGACACAATTCCGTAGGGCAGGGGCTTGCTCCTGCCGCAGAACCCCTCCGTCTCGGCTATCGCCGAGCCACCTCCCGAAGAACCATGAAATGTTCAAAGAACCATGAAATGTTCAAAGAACCATGAAATGTTCTTGTTCAGGGGAGGCTTTTTTCGATTATTAAGCATAATGGGCGCGCACGCAGGTGCGCCCCTACGTACTTTTGTTCAAAAATATATATTGACAAACTTGATGAAATAGGATATAATATTATGTTGATAGACTGCGCATCGCCGGATGGTGCGGGTGCAGCAGAATGAACGGAGGAAACAATTATGGCAAATACGATTTCCAAGGCCGGATTTCAAAGGCTTCAGGAGCAGCTCAATTACCTTAAAACTGTAAGACGCGGCGAGGTCGCAGAGAACCTCAAGGTCGCAAGATCATACGGAGACCTCTCCGAAAACGCCGAGTACGATGAGGCTAAGAACGAGCAGGGAATACTTGAAGCTCAGATAGCCGAAATGGAGCAGATAATAGCTACCGCAACTGTTGTTGAGGACGACGATATCTCTATCGACGAGATAGGTATCGGCTCGATCATCAAACTGCGTGACCTCGATACTGACGAGATAGAGCAGATGCAGATAGTCGGCTCGACAGAGTCCGATCCCGATAATATGAAGATATCGGACGAGTCGCCGATAGGCAAGGCTGCTCTGGGCAAGAAGGTCGGAGAGCTCTTTGAGGTCGATGTGCCGGACGGCTCGATCAAGTTCGAGGTGCTGGAGATCAGCAAGTAAGCAGCAGAAAACAGGGGCGCATAAGGGTGTGCCCCGTTTTTGTCAAAGGAAAAACGATAAGAAAGATAACACAAGCGAGGAATGATCGAATATGAGCGAAGAAATTCTGAACGAGCAGGAAGTGCAGGAGCTTTCCGCAGAGGAAGTCAACGAGTACAGACAGATAAGGATCGCAAAGCTTGACGAGATGCGTGAAGCAGGCAGAGACCCCTTCGTCATCACAAAGTTTGACGATACGGTCCATGCAGCTGACGCAAAGAAAAGCTACGAAGAGCTTGAGGCAAAGCTCAAAGCCGAAGCAGGCGAGGACGAGGAAAAGCTGGCTGAGCTGCTTGCGGAAAACCGGATAAATGTCCGCATCGCAGGAAGACTCATGAGCAAGCGTATCATGGGCAAGGCAAGCTTTGCCGACCTCCGCGATAAGAGCGACAGGATACAGATATACGTAAGAATGAACGACGTGGGCAAGGACGAGTTCACCGAGTTCAAGAAGTGGGATATCGGCGACATCGCAGGTATCGAGGGCTTCCTGTTCAGAACAAAGACAGGGGAGATCTCCGTACACTGCACGATGATCGTTATGCTGACCAAGTCGCTGCTGCCCCTGCCCGAAAAGTGGCACGGCCTCAAGGATCAGGATACAAGATACCGCCAGCGCTATACCGACCTTATATGCAACCCCGAGGTAAAGGATACCTTCATCAAGCGCTCGAAGATGATCTCCGAGATCAGGCGCTTCCTCGACGGCAGGGGCTTCATCGAGGTGGAAACGCCCATGCTCGTCTCCAATGCCGGAGGTGCAGCTGCAAGACCCTTCGAGACCCATTATAACGCCCTTGACGAGGATGTCAAGCTGCGTATATCCCTCGAGCTCTATCTGAAAAGGCTCATCGTCGGCGGACTTGAAAGAGTATATGAGATCGGCAGAGTTTTCCGCAACGAGGGCGTTGACGCACGCCATAACCCCGAGTTCACCCTTATGGAGCTCTACCAGGCATATACCGATTATTACGGCATGATGGAGCTTACGGAATCCATGTTCAGACACCTTGCCGAGCAGGTCTGCGGCACGACCACCATAACCTACGGCGAGCATGAGATCGACCTCGGCAAGCCCTTCGAGAGAATGACCATGCTGGATGCAGTAAAGAAATATTCCGGCGTTGACTTCCGCGAGATCGCAGACGATGCTGCCGCAAAGGCCATAGCTAAGGAGAAGCACGTCGAGTTCGAGGAAAGACACAAGAAGGGCGATATCCTCAATCTCTTCGACGAGGAGTTCGTGGAGGAGCATCTTATCCAGCCGACCTTCATTATGGATCACCCCATCGAGATCAGCCCCCTGACAAAGAAGAAGCCCGAAGACCCCGCCTATGTTGAGCGTTTCGAGCTGTTCATCAACGGCTGGGAGATGTGCAACGCATACTCCGAGCTCAACGACCCCATCGACCAGCGCGAGCGCTTCAAGGCACAGGAGGAAGCCCTCAGCCAGGGCGACGAGGAAGCCAACCGCACCGACGAGGACTTCCTGAGAGCCCTCGAGATCGGTATGCCTCCCACAGGCGGCATCGGCTACGGCATAGACCGCCTTGCAATGCTGCTCACGGATTCCCCTGCGATAAGGGACGTTCTGCTCTTCCCGACGATGAAATCGATAGAGTGATAAACCTCGTATTTTCGGGACTTCTGAGCAACAGGCAGGGCGATTTGATGCCAATTTGACACCAAATTTTTGAGAATTGCAAAAAGGGTCTTGGTATAACATAATAAAATTTACTCCCGAAGTTGACTTGTGGTGTCAGCTTCGGGAGTTTTTTATTAATTATATATAGGATCATAAATCTTAATTCATATATTATTCCAAAGGATTTCCCCTACAGCGGAGCGTTCTGCACAAAGCAGGGCGCTTTTTTGCTGTCCGAAAAATTTTTTCAGTTTTTTTGAAAACCTCTGTTTTTTGTAAAGGTAGTGTAAAGGAAGGTATGATATACTGAAGACACAGAAGGGGGAAAGACCCCGAAGAACAAAACATAATCAAAAAAAAAAGGAGCGATCACTATGAAAAACACTAAGGGAACAAAGATCAGAACAAGGATAATCACCGCTGCAATGGCAGCACTTATGCTCACAACAACAGCATTTTCATTCCAGGCTTCGGCAGCTGACCGCAAGACGACCATGACTGCCCAACAGGTAGTTGAGATGAACCTGAAAGACAAGAGCTATCAGGACGTGCTGGACGAATGGCAGAAGATCATGGCTGACCCGATGGACGCATTCCCCGGCGGCTGCGACCTTGACGGCGACGGCGTAGAGACCGAGGAAGAAAAGAACGAGGTAGCCGACAAGCTAAAGGAATATGCCGCAGGTATGACCGTAGGCCTTATGAAAATGGGACTCAACGCTTGCTGCGACGGTCTGGCAGACTGCTTCGAGGGACCTCTGAAGGACTTCACCAACGCGCTGTTTGACGTTCCTCAGGAAGCCTCCAACGACGACATCATGAACAAGCTGGACGATACCACCCAGCAGATCATCGGCAAGATCAACGACTCCGAAAAGAACATCATCAACAAGGTCAACGATCTCGATGTAGCTAAAGAATACGGCAACGCCTTCGATCAGCTCGAAGCAAAGGCTACGACCGCACGCTCTCAGATCAAGCAGGCGATGTCTGCAAAGACCGGGGACGAAAAGACCGTAGCCATCGCCAGCAAGCTGGGCGATATGGATGACTGGGGCAAGAACCCGCTGGTAGATCAGATGGGCATAGCAAAGATATATGCGACCTCGGGAGCCTGCACCACACACTTCGAGAACGGCTACAACCTCTATGACATCGCTTTCCGCACATCACTCGACAAGGGCTCGCTGTTCATGAAGGAAGCAGTTGAGAACTCCCAGTTCTATATCGCACAGTGCACCAACAAGTATGTGAAGTCCTGCGTGACTCTGCTCGAGATGCTCACTGCTATGCAGCAGGTAGATCAGATGACCGACGAGCAGGTAGCTGCAATGTCCAAGGCCGCTCAGAAGGATTACTTCAAGCTCAAGGATCACGCCGATCAGGCAGCCTTCTACGAGGCAGAGATCCTCAGCGATATGTTCGGCAAGGACGGTATCGTCACCAAGTCCAGAGCATATGTTGAGCGCAAGGTAACTGAGCCCACGACCTACGTCGGCAGAGGCATGACCGATCATATCAAGCTCAGCCCCGACCTCGATTACCACTACGATATCTCTTTCATCGAACCCTACTACGAGCGTCACCTCTCCACAGAGAGGAACGACTGGAGATGGAGAAAAGACTCCGACACCGGGTTGATCAACGCCAGCGGCCTGAAATACGGCGAAGTCGAGAAGATCTGCAAGCACGCTTTTGAACTGGGCTACACCGTAGAGAACTATCTCAAGGCCAACGGCTTCAACGTAAAGAAGATCCCGAACTACAACAAGCACGTTCTCGTGACCGGCCATTTCGATGAATACCACGGCACCAACTGGAAAGGCTACACCGCATACGAAGGCTTCAATGGATACGATGTTACCAAGAAGTACGGCAAGAACGCCGGAGCCGCACAGTGGAAGCTTATCAGAAAGCATCAGCTCGGTCTGTGGGTACCCAGCTGCGACGAATGGAGGATCGCAGACTACGATGTGTATATGTTCTTCGTAAAGGCATAAACAAAGCAGGATACAATGGCCGAAAAGATCGGTGCTCTGCAAACAGGCAGGGCGCCGGATCCCGGTAAACAGGGCGTTCCCCCTATCATATCGGAGCAAAGGGAACGTCCCGGGTCAAAAAGACAAAGGAGCAAGAACATGACAGGATTTATGATATGCGCAGGTATCCTGCTGGTGATCGAAGCAGGGGCTGCGATCTGCTACAACAGCTGAAAGGAGGAAAAGGATGACTGGTATCTTCATTATCGGCGGCTGCTGGATGGCGGCTCAGATAGGATATATGGCTTATGTATATTTCTGCGGCAACCCGTTCCGGTAAAAAGCGGCTCAAAAATGACAAAGCGCAGAAAAAAAGCGTCCGTGCTGATGCGGACGTTTTTTTCGTGCGAAAAACAGTATTCTGCATCTCGGCCTCTGTCCGACAGTTGAAATAACATCGTCAATTTGACAAGAATATATGACAATTTATGGATTTAGGTCTTGCAATTTGAACAATTATATGTTATAATTTAAAAGAATTATGGCTTTTTTAAGATATAACTGTCGAAGGACTGCCGCAGCGCAGCCTGAAAGCCCGTTATAAGCTAATTTTTATCGATCAAAGGAGTGTTTTTCGATGTTTGAGACGGAATTCAAATTCACATTGCCCAAGGGATATCTGGATATGAACGGCAATCTCCACCGCGAGGGCGTTATGAGGCTCGCCAATGCCGGCGACGAGATCATCCCCTTGAAAGACCCCAGAGTCCAGCAGAACCCCGGCTACCTCACGATTATCATTCTCTCGAGAGTCATCAAGAGCCTCGGGACTCTTCCGGCGGTGGACACCCGCATCATCGAGGGGCTCTACACCATAGACCTGGCATATCTCCAGGACCTCTATTCAAAGATCAACACCATGGATATCCCAGTGTATAAATCTGTCTGCCCCCACTGCGGACAGAAGCTCGAGATACCCGTAAATTTTCTGGAAGCCGGAGTATAGCAGCATATCCGGCGGACAGGATCTATGAGGAGATCGCCTTCATCGGATATTATATGCACTGGCCCCACGATGAGATCGCTGCACTCAGCCACAGGGAGCGCCAGCGCTGGTGCAGGGAGATCTCCAAGATAAACAGCAAGCTCAACGACGAGCCCGAGAACGCATTCAAGATTTAGAGGTGAGATAAAATGGCATCTGCGGACGATCTGATCCCCAGTTATTCCTTTGAAGTATCACTTGACGGCGTCTCCTTCAGCTTTTCGAGAGTGAACAATCTCTCGGGTTCCATCGAGATCGAAACGATAGTTGAAGGCGGAAACAACAATTCTCCCGTTATCCTTAGAAAGCCCAAGCGCAACCCCGATGTCCTCGTGCTGGAAAAGGGCGTATATACATCCGTCCAGGACGTTGCCATGGCGATGTTCACCGAGGGCAGCAAGATAGATTCGATAAGCATAAATGTTCTCCGCAACGGAAGTACGGTGAGGATGTTGTTCATCTCCGGCGGAGTGGTAGTAAAACGTGAATACTCCCCCCTCGATTCCCTGGAGAGCGCAGTGCTTATGGAGTCTTTGCAGATAGCCCACACGGGACTGACCGAAGTGCCTCTGCCCTTCGGGATGTAACGGAATGGCGGAACAAGGGAGAGCGTGTTTATGAAGCTTGCGGGAGGAAAAAGCATAGCCCTGAACCTGCCTATGAGAAGACTTTCTCTGACGGCAGGCTTTGCTGCGCTTACAAAAGCCGTGAGCTTTGCCGAGGAGATCCTCGCCAAATACGAAAAGCCCGAGGAGGACAGCAGCCTCGGTGAGACTCTGGTCTTCCTTAAACACATAAACGGAGAGCTCCGCCGTGCCGAAGCCTTGAGAAACGAGTTCAGCCTGACCGTCAGGCTGATGATAGCAAGACAGCTCACCCTCTCGGGAAAGCTGGGCAGCCCTGCCGTGGGAAGGGAGTACCCTGCCGCGGCTGAAAGGCTCATAGAGCGGATGAGCACCGACCTTCGCAGCTACGGCGTTATTTCGCAGCAGCGCCTTTCCGAGATCCGCCGCATCATCGAAACGGAGGAAGGACTTGCAGCTTCGTTGACCCAGCCCGAAGCCCAGGAGCAGAGCATCCCCGGCATCCTCACCACCCTCACA
>CAMVOF010000121.1:0-7101 GCA_947169055.1 uncultured Clostridia bacterium
GTGCGGTGTTGCCTTAGATAAAGGTTTGTATCCGAAAGTGTTTGGGGACGATCGGAGAGCCCCCAAGAAGAGCGTTTCGCTGCCTATTGTCCAGCAGAACGTTTAGTGCGCGGCAGCTGTCTTCTGCCGCAGCCCTCCCTCAGTCATCTTCTATATATTGAAATATCTATTTTTGTGCATTCGTACAAAAATAGCCCGAGTATGCTGGCAGCATACCAATTTTCTGAACGATTGTGCTAAAATCATATTATAAGCAGACCGTTGGGATCACGGTCGAAAAACAGTGTAAAAAACTGACAAAAGGAGGTTTTGATATGTATAAGAAAGTTACTGCTTTGATACTCAGCCTGGCTATGGCTCTGAGCCTCGTTCCCCAGAGCTTCGTCATTGCTGCCGGTGAGGAAAGCCCGGGTGCGGAGACTGCTCCTGTAGTCCTGACAGCTTCCGGCCAAAGCGATGCCGGGACGGAGACCGAGCCCTCGGATGTCTCTGCCGATATCGGGACAGAAGTCCCGGAAAGCACCCATGCCTATGACCCGATGCAGGAGATAAGAGAGCAGCAGGCCGAGGAGGAGTTCAGAGAAAACGCCGAGATCGTTAAAAAGGCGGTGCTTTTCTCGGTGAAGGAAACAAGGGATGAGGGCGAGAAGCCTTCGTATCTCGATGACGAGAGCCTGCTCTGCAGGGAGCATTCTCTCAAAGATGTGGAGCTGATATTTGAGACCCGGCTCGACAGCGGCGAGTATGAGATGTTCTATCAGGCAAGCACAGCCTCGTCCGACGTCTGGGCTGTGGTGGATGAGCTGAATGCAGACGAGCGTATCAGCAATGCCGAGCCGGACTATGTCTGGGAGACTGCGGCTGTCAGCAGATACAGGGTCTCCGACGCAGAGTATAACAAGTCCGCCCAGTATCCCGGGCTGGATGTTGTAAGCGCCTGGAACGAGCTCTACAGCAACAGCATAAGCGCTCCGGGAGCAGGGGCAGTGGTGGCGGTAATAGATACCGGCGTTGACTACACTCACTCCGACCTTGCGCCCAATATGTGGGTGAACTCCGGCGAGATACCCGGCAACAAAAAGGACGACGACGGCAACGGCTATGTCGATGATGTTTACGGCTACAACTTTGTTGCGAACAACGGCGACCCCATGGACGACCACGGCCACGGCACCCACGTTGCAGGTATCATCGGAATGTCCAAGGGCAACGGCGGAGGCATCGGCCTTGCCTTCGGCTCGAAGATCATGGCGATAAAGGCCGGCCAGGCAACAGGCTCGTTCGCTTCGACGGACATTGCCAATGCGATAAACTATGCCCGTGCAAACGGCGCAGATGTAATAAATATGTCCTTCGGCGGCACAGGCAAGTCTTATCTTGTCGAGGCTGCTCTTCGCGATGCTTCTCACGACTGCGTGCTTGTTGCGGCTGCGGGCAATGACGGGCTTCCTACAACGGATTATCCGACTGATCCTAAAGAAGATTTCTATCCTGCCGGATATAACTATGTCCTTGGCGTAATGGCAACAGATAACAGCGGCGATTTTGCAGACTTCTCAAACTGGGATTATATAATAGGAGCAAATTGCGAATACGAAATGGCAGCTCCGGGTGTGAGCATATACAGCACACTCCCCGGCAACAGATATGCTTACTGGAGCGGTACGTCTATGGCAGCGCCGGCTGTCTCTGCAGCAGCGGCTATCCTCAGAAGCAGATATACCGACAAGAACCAATATACTTCAAGATTCATTATGGGACAGCTTGTGAGCGCTTCCGACAGCTCAACTTTAAAGGTCGGCGATAAGGGAGATGCTCATACCTATCCGAGGCTGAATATTTACGACAGCCTTACCAACACGCCTGCTCCGAAGGTCATTTTAAACGAATTCTATATGTTCGATAATTATGACTCTGTCAATGCTCCGAACAACAACGGCGACGGCATAGCACAGCCCGGCGAGATCATCGATATCGGATTTTCTGTTTTCAACTACTGGGGCGTTGCGAAGGATGTAACTGTTTCTATAGACACGCTGAGTATAGCAGGCATCCCGAGCCAGTATGCCGAGATATTGACGGATTCGGTGAATATCGGAGAGGTCGGATATTTCACCACATCGAACAATGGCTTTACCTACACCGACGGAGCACTCACCGGCGTCAGCATCCCGTTAAGGATAAAGATAAAGGATAATGCTCCCAACGATATACAGATACCGATAAACTTTACTGTTACTGCGAAGAACGGTTTGGATAACTATGACACAACGGTATATAATGCTTACGGCAGCAACAAGCCGTCTTATACTATCACCGTTCAGAACGGCTATGCTCTCAGCGGTACTATCGAAGAGGATATGATCCTCGATAATAAGAAGTACTGGATAATCCAGAACAATCTGCGTATCCCCGAGGGAGTTACAGTCACAGTCGAGCCCGGCACGCAGATACAGTTCTGGTCAGCCGATCCGGCAAATCCCTATGCGGCTACACAGGATGTATATATCCAGGTGGAAGGTCGGTTTATAGCAGAAGGTACGGAAGACCAGCCTATCGAGATGTTCCCGGGAAAGGGATATGAAAATCTCGCTGTTTGTATCACAGGATATGAAAGCTCCACTAATGCTTTATATGCTAATAATGTAACTGTCGGCATTATTGATGATGATTATACAACTTCATATTCATTACTAAAATATGTTAATATTATAAATGCAAAATCGAAAAGGACGAATACTGGGAAAACATTTTGTGTTACTGAAGTTGACCACTGTAAGTTTAGTTATAGTTCTGGTTTCAATAAAGATGGATCTCATCATTTATTCATAAGATTCATGTCTAATTCTGTATTTACAGATATGATATATCCAAAGTATGATGCTTCAACATTATCCATATTAGAGATAAATAGGTGCCTTTTTAATAATTGCCGAAATATCCACATAAACACAAATGGTTCTTTTTCTAAAAATGGAAAAAGAGGTTATTATGGTCGAAATATAAACAATAATGTTTTCCTCCAAGATTCTTTTACGGATAATAATGAAAAATGGGTTTATTATAGATGGACTGGAAATGCAGACGATAATCCACCAACCATTTTGAATAATGCGTTTTTATCATTCAATCAATTAAGTGATCCAGAATACGTGAGGATGATCGGTGCAGATAACGGCCACGAAACCTACGACATATCCGGCAACTACTGGGGTACGACAAACCCTGATCTCGTAAAGATACAGTGCTATGATGCCGACTGGAACGTATCCCTCGACCAGCTTGTCCAGGAGCCCTACCTCACCCTCGAAGACGATATGTCAGAGATATACCCCTTCGTCACCGAGGCGTACCTTACCGACAGGTACGGCAACCGCATCGACACCGTAAACGGCACACAGCAGGTGAGCCTCCACGTTAAGTTCAACCGCGATATGGCGCAGGATGTCCAGCCTATGGTCACCTACGGCGGCATCGACCCCTACACCGACTATATGCCCTCGGGCGACTGGGTCGGTGACAGAGAATGGCGTGCGGACTTCACTATCTCTCCGGACTTTGAAATGGGCAGGATGTACATCCGCGTAAAGGGTGCTGTCGCAGCCGACGACCGCTGGCTCGTCACCGGCGAGGACTGCGCAAGATTCTTCTTCACCGTCACCAACACAGGCGCACAGTCCATGACTCTGCAGGGCGAGGGTCAGCTGGGACAGAATTCCCTTAGCTGGGTGCAGGACGACTACGACACCCTTGCAGGCTACAATGTTTACCGCTCAACTTCCTACAACAGCGAGCTTGCAGCCAACGCTCAGGGCTTCAAGAGGATAAACACTTCAATACTCTCAGCCGACGAGCTCAGCTACATCGACGACAGCGTGGAGCCCAGCGTACCTTATTACTACTACTTCACGGTCATCGACACGGATATGAGCGAGTCCAAGCCCTCAAACGTCATCGAGTGTACAGCCCTCGAAAGCGAGCCGCCTGTCATAACCCACACCCCTGTAACGAGCTGCAATTTCGGAGAGAACGCCGTGTTCACAGCTTCGATAACCGATAATGTCTCCGTGGAGAGCGCAGCTCTGCGTTACAGATACGGCCCTGACGGAGCATGGAAAACTGCCGCGATGCAGAACACCTCCGGCAGCAATTACAAGGCAACGGTATATGTCAGCGAAAAAGCCGACATCGAGTATTACATCACCGCGACTGACGGCGTGAATATCGGATACAGCGGCTCGGAGCCTGAGCCCTATGAAGTCTCCAACTTCTATATGGATCGCATCGAGATCACGCAGATGCCGGACAAGACGGTATATTCCGTAGGCGAGGAGTTCGACGACACCGGCCTTGAAGTCACCGCAGTATACAGCGACGGAACGACCGTACTGCTGACAGCTGACGATTACTACATTGATTTCAACGGGGAAGAGACCCTGGCCGAACAGCCGGCAGGCGTTGTAACAGTAACGGTGGAATATGATTTTGAGATCGCCGAATTCAATATCGCCGTCTCGGAAAATGCTGAGCCCCTGACAGCCACCATAACCTTCGATACAGCAGGCGGCTCGGAGATTGCTTCTATAACTCAGGAATGCGGCACGGCGGTAACACCTCCCGACGACCCCACAAGGGACGGTTTCGTCTTTGCAGGCTGGGATCAGCAGATACCCGAGACCATGCCCTACGAGGACGTAACGATCACGGCAATATGGGAGGAGATCGTGGATATTTCAACAGGAACTCTTATCATCGACCCCATAGCCTTCAACTACACCGGCAAGCAGAAGACCGTCAGCGAGATAACAGTCACCGTAAATGACACCGAGCTGGACGAGGACGACTACACCGTTGCCGGCAATACAGGCACAGAGCCCGGCATCTACACCCTCACCGTCACCGGCAAGGGCAGATATCAGGGGACCCTCTCGGCACAGTGGAAGATAGCACGGATGTATAAGGTGACCGCAACGATCGGCGGAGTTACGACGAGTACGTTCTTTGAGGAGAAGACGACGGCTTTGTTTGCATCGGAAGGACAGGGCGGCTGGTTCATCGACGGAACTCTGCGAAGCATAAGGAACGAGCTCGCATTCACCGTTCTCGGCAACTCGACGGTCGAGTGGGTCGAAGGAGATTTCGGAAGCAGCGGAGTGGTCAATCTTGCGCTGTCAGAGCGTGCGGTGGATCCCTCTACGGGATACACGTATGTGGAAGTGACCGCCACATGGTCGATACCCGACGGTGCACAGCTTGTGGAAGCAGGAGTAGCCCGAATGTATGTTGAAGCCGGGGCAGATATCCCCGATGCAGAGACCGTGTTCAATAACAACAAGAAACAGGTATCGAACCTGAAAACAGGCAACGGTACATGGAAGACGTATATCAATATGCAGCCTGCGACAGCAGCCAAGAATCTTTGCACGGTTGCATATCTGATCTATACAGTGAAAGGCGAACAAAAGATCGTAATGTCGGAAGATGTGATCGTCAGTGCGCCGGAGTAAGGAAAGGAAGCATCGAAAATGAACAAGTATGAAGAGATCGAGCTTGAAGTGATCGAGTTCAAGGACAAAGACATGATATTGACCTCTTGCCCTGACGGAGATAACGGGCATCAGGAATGCACCGTTCCTTTGTCCGACGGAGTCATTGATTAACGCCGGACAGAGCTCTCCGAGATAACACAGCAGGCAGCTCCCGGGCTGCCTGTTTTGTGTTGGTTTAATAGGATTATTTAAGAGCAGGCAGTCCGCAGATGCCGGGGATATCGGGCTGAAATACATTGACAATCATCTGCCCTTATGCTATCATATATTTGAAGAACATACTGTTTCGGGTGAGATCGGGGGTGTGGGATGTGCCGGCAGCGTTATCGCCTTCTGCGGAGATCGAGAAGATCATAGACGGCAGGTTTAGCATAAAGAATTATCTTGTGAAAAAAGAGGGGCACGAGAAGACCCTTCTTTGCAGCGAAAACGGAGACTGCATCGTCAGGAACACCATAAAAAAGCCCTGCGATATCTCTGTTTACCGCAGGCTGCTCGGGATCAGCTCTCCCCACATCTGCAACATCCTTGACATCGGCGAGGACGACGGGAGCTTTGCGGTCTGGGAGGAATACTGCGAGGGCATGACCCTTGCCGAAGCCTGCGAGATGCAGATGAGCGAAGGCAGAGCCGTGGATATAGCTCTGTCCGTCTGCGAAGGGCTCTACGCCATACATTCCTGCGGAGTCATCCACAGAGACTTAAAACCCGAGAATATAATCCTCTCCGATGAGAACTCCGTGAAGATAATCGATTACGACGCTGCAAGGGTGTATAAGGCAGGGAGCTCCGAGGACACCAGGCTCCTGGGCACCTGCGGCTTTGCTGCGCCGGAGCAGTTCGGCTTCGGGCAGACGGATGTGAGGACGGATATCTTCTCTCTCGCCGTTGTGCTGAATTTCATGCTGACGGGAAGCCACCCCTCTGTAAAGCTGTGCGGAAATAAGCACATAAGCCGGGTGCTGAGGAAGTGCCTGGCGATCTCGGCGGAGGACAGATACCCCAATGTTGAAGAGGTTTATGCCGACCTGAAAAAAGCAAGGAAAAGGTGCAAAGATGAATAAGTGTCCTAAATGCTCGGCGAACCTCCCGGATGAAGCGAATTTCTGTTTCAGCTGCATGAGCTATGTCAGGCAGAGGCGTGTCATAGGGAAGCCGGAAGTCTCAAAAAACAGCTTCCCGAAGCTCATGGCTCTTGCTGCCGCTGCGGTCTTTGCGGCAGGGGGAACAGCTGCCTATTTTGCCCTTAAAGACGGCAACGCCGTTGTGAAAGGCACCTCGAGCTCGGAGGCTGCGGCAAGCATATCCCAGACAGACGAGCTGCAAAGCAGCGATGCTTCAACGGAAGATAAGACCTCGACCACGACCGCAGCGGCATCGGAGACAACGACCGCAGCCGATACTACCACCCGAAGAAAGAAAAATTCAACAACATTTGCCATAACTACTACGACTGCCGCAACTACCACATTACCCCCTCAGACACCGGCGCCGGAGTATATCTATATCGTGACCGAGGTATCGACCACAGAGCCTCCTCAGACAACAACAG
>CAMVOF010000122.1:0-7078 GCA_947169055.1 uncultured Clostridia bacterium
TGTTTTGAAAGAGGGGAAGCCCTGCAAGAGAGGGCTTCCCCTTGCCGGTTAAACATCCAAGCCCCCCTGTGCACGACAGGGCACACGGTCAATGCCTTACCGAAGCATCAAAAAGGAGTTTGCGGTGGGGGCAAGCCCCCACCCTACAGTTGTATGCTGCACGATAACCGCAAAAAAAGAGCGCTCCATAAAGGAACGCTCTTGCTGTTTCTATTATACCACTGCTCCGTTGTTCGGACGGGGTGCCTTCGGCTGCTGGGTCTTTTTCTTTCCGGGCTTGGAAGGATTCTGCTTCTCCTTCTTCTTGTTTACGTGGTTCTGCCAGAGTACCCAAAGCGTCGGTGCGATAAGGTTCGATGAGTAAACACCGGCAAGCATACCGATTATCAGCGGGAATGCAAAGCTGATTATCGAGCTTACTCCGCATATCAGACATACGATGCATACTATCGCCATGGCAAGCACGGTGGTAACTGTCGTGTGGATCGAACGTCCGAGGGTCTGGGAAATGGACATATTCACCATCTCGTCCAGCTCGTACTTCTTGCCGTGTATCTTTCTGTTCTCACGAATTCGGTCATATACGATGATCGTAGCGTTTATGGAATAACCGAGGATCGTCAGCAGAACTGCCATGAAGTTGGCGTTGATATCGAAGCGGCAGATAACGAATGCGCCGTAAACCATGCACATATCGTGGAACAGTGCGAGCACTGAGAACAGACCTGCCGAAAGACCGCCGATCTTGCGGAAGCGGAATCCGATATAGATAACGGTTATCACCATTGCGAACAGGCAGGCAACGAGGCACTTGAAGAAGAACTCCGTACCGTTGGAAGCCGCTACGTCGGTGCTCTCGAGCACTTCGATCTCGTTATCGGGGAACTGCGCTGCAAGGGCATCTGCAAGCTCCTGCTGCTTATCGCCGTTGATTCCCTCGTCCGAGGAGAAGGAAAGCTTCAGCGTAGGCTTGCCGGAGGAGAAGTCCTCACCGGTGGTGACTGTTGCGCTCTCGCCGATAGTATCATCAACGAGCTTTTCAACGTCCGAAGTTTCGATGTCGCCTTCGTAGGTATAGGTGATGATCGTACCGCCCTTGAACTCGATAGCTACGTTAAGTCCAATAGTGATCGTCAGGGCTGCGAACACTGCAATGAGAATACAGGAGATAGAATAGTATATCTTTTTGTGGCCGGTAACGTTGAGTACGCGGGACTTTCTTTCCTTCATCTTCTCGCGGCCTTCATCGGTATCGGGAACGCCGTACCACTTGCGCTTCTTGAAGGTCTTGAACCGCGAGAGGGACGAGAGCATAAGTCTCGAGCAGAAGATACCGAAGAGGAAGTTGAGGATGATGCCGACCAGCAGCGTATAGCCCAGCGAATAGATAGTTCCTGCTGTTGCTGCGCCGAACATTGCGAATATAGGCTTGAGCATCGTTCCGAAGACGCTGTCTGTAGGTCCGAATGCGCCCATGAGGATAACTGCCACGAACACGACTGTGATATTACCGTCGAACACAGCGCTCCATGCACGCTTATAGCCTGTTTCTATAGCGCCTGCGAGGGTCTTGCCGTTGAGCAGCTCTTCCTTGATACGCTCTGCGGTGATAACGTTGGCGTCAACGCCCATGCCGACTGCAAGTATGATACCTGCGATACCGGGGATGGTAAGGGTGAAGCTGTCGATATTTCCGAAGAAGCCCGAGATGCAGGCAACGGAGCCTATCACCTGGCCGAGAAGGGCGATAGAAGCCACAAAGCCGGGCAGGCGGTAGATTATCATCATGTAGATACATACGCAGGCAAGTGCGATAACGCCTGCGATGAGCATTGCATCTCTTGCGCCCGAACCGAGGGTAGCCGAGATGATGTTGGTGCTTGTGGTCTCGAGCTTGAAGGGCAGCGAGCCTGCGTTGATCTTATCCGCAAGAGCCTTAGCCTCTTCGTAGGTGAAGTTTCCGCTGATCTGGGCCGAGCCGTCGTTGATGACAGCCTGAACTCTCGGAGCCGAGATCATCTTGTCGTCCATCCAGATAGCGATCTGTCCGCCGGAGGAGTAGAGCTCAGCAGTTGCCTCTGCGAACTTCTTTGTTCCCTCGTCGTCCAGCTCGAGGCTTACGATATAAGTTGCCTGGTTGGTATCCTTATCGGTGATCTGTCCGGCCTCTGCCTTTTCAACATTGGTTCCGGTCAGGACTATATTCTCGTCGTCGTCGCCGGTTATCTCGTTAGTACCCTTAACGAATCTGAGGATAGCTGTTTCGCCCAGTTCCTTAACGGCAGCCTCGGGGTCGAAGTTTTCCTCGCCTGCCTGCCAGGGGAACTCAACGATAACTCTGCCCTTGGAATAATCGACATATACGGAGCTGTCTGTGATATTGAGGCTTACGAGTCTCTGCTCGATAGTTGCCTTTGCAGCATCCATATCATTCTCCGAGGCTTCGTAGCCGTCCTCGGGCTCAAAGGTGGCGTTAACACCTCCCTGGATATCAATACCCCAGCGGATCTCATCCGCGCCTTTGATATAGGTCGTAACAGTATCTCCGAAGTAGGTGTGTATGCCGAAGAAGGTCAGGTAACCCAAAGCAAGGATACACAGCACAACGATGAAGAACACCGGCTTTTTTACACGTCGCACGTTTTTTCCTCCTAAATACAAGAATAATATGCTGATAAGCCGCTCAAAATGCGGACACAAACATTCACCTTACTATTATAATACAAACCCTCCAAAAAGTCAACCCTTTTTTTTAATTCCCCCACCAGCTTTAAATAGGAGGATAAGGCGACCTTCGCCAGGCCTCCCCGGAGGGGAGGCAATATCACTTTGTGAATGAGTTCGCGGTGCAACCGTTGGGAGGGGCTTGTACGGAGTGTATCGTTCGGGCTTGTTTTTGGAATAGTTTAAAAATATCAATACAGGTTTGTATCCGAAGGGGTTTGGGGGCGATCGGAAAGCCCCCAACAGAGCGTGCTGCTATTCATAATACTACACGCAGCTTTAAGCGTAGTTAAGCCCCTGCAAGGCTTTGTTCGCGTGGGAAACTGACCCTCCTGCGCAAAAGTAAGCATGCGCAGCTTGCGTCACGTGTCAAGAAAAAAGCATGCGCTGCGCGTTTCTTATTGACTTTTTTCACAAGCTGTGGTATAATAAATCTGTACCTAATACCATATAAGGACAAGGAGAATTGCTATGAGATGTCCCTTCTGTAACTTCGAGGATACTAAGGTCATAGATTCCCGGCCAAGCGAGGGAAAAAAACGCCGCCGCCGTGAGTGTACAAACTGCGGCAAACGCTTCACCACCTATGAGGTAGTTGAAAAGCCCCTGCTCATGGTCTATAAAAAGGACGGCAGCTTCGAGCCTTTTGACAGGCAGAAGCTCTTTAAAGGTCTCCAGACCGCTATCAAAAAACGTCCCGTTAGTGTAGACGATATCAATGCACTTGTTGACGATGTAGAAAACACCTACGCCAACGCCATGCAGACCGAGACTACCACCAGCGAGATCGGCGACAAGGTCCTTGCCGGGCTCAAAAAGCTGGACAACGTGGCTTATGTGCGCTTTGCTTCGGTTTACAAGGACTTCGACGATGTTGACGCTTTCGTTCAGATAATCTCCGAGCTTTCCGAGGACGGCAAGTAAAAATGAGCCTGTTCGGTAAGAAAAAGGCAGGCACGGCTGTGCCGGAGGAATGCCGGGGCTTTGAGGTCAGGATGGAATCCAGCACCTGCACGGGTGAAAAGACCATCGGATTCTTCGACCCGGTGTCAAAAAAGCTGATGTATTCCGAGCTTGTACGCACTCAGGAGGACATTGACAACTTCTGCGAAAAATACGGCTGCACTCTCGGAAAGGCTGCTGCGAAGAAATAAAGACAAACGGTATATCCCGAACGGTCTGGGATATACCGTTTTTTGTTTCTTTAAAATTTCTGAGTGCTTTTTGCGAATCTTGCTGCTGTGAAGCCGAAGATAAGGGCTGCGGTGATGCCGGCTGCGGCATTTGTCAGGCCGCCGGTGAATGCACCGAGGAAGCCGTCCTTCTGCACTGCTTCTTTGACGCCTTCTGCGAGAAGGCAGCCGAAGCCTGTGAGGGGGACTGTTGCTCCTGCACCTGCATAGTCGATAAGGGGCTGATAGATGCCCACAGCTCCAGCGATGACTCCTGCAACGACGTAGCAGACGAGGATCCTTGCCGGGGTGAGCTTTGTTTTATCTATGAGTATCTGCCCTGCCGCGCAGAACAGTCCTCCCACGAAAAAAGCTGTGACATATTCTCTCATGCTTCTCCTCCGCTGTGGGCAGTTCCCGGCGAGCTTGAAAGCCAGAGGGCGTGTGAGATCGCCGGGATAGTTTCTCCCTGCTGGCTGACCGTCGGCGAGAGCAGGGCTCCTGTTGCCGCGAAAAGGACGTTTTTGAATTCTCCGCTTCTCAGCCTGGGAACGAAATATCCTGCGAGGACACTTGCGGCACAGCCTGCACCGCTTGCTCCGGCGTGGATATCCTGCTCCTCGAAGGAATAGAGCATCTTGCCGCAGTCGAGGTGCAGAGGCCGTATATCCGTGCCGTCCCGTTCAAAGAGCTCCCAGAGCAGTCTGCTGCCCACTTTCCCCAGGTCTCCGGTGACGATATAGTCGAAGAATCCCGGCGAAAGGGAGGTATCCTCCAGAAACTGCTTTATCGTATCGTAAGCAGCCGGAGCCATCGCAGCGCCCATATTGTTTGCATCGGTGACGCCCAGGTCGGTGATGCGTCCTATTGAAGCCGCTCTGACAAAGGGAGGGAGCTTCTCGCCGGAAAACACCAATGCTCCCGAGGCTGTAGCGGTATATTGGGAGGTGGGAGTCCGCTGTCCGCCGTAGTTAAGGGGAAGACGGTACTGGCGCTCGGCAGCGCAGAAGCTGGAGGATGTGACCGCCAGCGCTCGTTCGGCATATCCTCCGTCGATAAAAAGAGAGGCAAGCAGAGCCCCTTCGGTGATTGTTGAGCAGGCACCGTATATCCCGAGATAGGGGATATCGAAGCCCCGGAGCCCGTAGGTGGAGCCGACGCACTGATCCAGAAGATCGCCGCCGAACATCACATCTATGCTCTCCTCTCCGAGGCCTGCTTTATCAAGGGCGTGGAGGACAGTCTCCCGAAGCAGAGTGCTTTCGCCCTGCTCGAATGTATCCGCCGAGAAATAGGGGTCTTCGTTTATCTTGTCGAAGATAGCGCAAAGGGGACCCTCGCCCTCCATTTTTCCGCCGACAGCAGCCGCAGCCGCTATGGACGGCGAGGTCCTGAAAAATACCGTGCTGCCTTTCATACCGACACCTCCGTTCAAATGCAGTATGCCCGAAAACGAAAAATATATACAAAGACGCACCGCCGGAATTTTCTCCGAAAGCGGTGCTTTTTTCTTTTGAGCGGCACCGCACATATTCCGACAGCTTTCGCGGACAGGCGGTGATAGAATATAGTCGCACCGAAATAAAATAAAGGATGTGAAAATATGTCGGAAATACTATACTTCCCGGAACGTTCGGAGGTCAGGGCAGAGCTCTCCGGCGAGCTCGACCATTGCAGCGCAAGGAATATCCGCAGCGCAGTGGATCTTGAACTGATGAAGCGATTGCCCTGCACGCTGGTCATCGACCTCTCAAGGCTCAGCTTTATGGACAGCTCGGGGATAGGGCTCATAATCGGCAGGTACAAGCTCATGCAGGAGCTGGGAGGCAGGGTCGTGATCGAGGGGGCTTCACCCGGCATCGCCAAACTGCTGAGGCTTGCGGGCATCTCAAAGCTGTGCAGCATACGCAGCTGCGAAGGAGGGATAAGAGTATGAGAGAAAAAGCCAAAAACGAGATGCAGCTCCGCTTTCCGAGCCTTTCGGAGAACGAACGCTTTGCAAGGATAGCTGTGTCGGGATTCGTATCGGCACTTGACCCCACGATAGACGAGCTGACGGAGATAAAAACGGCTGTCTCGGAGGCTGTGACGAACTGCATCGTCCACGCCTACCGCGACAGGGTAGGAGAGATAAGGCTGACGGTGAAGCTTTTCGAGGACAGCCGCATCTACATAAAGATACAGGACAGGGGCTGCGGCATCGCCGACATCGAGAAGGCCAGAGAGCCCCTTTTCACCACTGCTCCCGATGAGGAACGTGCAGGGCTGGGCTTTGCGATAATGGAGAGCTTCACCGACAGACTGAAAGTCACGAGCCGGCCGGGAAAGGGCACAGCCGTTACCATGCACCGTACCCTGAAAACAAAGACAGCTCCCCGAAGCAATGACGAAGTCTGAGCGGAAAAAGCTCTCGGAGGATAATCTCGGCCTTGTGCATATGTGCGCCAACCGTTTCCGCGGCAGAGGGATAGAATACGACGACCTTTACAGCGCAGGCTGCATGGGGCTCGTCAAGGCGGCAAGAGCTTTCGACGACAGCAGAGGAGTCTGTTTTTCGACCTATGCGGTGCCTGTTATCCTCGGGGAGATAAAGCGGCTTTTCCGCGACGGCGGTACGGTGAAGGTCAGCCGGAGCCTGAAAGAGCTGTCGCTGAAGACCTCACGCCTGCGGGACAGCTTTGCGGCACAGAACGGCCGTGAGCCCACAGTGGGGGAGCTTTGCCTGCTCTGCGGAGAAAGCGAAGAGCTGGTGACGGAGGCGCTGTGTGTTTCGGCACCGCCCATGAGCCTGACGGCAGGAGAGGATGAGGGCTCGGAGCTGGATGTTCCGGTAGCACCTCCGGACGCCGAGATAACCGACCGCCTTGCTTTGAGGCAGGCGCTGTCCGGCCTTGAACCTGCGGACAGGCAACTTATAATGCTTCGCTACTACCTGGGCAGGACACAGCAGCGGACGGCGGAGATACTGGGCATGACACAGGTGCAAGTCTCACGCCGGGAGAAAAAGCTTCTTGAAAGTCTGAGGAAAAACCTTGAATAAATAAGGAACCCTTTTTCAAAAACTGGATTTGTCGGTTTCACGGCAAAGCTCAGACCGTGTGCACTGTCGTGCACAGGGAGGCTTTGTTGTTTAACCGGCAAGGGGAAGCCCTCTCTTGCAGGGCTTCCCCTCTTTCAAAACA
>CAMVOF010000123.1:0-7068 GCA_947169055.1 uncultured Clostridia bacterium
ATCGACGAGAGAAGCAAGCGTTTTTTTAAGCTGGGGCTGCTCGTCGGTATTTAAGAACTCGTCGATCTCGCGCTGGCTTTCAGCAACGGACATGAACTCTACTACCCGTCTTTCGCTGACATCCAAAGATGCGAGGTCTATGGGGACCTTTGCGAGAGAATAGTGGTTCGTGAACTTAAAGCCCATGCCTGTGGGGACCATTGCTCTGACAGCGTCGAAATAGGAGCAGAAGGTATTTTCCTTGAGCCAGTACATAAGGCCAAGCATCTCGTCGCTGAGGACAGGCTCGCTGTCGGCGGGACAGATGAGCTTTTTCATCCGGGGCATAGGCTCCGGAAGAGTTTCCGTTGCGGTCACGAGCCCTATGGTGCGGCGGTTGCCTTTCCCGAAGGGAACGAGCACACGGATACCGCGCTTTATATGGCCGCGGTGCTCCTCGGGGACGAGATAGCTGTATTCGTTATCGAAGCCGTATCCGGCGCAGGAGACTACGACCCTTGCCGCAAGAACGTCTGTGCGCAAAACAATACCTCCCTGCAGGGTGAGCTGTTCTTATCTCTGGGAATTGTCGATTATCCTGTATTCGCCGGAAGCAAATTCCTCAACGGCTGTCTTTACAGGCTTCTCGTCGAGAATATCTTTGTTTTCGAGAGCGTTGTCGGTTATCTGCCTTGCACGCTTTGCAACGGCAACAACGAGAGAATAATAGCTCTCTCCTCCCTTTAGCATCTGGCTGACTGCTGGTCTAAGCATTTTTAAGCACCTCATCTATCATAGTTTTAATGTTTTCGTTTTTAGGGGCGAATCTGTTATCTGCGGTGTCCTCGGACTTGATAAGGTCGTAGATCTCGGTAAAATCGGCTACGGCCAGGTCGAGGTCGTCGTTCATCATAACGTATTCGTATTCATAGGCTCTTTCGATCTCTTTGGCTGCGGCTGCAACACGCTTTTCGATCTTCTCCGGGGTCTCTGTCCCGCGTTTGAGAAGCCTGCGCCTGAGCTCGGAAACAGACGGCGGCAGAATGAAGATCATCGAAGTCTCGGGCAGAAGCTCCTTGACTTTGAATGCGCCCTGAGTCTCGATCTCCAGGAAGACGTCCCTGCCGGCGGCAAGGTTCTCGAGGAGAGGGGCAAGGGGCGTGCCGTATCTGTTGCCGGTATAGCCTGCATACTCAAGGAAGCCGTCCTTCTCGATCATATCCGTGAACTCATCTTCGGCGAGGAAATGGTAATGTACGCCGTTTTCTTCGCCTTCACGGGGACCTCTCGTTGTACAGGAAACAGAGAGGAAAACGTCGTGATCCTTCCTGAACTCCTGGAGGACCGTTCCCTTTCCGCAGCCCGAAGGAGCCGAGATAATGATGAGCTTTGCACCGTTTTTGTATTCAATCTCGGGAAGCATCGTCATCCTCCTCGCTTTCGTCTTCAAATCTTGCGCCCACTGTCTCGGGAGCAACTGCCGAGAGAACGACGTGGTCGCTGTCCATAACGAGGACGGTACGTGTTCTTCTTCCGCAGGTGGCATCGATAAGCGTGCCCTTATCCCGGGCTTCCTGGATGATCCGCTTTACGGGAGCAGACTCGGGAGAAACGAGGGCTATCAGCCGTGCCGACGAGACCATATTTCCGAATCCAATGTTTATCAGACGCATAAGTCCCTCCGTTATTCCACGTTCTGGATCTGTTCTCTTATCTTTTCAAGCTCGGACTTCATATCGAGGACGGTATTGGTGATCTCGAGAAGCTGAGCCTTGGAGCCTGTGGTGTTTATCTCGCGGTTCATTTCCTGGACGAGGAAGTCCAGCTTTCTGCCCACGGGTTCCGAGCCTGCAAGCAGTGTACGGAACTGGGAGATATGGCTCCTGAGCCTTACAGTTTCCTCATCCACGGCGATCTTGTCCGCAAATATGGCGGCTTCCGTGAGGACTCTTGCCTCGTCGATATTCCTGTCGCCGACTACTTCTGCGATGCGTTCGGTGAGCTTTGTACGGTAAGCTGTGACGCTTTCGGGAGAGAGCTTCTCCACCTTGGAGACGCTGTCCTCGATGGTCCTGAGCCTTGACTCGATGTCGTTATAGAGCTTCTCGCCTTCGACGGTGCGCATCTCGATAAATCTTTCGAGGGCTGCCTGTGCTGTTTCGGCGACCTGCTGCCATATCTCTTCCTCGTCGTCCTGCTGCTTCACGACCGTGAAAACATCGGGAAGTCTGACGATGTCGGAAAGGGCAAGGTCATCCTCGAGAGAAAGCTCCTCGCAGCTTGAACGCAGGGCTGTAAGATAGCCCAGGGCAAGCTCTTTATTTACGGCGATGTCGGCGTTGACTCCTTCTTTGTTGGAGATGAAGACAGAGACCTCCACCTTTCCCCGGGAGATAAGTCCGCCGAGAAGGCTTTTGAGCTTTTCGTCAAGATAGCCGCAGGCACGGGGCGTCCTTGCGGAAAATTCATAGAAACGGTGGTTCACGGCACGTATCTCAACAAGTATCTCGCGCTTTTCAAAGCTGCGTCTTTCCCTGCCGAAGCCGGTCATGCTCTTTATCATCAAAAGCTCTCCTTCCGGATAATATTCATCTATTTATTATAACATTATACTCTATAAATAGCAAGGCTTGTTAATCGAACGTTAAATATAATTTTACAGTTTATTTATTTATCTCGGTGAATAATCCCAGCAGCGAAGAAGCTATGGCGATATGGGGATATGAAGCGAATTCTTCGGCTGTTGTAGGGCCTGTTGTGACCGCTGCGAAATCTATCCCTGCGTTTTGGGCGGTAAGGGCATCTATGTAGCTGTCGCCGACATAGAGGACGTCCTCTCTCGGAGCTCTTAAAAGCTCGCAGGCAAAGATAAGGCCGGAGGGATCAGGCTTAGGGACGGGTGCATCGCTGAGTCCCACGATGACATCCACGGGGATGCAGCTGGTGTGGGCAAGGAAGGTCTCCTCTATCCTGTATTTCATCTTCGAGGATACGACGGCAGTTTTCACTCCTGCGTTGGAAAATATCTGCAAAAGGGGCAGGGTGTCGTCGTAGAAAACGGTCTTCTTCGCCATGACCTCGTCTGCTTTTTTGACGTAGGCTGCACGGAACTCCTTGTTTTTCGGGTTGTTCTTTATGCCAGTGAGGATGTCGAAGGAGTCCTCGAGGGTCTTGCCGATGGTGGCGTAGATGGTCTTGTCATCGGGGACGGGATAACCGAAAAGAGGCAGGGTGTGCTTATAGCACTCAATTATCGCCGCCGAGGAATCGGCAAGGGTAAGATCGAAGTCGAAAATAACGTATCTGTATCTCATGATATCACCTGCTTAAGCGAAGTATCTTGTGCGGAGCCTGCCTGCACGCTCTATAAAGCCGGGAGCAAGGGCATAAAGGAAAAGCATGGTGGCGACGCCGTGGATAATATCCAGGGGGAAACCTGCGGTATAAACTGTAGCAAGGGTGGTCTTGGTTATCTCGGTGCGCATGATGAAAAGGGTCGAGGGATTGACGATACCGCCGTAGATAATCGCCATAATGAGACCGCTGACAGCCACGGCTGCCCTGCTTGAAAGTGCGCTGCTGCGGGAGAAAACAGCTCCGGCGATAAGTCCGCAGAGACCCATTGAATACATCTGCCAGGGGGTCCAGGGTCCTTGGCCGAACATGGTGTTGGAGATGAGCATTGAAATGGAGCCGACAAGGAAACCGGCTTCGGGTCCGAAAACGCAGCCGGAGAGTATCACCACGGCAAGCACCGGCTTGAACTGTGGAAGCATGAAGAATGCCGCACGTCCGGCTACTGCCATTGCAGTGAGGACGGCGATAGTCACGGCTTCTCTGGCAGGGGCTCGGCGGCGTTCAAAGCTGAGGTAAAACGGCGCCATAGTCTCGAAAAGAACGAGAAGCGAGACGAAAAGATATTTGCCGGAGTTTATATATTTCGCAGAAAGAAGGAGCGTTGCAGGAACGATGATGAATGCGAAGATGTAGTAAACTACAGCTCCCGAGGGCTTGTCGGGCTGCTGGCGGGCAAGGCGTCTGCCGCCGCTTATTGCGAAAACGAAGACCACGGCAGCTGCCGCAAGAACTATATACGGCACGAAGGAGCCTTGCTTGAACACGCTGCCGAAAAGACCGCTGCAGAGGCAGACTGCCGCCGCAAGGGCAAGAAATGAGATGCCTTTGAAAACTTTCCCTGGGGCTTTGGAGGCCGGCTTTTCGGGCTTTGGTCCAGGTTCGGGCGGTGTGTTTCCTCGCTTGGAAGGTGTAGGTGTCGGAGGCGGTGTGACTTTGCCGCCGAGGGCTTTTATAACATCCTCGGCTGTGACGGCGTTTTCGATAAGGCCCCGGGACATACGGCTGGCGGAGGTGGTGTAATAGCTCTCGCCCGAGAAAAAGCGCTGAGGAACGTCGGTGCCGATGAGCCTGCCGCCGAAGAGCATTGAGCATCGGCTGCACACCGAGGCGCAGAATTCGATGTCGTGGCTGACAAGGATAATAGTCTTGCCCTCTGCCGCAAGTCTGCGGAGAAGTGAGGCTATCATCGCCTTGAAAAGGGGGTCTGTGCCCTTTGTGGGCTCGTCAAGAAGCAATATGTCTCTTTCGGAGACAAGGAGCTTTGCCAGAGCTGCAAGCTGCTGTTCGCCGCCGGAGAGGTCGAGGGGGTGACGGTGTCCGAAACCGGAAAGCCCGACGGCTTCAAGAGCGTTTTCGGCAGCGGCAAGACGCTTCTGCTCGGTGTCAAGGGGCGAAGCTTGAGAGAGATCGTCCATGAGCTTTGAGCTTACGAAAAGCATTCTCGGGTCCTGAGGGAGAAGGGCTGTTTCCCCTGCCGATAGCGTGATCTTGCCCATATATGGCTTTTTCGTGCCGCAGATAAGGGAAAGCAGGGTACTTTTTCCTGCACCGTTGCCGCCGATGATGCCGAATATCTCCCCTTTGCCGATCTCGGCAGAAAGGTCTTTAAGTATATCTTTGCCGTTTTTATCGAACCTGAAAGAGAGTTTTTTGAGGGTAACGGCAGGGTCGGTTTTCTTAGTTTCGATTATGTCAAGTTTGTTTGCTTTGCAGGATTTGAGCTTATCGGAAAGCCAGTCTCTGCCCTGGGAGGTATTTATGGGACAGGGATATTCGTCGGGAAGAGCCTGCCAGATCCTTGCCGGTGCAGGGAGAGCAAAGCCGAGATCCCCTGCCGCGGAGCAGAAATCCCTTGGGGGAAGATCGGCGGCTATCCTGCCGTTTTTGAGCATCACGACTCTGTCGGAATAGGAGAAAAGCTCCTCCAGCCTGTGCTCGCAGATGATAATTGCAACGCCCAGCTCCTTGTTGAGTCTGACGACCGCCGAGATGAAGCTGTGTGCCGAGACAGGGTCAAGCTGAGAGAGAGGCTCGTCGAGAAGAAGAAGCTCAGGCACGCAGACCGAGGCCGCAGCAAGGGCAAGGAGCTGCTTCTGACCGCCGGAGAGGGTGTCGCAGCTTTGCTCAAGGATATCGCTGAGGCCGAAAAACTCGGCTGTCTCGCCTATCCTTCGGGCTGTTTCGTCTTCGCTGAGGCCGAGATTCTCCGCTGTGAAAGCAAGCTCGTGGAGGACGGTATCGGTAACGATCATAGCCTCGGGAGACTGCCCGACATAGCCGATATGCGACGCAAGAGTTCTTTCGGAGAGTTCGTCAGTATCGCTGCCGAGAAGGGAAACAGAGCCCTCAAGCTCTCCCGCCGGACGTAGAGCCGGCTTCAGACAGCGCAGGAGCGTGGTCTTCCCTCCGCCGGAAGGACCGCACAGCAAAACAAGCTCTCCGCTTTTGACAGAGAGGTCGATGCCGTCAAGAGCGGAGGCTTCGCAGCCGCGGTATTTGAATTTCAGATCTCTGATATTCGCGATCTCCATCTGATCTCCTCCAAAAAGTCGTAAACAAGGGGCAGGAACGCAAGAAGCGTAAAGCCTGCTGCGGAAAGCACAAGCTCTGCACCAAAGGCAGGCAGGGTCATCCGGGGATAATAAACGCAGTCGAGTTTTCCGCTGACTGCTCCGTATATGGCTGCGGCTGCACAGACTGCCGAAAAAGCCGTAAGAACTGCGTCGGCAGTTGAGAAACGCTTGCCGGTATAGCAGCGTCTGCCGTCGATGCCGTAGCCCCGGCTTTTCATGGAATCGGCGGTGGTTATGGCTTCTTCAAGGGACATACCCGTCAGCACCGTGAAGATAGCCGCAAGGTTTTTGAACCTTCGGAAGATGTTCCCCCGAAAAGCGCCTTTTCCGAGGGCTGTCTGAGCTTCGTTGATCTGCCTGAACCGCCGGACGAACAAGGGAACAAAGCGGAGTATCATCATAAGTATCACCGTGAACACCGGGAAATGCCTTGCGAAAAGCTCGGTCAGGCGTTCTGAGGTGAAGACTTTTGAAAAGCAGTAGAAGCCGATGCAGAGGGCTATGAGCATAAAGGCTGCGGCTGCACCGTAGGCAAGGGCTTCGGCTGTGACTTTATTTCCTCCGGGAAGACTGAAAACAGGGGTTATTCCCCGGTGGTTGAACAGGACGTTTATCAGGGCGGCTGCGATACCCGGAAGTAGGAAACGCCAGGACTTTTTTATAAAGCGAGTGCCCGAGAGCTTTGCCGCATAGCAAAAAACACCGATCAGCGCCGCAGCTATACAGTAGGGGTGCATGGTCAGTGCAGTTGATGCAAAAAAGCACAGGTAATAGAAAAAGATCGTGAAGGCATGGAGCCTTGAGAATTCGTCTTTGTACATTTGGCTTTTCCTTAACTGTAATAATCGTCTCCCACATCTCTGCCAAGGTTGCAGGAATAGAGGAAGCAGAGTGTGTCGCCGTCGCGGACCGTTACCTGAGAGGATGAAAGCTGGGGGAATGAGCCGTTCACGGAATACATCCAGCCCGAGAGGCTGCCGCAGTCGAACTCGTAGAGGTAGTTGATCCCCTCCACGTAGTAGGAGCCTTCGTTGTTCCAGAGGAAGTCGACGAGGGTTTCGACGAATTTGACCGTCGTGTCGTTGTTGAAGGTGATGGATGGGACGCCCTCTTCGTCGCGGGAGCATCCGCGCACGCCGCAGTCGATCATGAAGTGGTC
>CAMVOF010000124.1:0-7010 GCA_947169055.1 uncultured Clostridia bacterium
CTCTCCAGAACACGTTGAACATACTGCCGTTTGTCCAGCCGTCGGAAGCCTCGAAGTTTGTGGGCATACCGCCGGAGAGGTCGGCATACATGGTACCGTCGTCGGAGATCTCGGGCTCGTTGACTGTGCTTTCGGTGTTCTCCGACTGTGACTCGGAAGCCTTGTTATCGGCCTTTGAAGCTGCGGAAGAATCGCTGCTGCCGCAGGCTGTGAGCATCATAGCTGCAAGGATGAATGAAAGTAAAGCTGTTTTTTTCTTCATAATATCTACCTCCGTTTTTGTGTTATTTTCTGTTGTATTTATGATACCATTTACCGCCAAATAAAAATATAAATTTTTTGCGCTTTGTATCAAATTGTTGTTGCATTTTTCACAATTCCGGTGTATAATAAAATCAAGGGGTGATAGCTATGAAAATGAACATCGACAAGAATCTTTCCCACGTTGAATTCACCAACCGCGAACAGAACATATCTCACCTTGACTACGACACGGAGAACGCTTTCTTCAACGCTATCCGCGAAGGAGACATCGCCGGAGCTCGCAGACTTTTCAAGCCCTTTGATGTCAGCGGCATGGGCAAGCTCAGCGACGACAGCGTGCGGAATCTCAAATATCATCTTATAATCACCATAGCTTTCATAACAAGAGCCTGCATCGAAGGCGGCATGGAAATGGAAGCGGCTTATAACCTCAGCGATATCTACATCCGGGGGATAGACAAATGCTCCTCGGAGGACGAGATAAATATGCTGCACAGAGAGGCTGTTGACGACTACGCCCAGCGCATGAGGATAATCAGGAGGGCAAACCGCTATCCGAGAGCTGTGACCACTGCCCTTGACTACATCTACGACAATCTGCACACACGGATAACCCTTGACGACCTTGCACAGAGAGCAGGACTGAGCCCCAGCTATTTCTCGCGGCTGTTCAAAAAAGAAGTGGGCTGCACAGTGCCGGAATACATCACCCTGAAAAGGATAGAGGCAGCGACGGACCTGCTGAAATACTCGGACTATTCGGTGCTGGCCATCTCGGACTATCTCTGCTTCGGGTCGGAGAGCTATTTCATACAGGTCTTCCGCAAGCAGACGGGACTTACCCCAAAAGCCTACAGAGAGCAATTCTTCCGCACAAAGGCGAAACAGAAAAAATGATGCAAAAACCGGGACCGGCTGAAAAATACAGCTGATCCCGGATCATTTTTATGCTATTTATTATGCTATGTCTTCTACGGAGGTGATCTCGCCGTCAACGAGCTTTACAAGCTTGGTGCCGTAAGCTGCGGCAGCCTCCGAGTGTGTTACCTGAACAATGGTCTTGTTGTATTTCTGATTGATCTCCTTGAAGAGCTCCATTATCCTCATACCCGTCTTGGTGTCGAGGTTGCCTATGGGCTCGTCAAGAAAGATGATCTTGGGGTCGAATACAAGGGCTCTGGCTATTGCGACACGCTGCTGCTGGCCGCCGGAGAGCTCACGGGGCGTGAGTTTGCGCTTGTCGGTCATACCGATGATCTCGAGAACTTCGTCCAGCCTGTCTTTGTACTCCGAACGGTTCTTGCCGCTTATCATCAGGGGCAGGCAGATGTTGTCCTCTACGTTGAGGTTCGGCACCAGGTTATAGAACTGGAACACGAAGCCGACTTCCTCGCTGCGCATTCGGCAGAGGCTCTTGTCGTTGAGGGAGCTCAAGTCAACGCCGTTTATCAGCACCTTGCCGGAGGTGGGCATATCCAGTCCGCCCAGGAGGTAGAGCAGGGTGGATTTTCCGCCGCCGGAAGGACCCATTATGGAGATGAACTCCCCTTCTTCGACTGTAAGCTCTATATTCTTTAAAACGTGTGCTGTCTCTTTGCCGTTCTGGAAATCTCTGTTTACGTTCTTAACTTCAATTACACTCATTTCTGTTTCCTCCGATCTTTTATTCGTATTTCAGTTCTTCTACTACTTTGAGCTTTCCGCTCTTTCTCATTGTGGTGATCGTTGCAAGGAAGATAACTCCCACGAGCACTCCGATATACTTGGGAAGCGATGCCCAGTCAAGGGCGATGTCCATAGGCGTGCCGTTCATCCTCATCATCTTGGATGCGAGGGAGCTCATCACCATACCGAAGGGTATCGAGATAGCCACGCACCAGAGGGTGCAGAACAGGCTTTCCGAAAGCACGAGCCTTCTGCGCTTGGAGGCGTTCATTCCCACGGATGCCATTACGGCGAATTCCTTTCTGCGCTGGCTGAAGCAGATCGTGATATTGTTGAAGATGCCTATTGCGGAGATACCCAGTGCGAGGTAAGAGAATACTGCAAGGAGGTCGATGACCATCTGGTTGCTGTCCACATTCTCCTTCTTCATTTCCTCGATAGTCATGTAGGATACGCCCAGGTTTGCGAGAGGCTTCTTGAATGCCTGCTCCACCTTCTCGGCGTCTGCACCCTCCTCGAGGCTGAAGTATATGGACTCGGCTTCTCTTACGTTGTAGGTCTTGGAGAAGACCTCGGGATCAATGAAGATCGTTGTGCCGTTGTCGAAGAGCTTGCCGTCGTAGATACCTGCGATGCGGAATTCAGCCTTCTTTTCATCCACATTCAGCTCAATGGTGTCGCCTTCCTTGACATCGGCGTTCTTGGCTGCCTGTGTGGAGATCAGGATATCCTTTTTGTCCTCGGAGGCATTATACTTATCTAAGATATCCTTGTATTTATCCGTGTCGAACTCGAGATAGGGAGCAAAGGGATTGCTTGCGGGATCGTCAACAGATATGATATAAACGGATTCTTCGCTATCGTTGATCTTTCCGTAGCCCATGTATTCTTTTCCGAGGCTGTCCTTGTCTATGCCGTCAATGCCTCTCAGAACTTCAAGGGTCTTATCAGTGGTGGTCTCCTCGGCGTTATTGTCGATGAAGTTATATACATAATAATCGCAGTGCATGGAATCGTATGCCGCAACGACCACGTCTCTCATAGTTGCTCCGATGGAAGCGATCAGCAGAACTGCCGAAAGGGAGATAGTGAGCAGTGTGATATTGCCGCGAAGCAGCTTTGAAGATGCGATGTTGTTCATGGAAAGGAATGCTGTGGTATTTCCTCTGAGGGTCTTGCTTATGGCGCCGGAGACTACCTTGAGGAACTTTCTCGACATCATCGCAAGTCCCAGCAGGCCAAGGAACATAAAGAGTATGCTTCCCTGCTCTGTCCACTCGCCGGGAACTATGGAAGCGACGACGGCAAGTGCAAGAAGAACAATGCCGATGATCGTTCTTATCGTTCCGCGCTTGTGCTGGGTCTCGAGGCGGTCGAGGATAACGTCCTTGGGCTGCATCTTTCTGATCCTGCGGACAGGTGTCCATGCAGAGATGACGCAGAGAGCCACAGCGAAGAGTATTCCGCAGATGATATAGAAGACGTTGATCTTGTAAGGTACATAGATGCCGTAATCCTTAAGGGGCGAGAAGTATCTTGTCACGAATATCAGAGCAACTTCGCCCACCACGATGCCGACTGCCGCACCTACGAGTCCGTAGAGCAGAGCCTCTGCAAGCAGGATGCGCTCTATCTTTTTCTTTGTCGCACCCTGGCTCATGAATGTGCCGATAACTTTGATCCTCTCGTTTATTATCAGCTTGAACACGCCGTTGATGATTATGATACAGATTATGCAGACGATGGCAAGCATACAGTACATGGGGACTGTGATGGTCTCGCTGCCGTCGGCGAGGTCTTCGGGGATATACTCCGATGCCTTTACGCGCTCGTTGTTGTCGTTGAACTTCTCGACAGCTTTTTTTGGGCTGTCTCCGTCTGCACGGGCGGTGACGAAGTTGTATCTTCCGCCTGCCTTCAGCAGCTGGTTGAGGTACTCATAAGGGACCACCAGCTTGAAGCTCTTTGTCTTATCGGAGTAGAAGAAGCCCTCGTTTGAAGCGATACCCGTTACGGTGAACTCTGTGGGCTTGCCGCCTGTTGCAAGGGTTATCTTATCGCCGATACTTATATCTTTCTCGTCGGCGATACGCTTCGACATGATACATTCGGGCTTGTTGCTGTCGGTAATATTACCTTCTATAAGATTGCCCTTATAGTCATGCCGGCCTGTCAGGTTTACATAACAGATCTCGTCGTCCTCGTTGAGAACCGCAGTGTAGGTAAGTCTTCCCTCGAGGTTCGAGAAGCCGTCGGCATCGAAATCCTCCATCGAGAAATAGACGTCCTCTGTGTTCGAGAAGAACCATGCGTCCTGACCCTCGGCTGCGCTCTTTGCAGGCTCGGTATAGCTGTAGATGATGACATCTATCAGGCCGAGGCTGACGATAAGGAGCGCTGTGCTTATCATAATAGAAATGATGAGCAGGACGAATCTTCCCTTTTTTTCGAGCATACTGCGCGATATGTACCGCAAGAATACACCCATTTTTACTCCTCCTTTTGTTCTTTTTTTGCTTTGAGTTATTGTCTCAGCAATATTTTTATCATGATAATATTATACAGCGTATAATGTGCATTGTCAATAGGTTATTCACAATTTTAAACGTTTTCGTAGGAATAAACAACAAAATGCTTGTTTTTTTTCAAAACTTAAGCGCAGTTTACAAAAATAATTATGATATGCCCCTTTACTTTTTCGTGATAATGTGCTAAAATATAATCACAGTTTAAAGCTTTAGCTTATGGAAGGTGAAGACTATGAACGAGAAGATAGTAAAAGATTTCAAAACGAAGGCTGTTATTATCGCAATAATAGCGGCGGTTCTGATCACTTTTGATGTGATAGGTATAGTGAAGGAGCTAACCAGCGAGGAAACCGATGAAAAGGCTCGCTATTCCGAGTCCGTGACCGCAACGGTATCAAAAGAAGACGAGCTTTGGGCTACCAACTCAAAAAACATCGATATCATTTTTAAATATACTTACGACTACAGCTTCGGCGGAAAGGATTACTCAAGACGTTCCTACGACGAGGTCGATGAAAAAAACAGATACAAGATCGGACAGATCGTTAAGATATATATCGATCCCGACTCGCCGGAGGATTTCTACGACCCAATGACCTCGGATATCGGCAAGAAAAGCAGCATTTCCGCTTCCCCGACAAAGAGAATTGTTTCCATAGGCTTTGTGGCTGCGCTTGCTGCGGTAATAATAATAGTATTACACAAAAACATGAAAAAGAAGCTTGCTTCGGCAGAAAGCCCGGAGGCCCCGGACATCTATGTTCCCGAGCAAGACAACATCGACGACCAAGTTCAATAAAAGGAGTGTTATATCATGCGTGAAAAGCTTGAGATCAAAAATCTTGACGACCTTTACAGGGCTGTGCTCTGCCTCGAGACTGTTGAGGAATGCAGGCTGTTCTTCAAGGACCTCTGCACCATACCGGAGCTCAAGGCTCTTTCTCAGCGCTTTCAGGTAGCAAAGCTGCTGGTGGAGAACCATGTTTACAGCGACATCGTTGCCGAGACGGGAGCTTCCACAGCGACTATCAGCCGCGTGAACCGCTCTATCTCCTACGACGGCAGCGGCGGATATAATATAGTATTTGAACGCCTTTACGACCGCAAGGACGAGGAAAAGTGAGGGGCTACGGCATCTTTGCCGAATACTACGACAGGCTGACAGACAACGTGGACTACCCTGCCATAGCGGACGCTGCGGAGCGTTACATAGAACGCTTCGGCGGAAGAAAAGGGATACTCCTGGATCTTGCCTGCGGCACCGGCAGCCTTTGCGAGGAGCTTGCACACAGAGGCTTTGACGTTATCGGCACGGACGGCTCAGCCGAGATGCTCAATGTCGCCCTGGATAAAAAATACGAAAGCCGCCTGCCTGTGCAGTATCTCTGCCAGGACATGACGGCTCTTGATATGTACGGCACGATAGACGTTACTGTCTGCACTCTCGACAGCATCAACCACCTGCCCTGCATCGAGGACGTGAAAAAGACTTTTGAGCGTGTCTCGCTGTTTGCTTTCCCGGACGGTATGTTCATTTTTGACGTGAACACCGCCTACAAGCACAGAGAGGTCCTCGCTCAGAACGCTTTTACTTTCGATCTCGACGATCTCTTCTGCGTTTGGCAGAACCAGTATAACGAGCAGGACGGCTCGGTGGATATCTTCCTCGATTTCTTCGAGAAGAACGAAAACGGCTCCTACGACAGGTATTCCGAGAGCTTCACGGAACAGCTCTACAGCCGCAGCGAGATAGAGAGCCTGCTTGAAGAAACGGGCTTCGAGCTTCTTGCCGTATATGACGGCTACACCGACGAAGCTCCCGCCGACTGCAGCGAGAGGATAGTATTCGTCGCAAGGAAAAAGGCTTAGTTCACTCATTAAGCTAAAAATTCGGCAGAAAATGTATTTTCCCCTCTTCCCTGAGCCGCCGCAGGCGGTGAAGGAATGACCATAAAACATAAGGAGAAATAAAATGGGCAAGATAGTCAGAACGATCAGCGCAGATGCCTCCGTTGTTTGCAGTGCTATCGACGGACGGGACATCGCAGCCCGCATCGAAGAGATACACAAGACTTCCGCTGTCTGCACGGCAGCTCTCGGAAGGCTGGCTCTCGGAGCTTCCCTTCTGGGCTTCGGGCTGAAGGGCAAGGACGACAGCATAACCCTGAGAATGGCAGGAGGAGGTCCTGCGGGAACGCTTATCGCAGTTGCCGACAGCTACGGTAACGTAAAGGCGTATATACAGAACCCGGTGGTGGAGATACCGCTGAACAGCCTGGGAAAGCTGGATGTAAGAAGTGCGGTAGGCACCCAGGGAACACTTTCGGTGATAAAAGACCTGGGCCTCGGCGAGCCTTATTCGGGGCAGATACCCATAGTTTCGGGAGAGATAGCCGAGGACATAACCTCCTACCTTGCCACCAGCGAACAGGTGCCCAGCGTCTGCGCTTTGGGCGTGCTGGTAGCTCCCGATCTTTCGGTTGAGCAGGCAGGCGGATTTCTTATCCAGCTTCTGCCCTTTGCATCCGACGAGACCATAACCCGGATAGAGCA
>CAMVOF010000125.1:0-6962 GCA_947169055.1 uncultured Clostridia bacterium
ATCTTTCAAAGCACTGGCAGGCTGCTTTTGAAGAAGCGTGGATCGCATTTGGAAAAGGATGCACTCCGATAGGTGCAGCTCTTGCAGATGAAAACGGCAAGCTCATCCTCAGAGATCACAACAGAAACAGCGAGCCGGGAACAGTCAACAAACGCATAGCCCACGCCGAAGCCAACCTGCTCAAGCGGCTCGATACTGCAAAATATGACGCCAAAAAGGTCGTTCTCTACACCACTATGGAGCCCTGCCCGATGTGTATGGGCACTGCTTCGGTGTCGCATATAAAGCATCTTCGGGCGGCAGCCCATGACCCTCACTGCGGGATGATACACCTCACCGAAACTGAGCCCTATTATATTGCAAAGGGTCTTGACTACTCCTTTGAATGCGGCGACAACGAGCTTGTTCAGCTGACGGTGCAGAGCTATTATGAGCTTGGCTGTATGGAGCACGGTTCGAGCAGCTATATGTTTGATTCCTTCAACAAACAATGCCCAAAGGCTTCCGAGATATCTAAAAGGCTGTTTTCGGAAAGAAAACTCGATCAGTTCATTTCGGAGTGCCGGGATATGGGGTTCGTGTATGACTATATCGTGGAGATGAGCAGGGAGTGAACGATGCTAATATGCAATAAATCGCAAGATCAATAAACAGAGGTGCGTTTACAAAACAGATCCCCACGCTGTTTGACCAAGCCACGCATTTCCGATATAATGACAATAATATGACCCGACACGCCTCTCAACGATGAGAACTACGTCGGGTCATTTTGTTTATGATCTGAGCATGGAGATAAATGATCCACCAAGACCAAACGATCTTAAGCATAATCTCCGCACCATCCCGGTGCGGATTTTTTATCCAAAAAAGTCGTCTTTTATTATTTAGAGAATCTTAGATAATATAGATAGAGTATCCTTATCTCATTGATTGACTATTTCTTCCCGGTATGCTATAATTAAAAATAAAATCCAAATCGGGTGCATAAAATGTCTAACCGGAAATCAGACAAACGAATATACACTTTAAGCGAAGAAAAGCCCTTAAAAGCCGTAGTCAAAATGGGCGTGCCGCTGATCGCGGGAATGATCATCATGGTGCTTTACAACCTCGTGGATACCTATTTTATCGGGCTGACTCACGATGACTACCAGCTCGCGGCGGTGAATCTTGCATACCCTGTAATGATGGTGATGATAGCCATTGCCAATATGATCGGTACCGGCGCATCGTCGCTTATTGCTCGCTGCCTCGGTGCAGATGACACCGAAAAAGCCCGGCACACCCTGACCGCAGGCTTTGTGCTGACGGTAATAAACAGCATGATAGTCGCATTGCTGGGGCTGATATTTCTCTCGGCTATCGTCAGGGGCTTGGGCGCAAAGGACAACACCTTTGACTACACCGAGCAGTACGTCCGCATACTTCTGATCGGGAGCGTTTTCACGATGGGAAATTACTCCTTCGGGCAGTTTCTGCGCAGCGAGGGTTCGGTGACGTACTCTATCGTTGGAATGATAGTCGGCACGATAGTCAACATTGTCCTTGATCCGCTGTTCATCTTCACCTTCGGCTTGCAGATAAGGGGTGCTGCTATCGCCACGATAATCGGCAACGCTGCAGGCATGGCGGCTTCGCTGTTCTTCTACATCAGGGGCAGTACCCTGCTCACGCCTTCGGTAAGATACATCCTTCCGAACAGGAAGATCCTCGGCGAGATATACTGGGTCGGTATTCCTGCATCGCTTGAAACGCTGCTCTCCTCGGCGGCTTACATCGTCAACAACAATCTTGCTGTCGGCTACGGCGAGCTGACCGTGGCAGCCATGGGTATAGCACAGAAACTGCTGAGCTTGGGCAACTACATCTATCAGGGCTTTGCCGCAGGTGTCCAGCCGCTTATGGGCTACAATTACGGTGCAAAGAATTACCCGAGAATGAAAGCGATACTGCGCTCGGGAGTTATGACAGTCACCTGCACAGAGCTTGTGCTGATGCTTGTTTACGGCATATTTGCGCCGGTCTTGATCGGCTGGTTCTCCGAATCGGAGAATGTCATCAGGATAGGCGCAAGGGTGCTGAGAAACATCATGTTTATCCTGCCCTTTGTCGGCACGGTGTCCATGTGCAGAATGTCATTTCAGGCGATGGGCAAGCCTGTTTACGCCTTCTGCATAACGCTGGTGCGTCAGCTGATACTCTACATCCCGCTGCTGCTGCTTTTGAACTCGCTCTTCGGTTTCAGCGGAATGATAAAGGCTCAGCCGATCACCGAAGCAGTGATGATGACAGTATCGCTCGTGCTGCTGTACAGGTTTATTACAGCGAAGGAGCGGGAATAGAATAAGTCGTTACGAAGACAGATCAAGATACACAAGAGGTGATATGATTGCAATTCAAAAAAGGAAACTACTGGAAGGCTTGTTATGACGAAGAGCCGGGCCGTTATACAGCAGAATACGGTGATTGCAGAAATTATAATCTGTACGAAATAACCGAAGAGATCTACAGCAGTCTCAGTGAAGAAACAAGCCATGATGATGCTGTCAGAGCCATCAGCAAGGGACGTCATCTGTATATGTCAGTCGATGACCGCTGCGGACCGCCTTACACTATTATTTTTGACCACGACTATGAGACCATAGCTCCGTGGGCAGATGTCGCAAATAACGGAAAGGTATGGCCGGACGAGCTTACAGACGCCGCCGTTGAACTGTTCGAGTCCGAAAAACAAAACCGTGAGCAAAGAAGAAAAAGGCGCGAAATGAAAAAGAAGGAAGAATAAAGGCGCAAAATAAATGAGACTATACAACAAGCAGCAGCACCCGAGAGGATACTGCTGCTTGTTTCGTTATGTCTTCATATGCTGCGTACTGTCGGTCTCAGCCGGTCATCCCGGTGAGCTCGTCGGGGTCGCTGACTGTGACGATGTCCTCGGTTCTGTCATTCAGTCGGTACAAAAGCGGATCCTATGATCTCCGGCTCGGCAGGCTGAACGGTTTTATCAGCCGTCTCCTCCGGCAAAGGTCGTCTCGTCGGGCTCGGCCTTTTTTGGGAGCACCTGCTCTATCCACTTCTGTATCTGCTCAAAGACCGTCGGCGGCTTGGGGAGATCCAATATGCAGTAGAACTCGTCTGACTTGATCTCGGTGTTTCCGTCTGATGCCGATGCTGTCACGGTCGCGACCGTGGTCATTGTCATTACTGCTGCGAGGAATGCAGCTATCTTTCTTGTTATCTTTGTCTTTTTCATAGTGATCGCTCTTTTTCGTTTTTGATCTCAGTTGTCTGAGGTTTTTCCTCTTCTGTGATTACATAATAACACACCCACTCTAACAACAGTATTACAGGATCGAAGATCTTTTCAAAAAATTTTTCTCCCTTTTTTGATGTGTATTGCTATCCGTAAACAGTTTTGCTCGGAAGGTTCGGAAAATGCATCTCCCCCCCGCTGACGCGGGGGAGAGCATTTTCCGCCGAGTATCAATCAGCAATACACAACCAAATTGGGATAAATTTTTTTCAGGCGAAAAACGGTGCAAAAAACATCTCCCGACGTTTCTTGCCGCAGGGAGATGTTCCGTTTTATAACGCTTTTCGATAGCAAGCGCTGCATCAGGATAGTCGGAGCAGGCTTATGCCTTTACAGTTTGGACCTCGCTGCTCTCGCCGTAATTGATCGGATCGCCGTACCAGCCGGGTGCATCCGTTACGTCGGTGTAGCCGCTTGCCTGTATCTCGTAATCCTTTCCGGCATCAAGCCCGCTTACTGTAAGTGCCGTATTAGGTGCCTTGACTGTGACCTCCTGCCATTCCTCCGTACCCTTGGCTCTGTACTGAAGTCTGTAGCCTGTCAGTCCGGAGTCGTTCATATCCTTTACGGTAACAGTCATCGACGAACCGTGCCTGCTTACATCAGTGATCTCCGCCTTTGCCGGAACGATCACAAATGTGCCGCTTACTTCGTTGTCCTCGGGAACGACCTCGCCGAGACCTGTAGCGGTTATTGTTGCGACACCGCACTTGATATTGTTTTCAAATTTCAGCTTGAAATCAACGTCCTCGACAAGCTGCTGTATCTGCGCGTCAATGGTTATCCTCGGCTTGACTTCCTTTCCAGTATAAGCATAGGTCATCTGGATATCTTCGCCGTCTGCGGTGGGCGGGAATACTATGTTCTGCATATAGATCTTGTAGGTGCGGAGCAGTATCGGATATGTGCCGATATTCTTAACGGTAACATATATCTGCGCGGTGACCTCGTCTGCGTTCTTTGCTGTTACTTTGAGACTGCCGAACCTCTCGCCCTTTTCGGTCTCATAGTATTTGCCGGCTTCCTCTCCGACCGTCCAGATGAAATCGGATTCCGATAAGCTCATAGGGCTGTTGTCGGCGCTGTGTATCGCAAGGCGAAGCTCCGTGCTGCCTCTTGACTCGGTCTTGTAGTAAAGGCTGTCAGTGCCTTTAAGATCGAATACACAGTCGTGCTCGGCAGTTTCGCAATAGGTCTTGATCTGGAAATTGTCGAAGTTCAGATTATCATAATCATAGCTTTGCAAATCACCGTAGATGCCGTCGAGTATCTCCTTGCGGAAATCGTCCTGATCCTTGTAATCTATCCATTCGCCGTCTTTGAAAAGGTAGCTTTCGCTCTTGTTGATTATTCCCTTGAAGGAAGTCAGTCCGCCGCCCTCTGAGTAGTTTGCGCAGGGAACATTGACCAGATAACTGCCGTCCTTGGCTTTTTGTGTTACAACGACCGAATAAGACTGGAACCTTGTCATCATTAAATCCTTAGAGCCGTTTCCACTGAGATCGACAAGGATATCAAAATCGGAAATGTTCTCCTTGTGGAAGCCGATGTATTTGTAGCTGAATGTTTTTTCAGCGACCTTTAAACCTTTGACCGGATTATCGCTGAAGCTGTTCATCAGATAGATCTCGTAAGTGACCTCAGTGTCCGGTTCGGCAGTGAAAAAAGAGACCTGTCTGAGCGTTTCGTTATGGGCAAGGTAAAAGATGTTTGCCATTTTATGCTCGTCCTTGAATCTACCGGCATCTGCCATTCCGGTGGGAAGGTAGTCATACTGATCGGTACAGTCAACGGAAGCATCCTTTTCTTCAACTACATAGCTTACAGGATACAGAAGTGACTGATCGTAATATGAAAGCCAGAAATAACCGGTGTGCTTGCCGTTTTCTTCTATTCCCCATTCTCCGCCGTTGTTATCGGGGAAATCATTCTCTCCGCTGCCCCAGCTGTTCTTGACGAGCCATGCACCGTTCTCGGGGGGAGTTTTGTCAAAAGTCTTTTTGCTTCCGTCTATCATTTCCACCTCTTCGGTGCCTTTGATGAAGTTTTCCTTTGAATAATCATCGTCCCAGCCGACGATAGTTACGGCGTGGTTGGTGCCTGTGGGCAAATAAGTATAATGCGCCCAGTTGTTGCTTATGAACTGTGTGTTGGAATTGTTTGCATCCGGCATCGAGGTGTCTGCCATAAACGAGATCTGCACGCCTCTGAGTGCCAGCAGTTCTTCCTTTATAGCTTTGGTAGCTTCTGCGTTGTATTTGTAGTAACCGTCATCGTCTCTTTCGGAGGGTGAGGGAAGAATATGTGTCTCCTTGACGGAATACGAGCTGATGAACCGGCACTCGTCCGGGACGGTCCAGTCATCGAAAGCACTGTAGGCGAGCGGCTTTATACTGTCGCCTATCCCTCTGTAGTCGATCACCTTGTCCTTTCCGTGGTATTCAAGGTTGGGGTCGGCGCTTTCGTGGGCAGGACCGATCCCCTGTGCAAGTGCCTGTGTCGAAAAGATAGCGTTGCCGCCTCGGTTCATAAACTCGGTCAGGACAGACACATTGTTCATAAAGTCCGCAACATACTGGCCTTCACCGTTCTGAGAGTTTTCCGGATCGTTAAGAGCTCTCGCCGAGAACCAGGCTATCTGTTTTTCGGAAAGATCAAGGGTCTTGGGGTCGGCGGGTTTTCCGTCGGCACCGTTCAGCCCGGCTCCGAGAATGCTGCTCTCGATCGCGGCGACTGTTGCAAAGCTCCAGCAGGTACCGAAGGGAGCCTGCGAGCGCACCGGTGTGACATAGCTTATACCGTTGACATTACGAAGATCAAATTTCTTGGAGTTTATGTCATAGCCCTTGATCTTCTCCTCAAGGGAAAGCTTCGGTCTTGCATCGCCCTTGCTGCTGTCTGATTCACTGCTGTTATCCGGCTGAGAGGTGCTGTCGGCAGACCGGCTTTCAGTGCTTTCCGTACTGCCTTCACCGGCAGCGGAGCTGTCCTCGTCGGAACAGCCTGTGAGCATAAAAGACTGCCCTATAAGCAGCATGCCGAGAAGTATAGCTGCGATTCGTTTTTTCATAGTGATCACTCCTGTTCAATCTTTAGGTCTCAATCGTTTTCGTTTCTGTGATTTCATTATAATACAGTCACTCTTACAACTGTATTACAAACAACAAAAAAATACAAAAAATTATTTGAGCAGCACCGCACCTCCCGCAAATGCGCGTTCTGCGGGGGGCTATTTTATATATGCACAATGACAGGAAATGACCGGGGCTGTCTTTGTACACATAAACATGCCTATAGTCAACCAGGTTGAGACGCACGTTTTCTGGCAGAAGAAGTACGCAAGAATATTCATGGACAAGTACAACTGCGCACATATGTCGTGGGGGCCGCTTGCCGAGGGCAAAAACGGTTTCTTCACAAATGAAGTTATCAGCGAGATCGGTGCAAAATACGGAAAGAGCGTGGCACAGACCACACTGCGTTTTCTTCTCCAGAAAGGCGTTATCCTTATCCCGAAAAGCACTCACAAGGAGCGAATGAAGCAGAACTTCGACATCTTTGATTTTGAGCTGACAGCCGAGGATATTGCGAAGATCGAAGCTCTCGACACGGGAAAGAGCATTATTATCGAACATCAGACGGGCGAAGC
>CAMVOF010000126.1:0-6714 GCA_947169055.1 uncultured Clostridia bacterium
TATAGGCAACACTTTATTGCTAAGGAGGAAAGGCTATGAAACGCGAGCCTGAGGTCTATCTTTTCGGGCAGGTGCTCGGAACACATTCATTTCTTTTGAAGGACGGCTTCCTGAAGCCCGACGAGTATTCGGAGATCGACGAGCAGTTTTTTCTGCCCGGAGGAGAAACGGGAACAGCCGCAACGGTCCTCGACTCTCTCGGGGTGTCTGTGCGTATGGACGGCACCTGGCTGGGTACGGAAGTTGCTCCCATGTTCAAAGAGTTCTACGCAGACAAGAACGTGGATCTCTCTCCCCTGAATTGCTCCTGGGACGACAAGGGAGTAATGGACTATGTGGTGATCGCCGGGCTGGTGCGTTCGCCTATGGGCAGGTTCCAGACCCTGTTTTCCTCCGGCAAGCGCTGGTGGAACACACCGAAAGAGGAAGACATCGCAGGCTGCAAGGCCGCAGCTGTTGACCCATATTTCGGAGAGGACTCTTTCCTTGCGGCGGAGATATGCGTCCGCCTGGGTGTGCCTTTCGTGACCATTGACACAAGACACGATTCCGTTCTGCACAGGCAGGCTGCCATAAACGTGATCTCCCACGAATGTACGGATATAAGCTATCCCGGTATCTCTAACGAGGAAGTCATGGAGCTTATGAAGCAGGAGACCGACGGCCTGACTATCATCACCCAGGGCGGAGGAGAGATGCTCTACGGCAGAAAGGGTCAGCCTACAAAGCGCATGAAGCCCTTTGATGTTGAGGTGAAAAGCACCCTCGGCGCAGGAGATACTTTCAAGGCAGGCTGCGTCTATGCTCTTCTTCACGGCATGACCGACGAGGAGACTGTCCGCTTTGCAAGCGCCTGCTCGGCTATGGCGATCTCCCGTTTTCCGCTGCCCCTTTATCCGCCGAAAATTGAAGAAGTCAGTGCCCTTGTCGCTTCCGTGAACGGGGAGGGTCAACTATGAGCCTGACCGTAAAATACAACGAGCTTACCGCCGAGGAATTCATCCTGCTTTGGGAGACCGTCTGGGGACAGGGGCCTTCTCTTGAACAGACAAGACTTGCTATGGAGCACACCCTGTTCAGGGTCTCTGTGTTCGACGGGGAAAGGATCGTCGCTATGGCAAGGATGCTCGGCGACATGGGGCTTGATTATTATATCAAAGACGTGATCGTCAGACCCGGATACCAGGGAAAAGGCATCGGGCGTATGCTCATGGACGAGCTGTTCAAATTCATAAACGACAAGGGCATCACAGGCACTCATATTTTTGTGGAGCTTTGTGCCGAGCCGGACAAGATACCATTCTATGAGAAGTTCGGCTTCGACTACACCGAAGCACAGCGTCTTAAAATGATGTACGAAGTCAAATAGAACAGAGAAAGATAAAAATGACTGTAAAAAGGACGGTAATAAAAATGTCGAAGATCGCAATAGTAACGGGTGCCACCGGAGGGCTCGGACAGGAGTTCGTGAAAGAGCTTCTTAAAGAAGATGTTGATGAGATATGGGCTGTGGCAAGAAATGAGGATAAGCTCTGTCAGCTCAAAGAAAAATTCGGAGATAAAGTGCGGCCGGTAAAATGCGATCTCGGCAGCACAGAGGATATCGCAAAGCTCAAAGCCCTTTTGGAGAATGAGCGCCCGGACATCAGGCTGCTGATAAACAATGCCGGCACAGGCAAGATGGGAAGCTACAGCGAGTTTACAGAAGAGGATATCTCAAAGACCATAGATATAAACTGCAAGGCTGTGTGCCTTATGTGCAGCTGCTCGATACCCTTTATGTCCAAAGGCTCGCGGATACTCAATATCTCATCCGCTTCATCCTTCCAGCCCGTGCCCTATATAAATCTCTATGCCGCAAGCAAGGTGTTTGTCCGCTCCTATTCCCGAGCGCTGAATGCCGAGCTCAAAGACAGGGGCATCCTCTGCACCGCAGTCTGTCCCGGCTGGATAGATACGGATATGCTGAAAAAAGAGTATAACGGCAAGCCTGTCAAATATCCCGGTCTCGTCAAGCCGGACCGTGTTGCAGTGCAGGCTCTCAGAGATTCCGCAAAGGGCAGGGATATGTCGGTGTGCAGCTTCTTCGTGAAATACGAGCATTTCCTCAGCAAGATACTTCCCCAGAAGGCCATAATGAAAATGTGGCTCAGGGGGATAAAGGACTATTTTTCTTGACGCGTGACGCAAGCTTCGCATGCTTACGTTGAGTGAAAGGAAACGGTTCCCACGCGAATTTAGATTCATCGACCGAGTATCGCATTCGCCGATTGATGAAGCTAAGCTCACGTCATGTGTAAAAAACCGTCGGAGCTCCGACACTTTAAAGAAATCAAAAACAGCACCTCTTTCCGAACATCGGAAGGGGTGCTGTTAGTCATTCATCTTCTGTGTCTTCAGCTCCGAAGAAATAATCCGCGATGGCTTCATCATGTTCGTCGCTCACAACAAAATCCAAAGCGCGTAATGCGACAAGAGAGATAACGAGGAGGATCAACCCGAGAACTATGTAGCCGATAATCCGGCTGCGGACTCTTCCGCCGTGACCCTCAAATATCTTTGCGGAGGAGATCATCCGCTCGTAAACATCGGGAGGTATCTGCTGCCGTTTGTATGTGACCACCGTCTTTCCGCTGTATTTCTCCAGCTTACCTTTCATGAAAAGATACCGCCTTTCCCTGCCGCAGGCACGGATGCTCGTATCAAGAAAATCGTCGTCAGCCATGATGAGAAGCTCTTCGGCACGCTCCTTTGAACCGCCAAGCTCGAAAGCCAGGGAATAAAGGGCATCGCCCTGCTCTCTGTAAAGCTCTTCAAGATCGGAAATCTTTTTCATCCCCACACTTCCCCAAAAACCTCCCGGCGGCTTATCACAGGAACAGGCTCTCGAAGCTCTCTTCAAGCACCTTTGCAGAGGAGTTGAACTTCTCCTGCTCGGACTCTGTCAGCGAAAGCTCAACAACTTCCTTCACACCGTTGCGTCCGATAATGCAGGGCACACCGATGAAAACATTGCGGTTCGAGTATTCTCCCGAGAGCTTGCAGGAAACTGTCAGAACGCTGTTCTCGTCCCCGAGGATAGCCTTGACGATCCTGGTTATCGCCATGCCGATGCCGTAATAAGTCGCACGCTTGGCTTCGATTATCTTGTACGCCGATGTGCGGACTTCGGTCTCGATGCGTTCCATGTCCTCGATGCTGTAGTTGTTGTTGGGATTTTCAAGCATCTCGGAAACGTGCTTCGTCGCAAGCATCACCTGAGAGAGGGGAACGAATTCGCTGTCGCCGTGCTCGCCGATAACATAAGCGTGGATGTTCTTGGGATCCACAGTGAAATAATCGCCGAGGAGATAGCGCAGACGGGCAGTGTCGAGAGAGGTGCCCGTTCCGATAACACGGGAAGCTCCGAAACGCGAAAGCTCATAGGTGACACGGGTCATGATGTCAACGGGGTTCGTCGCAACGAGAAAAATGCCGTCGAAGCCGCTTTTCACAACGGGAGTGATTATAGAGCGGAAGACCTCAACGTTCCGCTGCAAAAGATCGAGACGGCTCTCGCCCTCTTTCTGAGCAACACCAGCTGCGATGACAACGATATCCGCGTCCTTGCAGTCGTGGTATTCGCCGGCATAGATCTGCATATTCGATTTAGCGAACGCAAGGCCGTGGTTGAGATCCATAGCTTCGCCGTTAGCGCGTACCTTGTTCACGTCGATGAGCACGAGCTCGTTGCAGATACTGCCCTGGTTGACGAGGGAGTAAGCGAAGCTCATACCCACCATACCAGTTCCGATGAGGACTACTTTTCTTTTATTAGTATTCATTTTCCGGCACCTCTTTGATTCAGATTAGGGAGCAGAAGCTCCGGAAATATTATAGCACAAAACTGAAGATTTGTAAAGCCAAAGAATATGCCGGTACCGAATTTGATTTTTGCATACGCTCCGATCAGATCGGGAGGCGCAAATAAGCTTTGCCAAGCGCATGATCTAAACATTGGCGGTTGGATAAAAAGATCTACTTTCTCTCCAGATACTCATACATACACAGCAGGCAGAATACCGCTGCTGCAAAGTTTGCTGTTACCATGGGATCACTCCTTCTCTACATCGTCAGGGTTCCGCTTTCGCTCTCAAAGAGGATCAGCAGCTGCTCCTCCCGTCCCGAAACGGCATTGAAATATTCGATAACGTGGGTACCGTCGGAGGCTTCGCATTTGAATTCGTAGCACAAAAGCTCTTCCTGCGAATCGGACGGTATCACCGCAAGCCCCCGGGACAGGACTTTGAGCTTCGGGCTCAGCTTCTGCTGTATATCGAGCACCGACAGCCTGCCGGTCGGGAACTCACGCTTCCGGTGGTTGACGAGATACCCTCTGCAGTCGAGCCCCAACACCTCGCCGGTGTCCATTGCCACGGAGACTTTTATCAGGTCGGTATAGCAGCAGACCTCGCCTGCCCGGTAGGCGTAGTTTACGGTCATGATGTTCGCATCGGTCTCGTAGTAAGTCCTCTGCATCGAAGTGAAGCCTCGGTCGTCGAGGAAGCTGTCGGCGGCGGAAAGCGCATCTTCATCGGCGATGTCCGTGGTCATAACGTCCCGGCTTTTCAGGATATAGGAAATGAACCCTCCGCTCTTTGTGATGGAGCAGACTGCCGTCCCTGAGCTGTCCCCGAAGAGGTAGGAGGGCATACGTCCTGCCTCCTCGCCGATGAGCTCGATGTCCCCGATGTCAGCACCGAGAGCAAATGCGGCACGCTGATTCGCCAGCTCGAAGGACACTTCTTCCGCACCCTCGAGCATCAGCGGCTTCTTCTCCATGATGTGGTCGGAGAAGGGTCCGTCGTAGATCAGCTTGGGGTAGGAGCCGAAGCCGTCCTCCAGCTCCTTGAAGCCGTCGGCAAAGGTCGGCGAGCCTTCAAGTTCCGGATCCTGCTCGTCCATGGCGTCGGTTATGCTCATCTCGCCGCCGGCAACACTGTTCTCTATATCCCACATCGCCAGGCTGAGTTTCTTTGAATACTCGTAAAGCTGTGCAAGTTTTGCGTATTCGCCGTCGGTCATCTTTTCGCCTTCAAGAGCCTTTTCCGAAAGTGCAACGGAATAGCTGCCCACCTGGGATAAAAACTTGTAGGTGTTTGAAAGCTCGGGGCTGTTCACCGGCAGCTGCGACAGCGCAGCCTTTGCAGCGGCGGTGTCTCTCCAGAGCTGCTGTGAGAGCCTGCTGTGCATTTCCGGCGTGCCTGCGTAAAGGTTCTTCTGAAGCGTTACGGAAATGCTGTCAGCGGCAGCGGACAGGTCTTCCAAAGCCCGTATATAGGTGCTTTGCAGCGATAGGGAAGCGTCTGCGCTCCTGCGGGATTCTATCATCCCTTTCACAGCAAATACAACAGCTGCGGCAGCTGTTAATGAAAATATCCTGATGAGAGTTCTTCGTTTCATTTGCCCTCCTGCGGAACATAGATCTGTGTTTTGTCCGAATATTTGTACTTGTTTTTGATTTATTATATGTACAGTTGACAGGACTGCAAATATAATAACTATACAATAATATGTACAACAAATTTAAGCGCAAAATATATGTACAAAATATTGTACGATTATTTTGAACGTCCACGGAAGCGAATAATATATAAAAGTCCGAAAATCAGTACAGCAAAATACGCTTGTTCGCTTTGTAGATATTATGCGCAGGCTTCGCTTTATTATTCGTTTTGAGCATCTCCTGTTAAGCAAAAAATCGCAGCTTGCTTTGGACTTTACAATTTCAAACTCTTGTGCTATAATATAAAATGACATATTATGCGAAAGGAAACTGGATATGATATATTTTGATAACGCCGCAACGACGAGACCCTCCGATGCGGCGGTGGAAGCCGTCTGCCGGGGGCTCAGAGAGTTCGGAAATCCCTCATCTCTCCACGGCCTCGGACTCACAGCCGAGCAGAACAGAGAGCAGGCGAGGCACATTATCGCCGAGGCTCTCGGTGCTTCCGATGAGGAGATATTCTTCACCTCCTGCGCCACGGAAAGCAGCAACACCGCCATTTTCGGGGCTGCGGCTTCTCTCGGGAAAAGAAAGAAAAAGATAGTTACCACAAGCGTGGAGCATCCCTCGGTGGAGATGTGCTGCCGGAAGCTGGAAGAGGAAGGCTTCACTGTGGTGCGTGTTTCCCCGGGAGATGACGGAGCTGTCCGTGCCGGGGATATCGTCGCTGCGGTGGATGAAAACACCTGCCTTGTGACCTGTATGCAGGTCAACAACGAGACCGGGGCGGTGATCCCCGTGGAACAGGCTTTCAGGCAGATCAGGAAAAAATATCCCCAAACGCTTCTGCACTGCGACTGTGTCCAGAGCTTTATGAAGCTGCCGGTGAGGGCAAAGACCCTCGGCGCCGATATGCTGTCAATAAGCGCTCACAAGATCCACGGACCCAAGGGCATCGGAGCGCTGTATGTTCGCAAGGGCGTGCATATCCCAACGAGGATGTTCGGCGGCGGACAGGAGAGAGGCTTCCGCTCGGGCACGGAAAGCGTTCCGATGATAATGGGCTTCGGAGCTGCCTGTGCCGAGCTTTCAAAAAACATCAGCGAGAGATATCAGAAAGTTTCACAGCTGCACAAGTATCTGACCGACCGCTGCGTGGAGAACGGCATCGCCGTGAACATCAGCCCGGAATACAGCCCCTACATCGCAAGCATCGCCGTCAAGGG
>CAMVOF010000127.1:0-6704 GCA_947169055.1 uncultured Clostridia bacterium
ACAAAAAAATGGACGTCGCATCTGACGCACAGGGGTTGTGCGGTGTTGCCTTAATAATACAGCCTTGACAGCGGGTGCGTCGGACGTCAGCCTTTCCAAGCTGAAAACGGGAAAGGCCGGCGCAGTCAGGTCCTCGGCGCTAAATCCCGTCTGCAAGGCTCCCGGATGCCGACCCGGCGGAATTTTTGAATACGCAAAAGAGGAGTACGGAGAATGCTCTGCCCTCTTCTTGCATTTTCTTCTTCGATATGATATAATGATATCGCCGGGAGGTATCCGGCAGTAACAGACAAAACGGAGGAAATGATACTATGCTGTTTTTGATAACTTTTCCGCTTGCCCTGGTGCTTTCGCTCTGCTGGTACAGGCCTTGCTACAAGGCGCAGGGAGATGCCCGGACGATGCAGAAAAGCGACTACAGAAAAGCTGCGCTGAAGTACGGGCTGCTGATCGCGTGTGTGCCGATCATAGTCTCCGAGATAACATGGGATGCGATAGCCGATCGTACTTCTCTTTCGGGACTGCCGAAGGATCTGATCTCGGATTTCTTCCGTGCGGCTCTGCTTGAAGAGGCTTTCAAGCTCATGGCTTTTCTGATAGCAAAAAAGGAGCTCGGCCTCCGCAGAAAGTCCGATCATATACTGATCGCAGGGCTGATAGGTCTTGTTTACGGTGTTGTCGAGAAAGCCGTGGGCGCAAATATCGTCGGCGTTTTCGTGGGGCTGGCTATCCCTATGCATATCGTATGGCAGCTCAATCAGGGCGGTCATTATTATGAGTATGAAAAAGCAAAGGCTGAGGGAGACAAGCCGCGTGCACGCAAAGAGTTTTTTATGGCGGTATTCCTGCCGTTCATCCTGCACGGATGCTGGGACAGCGGACTGGACATCATGGTGTTCTGCATCGGAAGGGAAGCAGTTCTGCCCCAGGTGTTCGGAGGGATACTGTGTCTTGCTATGTTGGTCGGCGGCATCGTATATTCGGTCAAGTCGATAAAAAAATGCAGTGCGATGATAAGAGAAGAGGCTGCGGCCGAAAAACTGCCGGAGCTCGGAGAAGACGCTTCGGAGGACGACAAAGCTGAAAAGGAGAATGCGGTATGAAAATAATGGCCGTTGACCGCGGCGATGTCCGTACAGGGCTGGCTGTCTGCGACAGGACAGAGTTCCTCGCGTCGCCCATCGGGGTGATAGAGGAGAGAAATATGCAGCTGCTTGCCATGAAGGTGGCTCACATGGCGGAGCAGTATGAGGTGGGGGAGATCGTCGTTGGTCTGCCGCTGAACATGAACGGCTCGAAAGGACCCCGTGCCCAGCTTTGCGAGGACTTCGCAAACACCCTCTCCCAGCTGACGGAGATACCCGTGAATATGTGGGACGAGCGTTCGACTACCGTTTCTGCTCACAATATCCTGAACGAGACGAACGTCCGCGGAAAGAAGCGCAAGGCTGTTGTTGACGAGGTCGCAGCCACTGTTATACTGGAGGCTTATCTTGAATTCAGAAGAAAAAACAAAGCCTGAGAAGCCCCGTAAGAAGTGGTCTAAACGGCGCAGGATCGTGCTTTCGGTGCTTGCCGTTCTGCTTGTGCTCATTATAGCGGAGTTCATCCGGTCGAACACTGTTATCGAGGTGGAGAACTTCGTTTTCGAGAGAGAGGATGTTCCTCCGGGCTTTGACGGCGTTAAGATCGTTCAGATCACCGACTACCACAACCACGGCGGAAGCCTTGACGGCAGGCTCATCGAGAAGATAAAGGAGCAGGAGCCGGACTATATTTTCCTCACCGGGGATATGGCCGACTCCGTACTCACAGACATAGACAAGGCGAAGGCCTTCTTTGAGAAAGTGTCCAAAATTGCGGACTGTTACCTTGTCTGGGGCAACCACGAATACGAGATAGAAAAGTCCGAAAGAGAGCAGCTTGCGGAGTGCTGCCGGGAGAACGGCATAACCGTTCTGGAGGACGAATTTATAAAGCTCGGGCGGAACGGAGACGAGCTTCTGCTTGTGGGGACTGTGTCGGACATGGAATCGCGATCCATCGACGAGATGATGAAAAAATACCCCGGCGGAGAGCAGTTCGTCATCTGGCTGCACCACTACCCGGAGGACTTCGAGAAGATAGTTGACGGCTCGAAGCAGGCAGGCTCACAGGCCGATCTTGTGTTCTGCGGACACGCCCACGGCGGACTTATCCGCCTGCCTTTCGTCGGCGGTATGGTGGCTCCGGGGCAGGGCCTTTTCCCGAAATACACCTCCGGCGATTACTATTACGACGGCTCGGAGATGCTCCTCAGCAGGGGAGTCGGCAACAGCGGTTTCACCCTGCGATTCCTTGATCCGTTCCATCTTGTCGTGTGCGAGCTGAAGCGCTCAGGCGGTTGAATCAAAAAAAGCTTCTCTTAACGGCTGCACCGCCGCCTCATCCACAAAGGCTCCCACCGCCCTTAGAGGGCGGCGCTGAGACTTAGGCCAAGCGATGAATTGAAACATTGGTGGGTGAATTAAAAAAAGCCTCTCCTAACGGCTGCACCGCCGCCTCATCCACAAAGGCTCCCACCGCCCTTAGAGGGCGGCGCTGAGACTTAGGCCAAGCGATGAATTGAAACATTGGTGGGTGAATTAAAAAAACAGCTCCGGCAGAGCGTACCCTGTCGGAGCTGTTTTCTTTTTTTACTTTCGACGGACAGAAGCTCAGTCTATCTCGACTCTTATCTTCTGACCTATCCTCGAGCAGCCGGCTCTCATCACCGTTCTGATCGCCTTGGCGATCCTGCCCTGCTTGCCGATGACTCTTCCCATATCGTCGGGAGCAACATGGAGGTGATAAACAACCTCGCCCTCCTCGTTGGGCTCATCGACTGTGATCTCTATCGCTGCCGGGTCTTCTACAAGGCCGGTGACGATAGTTCTTAAAAGCTCTTCCATTTAAAGTCCTCCAGTGTTATCAGATAGTGCCGTTCTTCTTGAGAAGAGCCTTGACGGTATCTGTGGGCTGTGCACCCTTTGCGATCCAGCTCTTAGCCTTCTCTTCATCTACCTTGAGAACAACGGGATCCTTGGTGGGATCGTAATAACCGATCTCCTCGATGAAACGACCGTCTCTGGGGTATCTGGAATCTGCTACGATTACTCTGTAAAAAGGAGCCTTCTTAGCGCCCATTCTTCTGAGTCTGATCTTTACTGCCATTTATATTCACCTCCATAGTTTATTCATGGTTATATCAAGCATTTCTGCCTTGACATCTTTTTACTGCGGCGGCATCTCTCCGCCGAGGCCTTTCAGCAGTGCCTTGCGGTTTCGCTTGGCCTTTTTGTCGTGGAGCCTGCCGCCGATGCCGTACTGCTTCATCATCTTCTGCATCTGCTCGAACTGTTTCAGCAGGGTGTTGACATCGCTTACCTGTGTGCCGCTTCCGGCAGCGATCCTTCTCTTGCGCTTGGGATCGATTATCTGGGGCTTCTCCCGCTCCTTCTTAGTCATCGAATTGATGATGGCTTCGGTCTTCTTGAGCTGCTCCTCGCCCTGATCCAGCTCTGCGTCGCCCAGCTTTCCGGTGCCGGGCAGCATCTTGATTATGGAGCGTATGGAGCCCATTCTGTGTATCTGCTTCATCTGGTCCAGCAGGTCGTTGAGGTCGAAGCCTCTTTCCTTGACCTTCTTAGCCAGCTTCTCGGCTTCCTTTTCGTCAACGGTCTGCTGAGCCTTTTCGATAAGGGTCAGCATATCGCCCATGCCGAGGATACGTGAAGCCATCCTCTCGGGGTGGAAGGGCTCGAACTCGTCCAGCTTTTCGCCCATACCCACGAACTTGATAGGCTTACCTGTTACGGAGAGCACCGAAAGAGCAGCACCGCCTCTGGTGTCGGAGTCGAGCTTTGTCAGTATAACGCTGTCGATGCCCAGAGCCTCGTCGAAGCTGGAGGCGACTTTTACAGCGTCCTGTCCGATCATGGCGTCAACTACCAGCATGATCTCGTCAGGCTCGGTTATCTTCTTTATATCCTTCAGCTCGTCCATGAGCTCTTCGTCGATGTGGAGACGTCCTGCGGTGTCGAGGATGACAAGGTCGTTGCCGTAATCCTTGGCGTGCTTTATGCCTTCCTTGGCGATCTTCCTCGGGTCGCCCTGGCCCATCTCGAAGACCTCGACCTCAGCTCTGCCGCCCACGACTTTCAGCTGTTCGATAGCAGCAGGACGGTAAACGTCGCAGGCTACCAGCAGCGGTCTCATTCCCTGAGCCTTGAAGTGCTTTGCAAGCTTTGCCGCATGGGTGGTCTTACCTGAACCCTGGAGACCGCACATCATGATGATGCAGGGCGGCTTGTTGGGGAAGTTTATCTTGGAGTTGGCTTCTCCCATGAGCTTTATGAGCTCTTCGTTTACTATCTTTATTACCTGCTGCCCGGGAGTAAGGCTTTTCAGCACTTCTTCGCCGACAGCTCTCTCGGATACGTTTGCGATGAATTCTTTAACGACTTTATAGCTGACGTCCGCTTCCAGCAGCGCCATCTTGACCTCGCGCATAGCTTCCTTAACATCGCTCTCGGACAGCTTGCCGCGGGATTTCAGCTTTTTGAATACTTTTCCAAGCTTGTCGGAAAGTCCTTCAAAGGCCATTATCTCAGCTCCCTTCGGGTTTATTCAAGGTATTTGGTGTTGTCGAAAGCTTCAAGCTTTTCGTCAAGGGTCTCAAGCAGGGTTATGGTCTTCTCTGCAATATTTCTCGCAAAGGATATCTTCTTGCATTCCTCGAAGACTTCCAGCGCCAGCTCCTTGTAGTGCATGAGCTCCTGCTTGTATTCGTTCTCTCTCTTCAGCAGCCCCAGCACTCTCTCGTATTCCTCAAGTGCCTCTTCGCCGCGTTTGATAGAGTCGTGAACTCCCTGCCTCGTGATCTCGTAATGCTCGGCGATCTCGGCAAGGGAGAGGTCGTCGTTATAATAAAGCTCGAGCATATCACGCTGCTTGTCAGTCAGCAGCTCGCCGTAAATGTCTATCAGATCGCTCATAGCAAGATTTTTTTTCATCCTGATCTCTCCTTTCGCCCGGAGGACTGTATTTTTATACCAGCATTGTAAAGCAATGCAGCTTTACGCACAGGTATATTATATATCAAGTAAAGAAACTTGTCAAGTCTTTTTCAGAAAATAAATAAAATTTAACAAATACCCCTTGAAAAACGTGTTGTATTTGTGCTAAAATATAATACAGCAGAATATACTGGTCTTGTTGAGCGCAAATTAAGATCAATTTATGTGTAAGATCATGAGGTGATACGATTGTTTACTTATGAACTGAAAAACAAAAGATATACGCTTGAGCTTCCTTGCCTGACCTACGGTACAGCGAATTTTGAACGCAAGGACAGCGACGAGGCATACTTCGCCCTGCTGGATAAATATGTCGAGCTCGGCGGTACCTGTATCGATACCGCAAGGACCTATTGCTCGTGGCTCGAGGACGGCGAGGATTCCAGCGAGGGTGCAATAGGGCGCTGGCTCGCAGCAAGAGGGAACCGCGATAAGGTCATAATCGCCACAAAGGGCGGACACCCCGAAAGAGCCGAGAACGGCGAGCTCATATCAAGACTTGACCCCGCTTCGCTCAACGCAGACCTGAACCGCAGCCTTGAAGTCCTGGGAACGGACTACATAGATATATACTTCCTCCACCGCGACGACGATACCATTCCCGTCAGCGAGATCATGCCCGTGCTCAATGAGTTCGTCGAAAGCGGCAAGGTGCATTTCATCGGCGCATCTAACTGGACCTCCACAAGGATAGAAGCCGCCAACAGATATGCCGAGCAGCACGGAATGGAGAAGTTCACGGTCAGCCAGATAAACTACAGCCTCGCACATTCCAGCACCGACACCTTCAACGACCCCACACTCGTCTGCATGAATATGTGGGAGTACAACTGGTACCGCAAGCACGATATCCCCGTTATGGCGTTCTCGCCGCAGGCTAAGGGATTCTTTGCGCGCTTTGCGAAGGGCGACGCGACAGTCCCGCTGGACGGCCAGTTTACGAGCACGGCAAACCTTGCAAGGCTTGCGAGGGTGAAGAAGCTCAGCGAGGACACGGGAGTACCTCCGGCAGTAGTTCCGCTGGGGTATCTGAACAGCCAGGAGTTTTTTGTATCGTCGGTATTTGCCGCATCGAAATTATGGCAGCTGGAAGAAGACATGGCAGCGCAGGATCTGAGATACGACAAGAAGACGGCAGCGTTCCTGGAAAATATAATCTGACCGCGCAGCGCATTCGCCGGTTCCGAATTTAATTCTCGCATACGCTCCAATTAAATCGGGCGGCGTTAGCCCTTGGCAGGGGCAAGGGACAGCGTCCCTTGCAGGGTTTGGGACAGAGTCCCAAGTCGCAGCTCTGCTGCGATAAACGGCATCGCACAATAAAACAAAACAGCAGAATTGAAACGGCATCGCAAGGCTTGGGTGAAAGCATTACGCGATGCCGTTTTTAGGTTGGGAGTCTGATGAGGTAGGAAAGAGCGGAGCGATTTTCCGTGGGGTGAGGCAGAATGTTTGCCAACACATTTTCTCCTATCACAATCCCTGTGAATGAGTTCGCAGCTGCGCTAAGCTCGAGGGGGAGAACCAAAAGGGACACGACAGCCAGAAAACACCCTAAAAGAGGTCGAACTCCGTTTCCCTTTAGGTTCTCCCCCTCGAGCTCCCTCT
>CAMVOF010000128.1:0-6702 GCA_947169055.1 uncultured Clostridia bacterium
ATAAAGCTCTGAAAAGACTTTTGTAAATTCATTGTTTTCAATACTCTGTAAAGTATCGGTAATATTCATAAAATCATCTCCTATGATATCAAAGGGAAGATACGATAAATTCAAGAGACATTGCTTCTTCGCTGTTTATCTTGAATTCCTTGTGTACGGGCGCTCCCCAGCTGTCATCGCCGCCAACGCCCATCTGCTTTGCGGCAATGCGTACCCAAGTGTAAGTTGGGTCAGGTAGCTCGTCACGGTGCATAGCGTTGTCAAGCTCGTATGCGTTATATGGAAGAACACTCATTTCAAAGGGATTTTCTGTTGCTGTGAAATTAAGACCTGCTCCGTTTTCTTCATATACATTTACATATCTCACGCCTGTTCTGTTGCCGCATTCCTGTGGGTTAAGATACTTTGTGAAGTTTTCCAGTGCAGTTAATGTGTATACACCAAGTCTTGCACCGTTGTTTCTGTCGATGTAGTTTTCATCAGGACCCATTCCGTAGAATGTGAACTTGTCATACTGCTTCTTCATTTTGAAATCCATTGCGAATACTGGCATATCGGAAAGTCCCTTTACTCCGTCATACTCAGCCTTTACGCCAAGTCTGCCGTCGAAATATGCGATATATGTAACCTTGTATTCAAATGACGGAACAGTGGGTGCAAGGAACTTGAATGTTACTTCAAGGCTGTCAGCGTTTTCTTTTGTTTCAAAACCGAGAAGCTTTGCACATTTTCCTGCGATCTGCCACTGTGCATTCTCGCAAGGGTAGCCCGCGCCTGTATCGTTATCGGTGTGCGCTCTGAAAAAGCTTACCTTAGGCGCTCTTGTGATGTACTCAACTCCGTTGTAGACCAGCGAGCTTACGCCGCCCTCACGCTTGTCGAACTGCATCGAGAAGCCCTCGCCGTTTACTCCGATACAGAAATCGCCGTACACTATCTCTGCCTTATGAGCAGTCATCGGGGCTGTGATCTCGGGAGTTTTTACGATCTGCTGTGCAAAGGATATCTCGTGTCCCTTTTCTGCCCAGATCGTGTCCTCTGCAAGAACTGCGTAGGCTGTCAGAACATATTCGCCGCCGTTTTCGGGAATATTCAGACCAAGCTTCACGCTGCCTGCTTCCCCTGCGGAGATGTTCAGGCGGAGCTCCTCTGCACTGAGGATGCCGCCCTCCTTTTCAAGAGTTACCTTGAAGATATATCCGCTTGTATCAGTGAAAAGGTTTCTGTTTTCTACGGTCAGCACACCGTTCTCAAGACTCATTCTGATGTTGGAGTAGAGCCGCTTCGCTTCGCTTACCTTTGGAGAATATGTGCGGTCAGCGTAAACAATACCGTTTGTGCAGAAGCCGTAATCGCTTGCTCTGTCATCAAAATCGCCGCCGTAAACAAGCACTCCGTCCTTGTAAAGTGACTGGTCGATGTAGTCCCAGATAAAGCCGCCCTGATATGCTTCATATTTATCTTCAAGGTCGGTGTAAAGCTTCATACCGCCGAGGGAGTTGCCCATAGCGTGCATGTATTCACAGCTGATGTAGGGCTTTCCTGTGTTCTGTTTCAGGTATTCCTCAACCTCGTCAGGCTTTGCATACATTCTGCTTTCCATATCGGTGATGTGGTCGTATTTTCTGTTCCACACAACACCCTCGTAGTGAACAAGTCTTGTCTTGTCAACCTCGTGGAAGTAGTCAGCCATTGCCGCAATATCATCACCGCAGTAGCTTTCGTTTCCGCAGCTCCATATCAGCACGCTTGCGTGGTTTTTGTCACGCTCATACATTGACCTTGCTCTGTCGAGGCAGGCTTCCTTCCATTCGGGAAGTGAAGCAGGAACATTTATTGACGGCTCACAAGCGCCCATTTTCTGCCAAGTGCCGTGGCTTTCGAGATTTGTTTCGGCAATAAGGTAAATGCCATACTCATCGCAAAGCTGATACCAAAGAGAGTTGTTCGGATAGTGGCAGGTGCGGACTGCGTTGATATTGTTCTGCTTCATGAAGCGGATATCCCAAAGCATATCATCCTCGGTAACAACTCTGCCGCCCTCTGCGTTCCACTCGTGACGGTTGATGCCCTTGAAAACAATTCTCTTGCCGTTCAGACACATAATGCCGTCTTTCAACTCAAAGGTACGGAAGCCGATCTTTGTTTCAGCGGTTTCAATAATTTCACTGTCTGATGAAATCTCAGCAGTTATTGTATAGAGGTTGGGCTGTTCTGCACTCCAAGGCATAATATCAGGTATCGAAGCTGATACATTTGCAGTATTGCCCTCATACACCTTGATACCGTTCTTGTCAGTGAGAGTAAGCTTTATTTCATAATCGCTGTCGCCGATAATATCAAGCTCGGTTGCAAGAATACCGTTGCCGTTTTCGTAATCATAGTCTGCGATAACCTTCATATCACGAACGTGAATTTCAGGAACAGCGTAAAGATACACGTCACGGAAGATGCCCGAAAACCTCCAGAAATCCTGGTCTTCAAGCCAGCTTGCTGTGCTGTAACGGTAAACCTCAACCACAAGCTTGTTGTTCTTTTCCTTGAGATAAGGAGTAATATTGAATTCGGAAGGTGTAAAGCTGTCCTCGGAGTAACCTACAAACTCGCCGTTGAGCCATACATAGATTGCAGTTTCCACGCCTTGAAAGCTGATAAAGGTTTCCTTGCCGAGAAGTTCCTTGTCAACGTCAAAGAACTTAACATAACTTCCCACAGGATTGCGTTTCTTTGGTATCTGCGGAGGTACAAGCTGTTCGTGACCCTCCCAAGGGTACTGTGTGTTTACATACTGTGGCTTATCGTAGCCCTGTAACTGAATGTGTCCGGGGACGATGATGTCATCAAAGCTTGTTACATCAAATTCTGTCTTGTAGAAGTCAGCAGGTCTGCTGTCGGGATGTTCGGTGTAGTTGAATTTCCAAGTACCGTTCAGGCTCTGACGGAGATTTCCGTCCTTTGTTGTATATGTATGGTCTGAGTGTGCCTTTTCACGGTTAACTTCATAAATTTCAGGATTTGCGAGCCATTCAAGTGTAGGTTTCATGATATTTCCTCCTTAGTTGCTGTGAGCCTTGTCCCAGTCTTCGTTTGCCTTTTCAAGTCTCGAGTTTTGCACCGAAGCAGCACTCACATAACGGGTGAATACTGTTTCCGTTTAAAGGCGCCTTTGTTTTTCCTGATTATATTCTAACACGGTTTTTAAGCGTAAACAATAAACACAATAGACTAAAATATGCACAAAATGATACAAAGCATTGAAATTCAGCTTATAATATGCTATACTGATAAAAACGAAAGGAGTTATGGTTATGTTTACAAACGTTGCGTATTTACACAATTCTCTGAATGATATGGTTGATACAAGCAAATCACTTGTTGTTACAAGCTGCGGATACTATCGTGTGCACAGCCGCCCTGTTGTTTCAACGGAGCGTCCCACAGGCAGACGTGACTATCAGCTTATATACATAGCCAAAGGCAAGGGACATTTCTATTTTGATGGTCTGCAGGGAAAAGAAACAATCATAACTGAGGGAAATATGATACTTTTCCGACCGGGTGAGATACAATTTTACTATTATTATGCTCCCGAAAAAACCGAGGTTTACTGGGTGCATTTCACGGGGCGAATGGTAGAGGGTATTCTGGATAACTACGAAATACCGAATAATAAAAACGTGTTCTATACAGGAAATTCTCCCGATTATGCGTGGCTGTATCGTCAGATTATTCAGGAGCTGCAACTGTGCCGTCAGAATTACGAGGAATTGATTGCGATTACGTTGCGCCATATCTTCATTATGATTAACCGTTATATCAAAGAAGGAAAAAAATCGGGCAGCGACATTCAGAACGAGATTGAACGTGCTACCCATTATTTCAATGAAAATTACAACAAGCCTCTGAACATTGATGAATACGCCGAGTCACGTCATATGAGCACCTGTTGGTTTATACGAAGCTTCAAGCAAATTCTGAAGGTTACTCCGATGCAGTATATCCTCTCCCTACGAATGGCAAACGCACAAAGTCTGCTGGAAACCACCGAATACAATATTTCTGAAATTGCCGAGGCTGTCGGATATGATAACGCTCTTTATTTCAGCAGGCTGTTTCATAAGCACGTTGGCGTTTCACCATCGGAGTATCGGAAGATGAGAAGCGGAAGATAGAGAGAATTATCTCCACCTGCACACATAGGCGGAGATAACTCCATCACATTTCTGCAAAGCCTTTTTTGATTACTAGTCCTCGTCACTGCACTCATCAAGTCCGTGCATAAGCTGAATATAAACGCACTCTGCTCGCTCACGCTCCTCGCCGTCCGTAGACATCATGAGTTCAAGGAAATACGCCTTTGCTTCTTCGTAATCCGTCCAGCCTGCACAATAATTGCATCTGGAGAAAATCGTCATTTTTGTCGATGGATTTCCTTCAAATAAAACAGCAAGCTTACCGTATTAGCAAGCTTGCTGGTTGATACCAATTTATATTATTTCACTGACATTTTGTCGATTACCAAGAAGACGTCGTACTTCCATTTTCTTTTGACCGCTCGGATCATCATCGATAACAACATAGTATATTGTGTAGCTTCTCAGATAAATTCTGTAGTATTTATATCGTCTTTCGTGTTTTGAGATGTATGGTTCAAAGGCTTCGCAGTTCGGAAGACGTTTTTCTATTGCCTTCTTCACTTCGCCCACAAGTTTTTTTGCTGCGGTAGGATTTTGTAATTCGTTTTTTATGTACAAGACCGCATTTGAAAAATCTACGTAAAACTGAGGCAGATAGGAAAGAGTATATTGGCTATTATTCATCAAGAATCCTCCCTATGTTTTCAAAGACTTCCTCGTGTGTTAATCTACGCGGATCTGTCTCAGCAAGAAAATCCGCCTCGTCCAAGGCAGACTCAATATAGTCCGATAGTTTAGAGTATTCTTCCAGACTTAATACGACCATCGAACCATATCCATTTTTGGTTAGAAAGACCGGCTGACCTGAGTTTACAATATTTTCGATATCGGAAAAATGATTTCGTAAATCCGATACTGGTCTAATTTGCATCATAGGTAATCTCCTTATCAATATTTTATCATAATTCGTTACAAATATAAGTATATATTGATTAGGACTTTTTGTCAAATACTATTTTCTTCAAAGTTTAGTATGCGATATACTCTTTTTGCTTGCAAATCCACGCGTTGCGTGATATAATATAAGTGAGGAAAATAAGCCGTGAGTTTGAAAGGAGGCCAGTGACCATGGAAACGAAAACGCAGATCAAGAATATCCGTGCTGAGGCAGGAATGACTCAGGCACAGTTCTGCGAATACTTCGATATACCCAGACGTACACTCGAGGACTGGGAATGTGGTAAACGCAAGCCTCCTGAATATCTGGTACGTCTGCTCGTCTACAGACTCTCTACGGAGGGGCTGATTGAGAAAGGAGCTGATTCCAATGAAAGGAAAGATAAGAAAACTCCGCAACACGCGGAGTTTTCGTTGTTTTTCTATCGTCGAGGTGACAGGATTTGAACCTGCGGTCTCGCCGGCCACTTGGCTTCGCCAAGTGCCGTCCTCGGTCGGGCCGAACCCGACGCCCACCGGACGTCGCGGGTCTCGCCGGCCACTTGGCTTCGCCAAGTGCCGTCCTCGGCCGTGCCGAAGCCAACGTCCACCGGACGTTGCAGCAATTAGGGGAGTAAATTCGTTTTTTAGACTTTGAAAAAAATAAAGAGGATTCGGAAAGTACCGAATCCTCGTTGATTGTCACTCGTCGAGGTGACAGGATTTGAACCTGCGACCTCTGCGTCCCGAACGCAGCGCTATACCAAACTTAGCCACACCTCGATGATGCTGCGGAACTACGCTCCGCAAAAGCACCTCAAATAATATATCATAAGAAAAAACCAATGTCAACAATTATTTTACTATTCACATCTGAATCCGGCTTTCATGTGTTGTGAAATCCGTAAACATACGCCTTTTATCACTGATGAGCTCTCAGCTCCTGAGCATCGCGATTGAGCTCCTCTACCAGACTATTTATATTGGTTACGATCTGCTGGTTGGCTTCGCTGCTTGCATAAGTCTCGTTTGCGTGAGCGTTTACCTCCTCGGTGATGGCTGATATCGTCTGTATGCTGTTTACTATCTCAACATTTGCCTGTGAGAGATCCTCTACAGCAGCTTCCATCTCACGCGATCTCTGCGTGATACCCACAACCTTCTCGGCGATGGTGTTGAAGTTCTCGGTGGTCTCCTCTGCACAACGCCTCTCATCCTCACCTGTTGCGATCAAACCGTCTATGGAACTTACTATCGTATCGATCTGTGATGTGATATCCTCTATCAGGCTGTTGATATCAGCTGTTGCGGATGAAGTCTGTCCGGCAAGGTTGGATATCTCGGAAGCCACGACCGCAAAGCCTTTTCCTGCCTCTCCTGCTCTGGCTGCCTCGATCGAAGCGTTCAACGCCAGCAGGCTCGTCTGGGATGCCACGCTGTTGATAAGGTCTGTTATGGAGTTCATCTTTGAAGCAGTCTCCTGGAAGGAGGAAAGAGCGGTCTGTACTTCAACTCCCGTGCTGTGAACATCCTCCGTCAGCTCATCCATGTGGCGGATGCTCTCCTGACCCTTCTTCACTTCATTATCGGCATTTGCCACGTCCTCACGGATTGAATCAGCCGCCTCACG
>CAMVOF010000129.1:0-6671 GCA_947169055.1 uncultured Clostridia bacterium
AGCCTTGTGGGTGTTAGATGGCGCTGAAAACGGTGTGTAATACTAACAATCGCAGCACGCCCTTCTCGGGGGCTTTCCGATCGCCCCCGAACCCCTTCGGATACAAACCTTTTCCTTCTGATTTAAGCTGCAAAAAAAGCCATAGCCGAGTGATATATCCTCTTCGCGTGGGAAATATTCCCTTTTTCTCTATGTAAGCATGCGAAGCTTGCGTCACGCGTCAAGAAAAAACTCCCTTATGAGGGAGGCCTGGCAAAAGTTGCCTCTTCTCCTATTAAAAGCTGGTGGGTGTACTAAAAAAAGCTGTTGAGCCGCAGGGGAGGGGCATCTTTGCATTCTCTACCGGCAGGCCTATCTCGTCGGCGCTTACTTCTCCGCCGAACTTCGGCGTCAGCACTTCGCTCAGAATATACGCCATCACCGACGGCGAAAGCCCCGTTGTATAGCTGTTGAGCAGGAAAAACAGCGGCTTCTCGCTCAGCACGTCGGCGCAGGTCTTCACCAGCTCGTAGATGCTGTCCTCCAGCTTCCAGACCTCTCCGCCCGGCCCTCTGCCGTAGCTCGGAGGGTCCATTACCACAGCGTCGTAGAGGTTCCCGCGTCTTATCTCACGCTTGACGAACTTCTCGCAGTCGTCCACGAGCCAGCGGATAGGCTTATCCGAAAGCCCCGAGGCTGCGGCGTTATCCCTTGCCCACTGCACCATGCCCTTGGAGGCATCAACGTGGGACACCTGTGCTCCTGCTGCGGCACAGGCGAGGGTAGCTCCGCCGGTATAGGCGAAGAGGTTCAGCACCTTTATCGGTCTGCCTGCCCCGCGTATCATCTGCTGCATAAGATCCCAGTTCACTGCCTGCTCGGGGAAGAGGCCGGTATGCTTGAAGCCTGTGGGTCTGATGATGAAGCGCAGCTCGTTATAGCTGACAGTCCAGCTTTCGGGCAGGCGCTTGCGGTACTCCCACTCGCCGCCGCCTTTTGCCGAGCGGTGATAGACTGCGTCGGCTTTTTCCCAGAGGTCGGTCTTATGCTCGGTCTTCCAGATTATCTGGGGGTCGGGTCTGACAAGCAGCTTTCCTGCCCAGCTCTCCAGCTTGTCGCCGTCAGACGTGTCCAATATTTTGTACTCTTTCCAGTTGTCGGCTATCCTCATCTTTATCATCCTTCAGCAATTCACATTTCTTCCAGAACGTCCCGGATAAGCTCCCCGATGATGCTTCCCTCTCTTACTGCCGCTTCGGCTTCATCCGCTTTGAACCACTTTGCGGCATCCACTTCTCCCGAGAGCTTCATCTCTTTTTTGATGACGTTCACCCGGAAGCCCAGCATCAGCATATCCTTCTTCGGGTAGGGGTAAGTTTTTATGAGCTCCACGGATACGGGCTCGATGCCTATTTCCTCGGCGGTCTCTCTTGCGGCAGCTTCCTCGGCGCTTTCACCGGGCTTGATATAGCCTGCGATGCCGACGTATGTACCGCAGTTGACATAGCTCTGCTTGATGAGGGCTATCTCATCCTGCTCGTTGACTACAACGCAGAGCACGCACGCCGAAAACACGTCAAACAGCGGCTTTCCGCACTTTTCGCAATAGGGCATAAGTCCCTCGTCGCCTATCTCTCTTTCCGCAGCTTTCGAGCCGCAGTCGGGGCAATACTTAAATCTCATAGCTTTTCCTCATATATCCATATCTGCGCCTGCCTTGAGTTCCGGCAGCACGGACAGGGGATTTTCCACCTCGTCCATAAGCTCGCGCAGCATCTTTTCTTTCTCGAGTTCAAGGGGTGTTTTAGTGTTCATAACTTCATAGAGCTTCTTTGCTATCCTCTGTGCATAGTCGATGATAAGGCCTGTTTTCCTGCCTTCCACCATGACCCGAACAACGGCTTCGGTACCGCTTTCCCTAACGATTATCCTGCCGTCGGAGCCCAGCTTTTTCTTGCAGTCGGAGACAAGGGCTCGCAGCTCGTCATTCTTCTGCCCTTGGGGATATCCACGTTCAGCTCTATCTGCGGGTAGGTGTTGAGCATCCCTGCAAGAACGCTGAGGGGCCTTCTGGTCTTCCTGATTATCTCCAGCAGGCGGATGCCCGTAAGTATGCCGTCGCCGCATTTTTCATCGTCAAGGAAAATGATATGCCCGTTGCGTTCGCCGCCCAGATTATAGCCGAACTGCATCATCTTTTCAAGCACAGCCCCCGAGCCGACAGCTGTATTCATCAGATCGATGCCCTCCTTTTCGGCAAAGTCCGATAGCCCGAGATTGCTCATTACTGTAGCCACGCAGGTGTTGTGCCTGAGCCTTCCCTGCACTTTCAGAAACTTCGAGAATATGGCAAGCATCTTGTCGCCGTCCACCACATTCCCCTGCTCGTCAACAGCGATGCACTTGCTGCAGTCGCCGTCGAAGGCAAGGCCGATATCGCATCTTCTTTTCACCACGGTCTCGCAGAGCCATTCGGGATTCATGCTGCCGCAGCCCATATTTATATTCGTGCCGTCGGGCTCGTTGCCGATGACGATGCACATAGCCCCAAGCCCCTCAAAGACCCTTTTGGCGTACCTTGAAGCCGAGCCGTTGGCACAGTCGAGAGCCACTTTCAGCCCGTGCAGGTCGCAGCCTGCCAGCTTTATCATGCCGCGGATGTAGTCCCACTCGGCGTTCTCCTCGTAGTTGATGCGTCCGAAGGCAGGACAGGGCTCCTGCTCCCTGGCGTTCACAAGCTCCTCGATCTTTCTCTCCTCGTTGCCGCTTATCCTGTAGCCCTGGGAGCCGAAGAGCTTTATGCCGTTATACTCGGCCCCGGAATGGGAAGCGGTTATCATAAAGCCTGCGTCTGCACCGTATCTCTGCACCAGCATGGAGACAGCCTGAGTCGGGACAACACCCAGGATATGGGCATCACAGCCGCCGGAGCAGATGCCTGCGCACAGCGCCGACTCGAAGACGTCGGAGGAGGCTCTTGTGTCCTTGCCTATAAGTATCTTAGCGGGACGGCTGCCGTTCTGCGAACAGACGACGGCTGCTGCCCTGCCTATTTTCATAACAGTTTCGCAATCAAGCTCGCTGCCGACAGCACCTCTGACGCCGTCGGTACCAAACATTCCGCTCATAAGATCCCTCACTTTTTCAGATAACGCCCAGCCCGCGCAGGGAATATCGCACAGGCTTATGCTATATTATTATAGCATATCCTTGCTAATAAATCAACTCTTTTGAATTATTAGAGGGCATAAACGCGCAGCGCATTAAAGTTTAGGATCAAGCCCTTTTTAAAGGGCTTGCGGATTCCATTTCTTCTGCCGAAGAAATTGGGCAGAGCCTTTGGTCGCCGACCGAAGTCGGCGAAACACCCACACAACGTGCGCTCCGAAAAGGGTGAATTCAAAAAGCGTCCGGTGGACGGTTTTTGAAGAGGGGAAGCCCTGCAAGAGAGGGCTTCCCCTTGCCCGGGTAAACATCAAAGCCCCCTGTGCACGACAGTGCACACGGTATTTGTCTTGCCAAACGAAAAAGCGTAAAGCAAAGATATCCTCCTGTTTTTCATTCGAGGCTATTCCCGGGCTTGCTTTCGAGGGGGAGAACCAAAAGGAAGACCATGCCCCACAAAAAATCCCTAAAATAGGGCGAACCCTGTTCTCCCTTTAGGTTCTCCCCCTCGAGCTCCCCCTCTCCTTAACCCTCTCAGGTTCGCCCTATTTTTTCGCCCCTCCGCTTTCAGGTGAGCAAGAGGAATCCTTTGCGATGCCTCCCCCGGGGGAGGCGGTTTCAATTTTGGAATGAGGCAGGCTTTTTTGCCTTCGGGCTTTGATTTTTGCGTTTTTAGCAAGGGACAAATCACGTCCAAAACAACGATATAACTTTCAAATCTCAGCACGCTCTGTTGGGGACTTTCCGATCGGTCGCAAGCCCTTCGGATGCCCTTTTTATCAATTAGCGATTGCAAAAAAGCACCGAAGCAAAAGCATCGGTGCCGTGTCAGTTTATTCTTCCTTTTTCTTTATCGCGGTAAATGCTGCTGCGGAAGCGATCGCAAGCAAAGCGCCTGCTGCCGTGCCGGTTGCCGGGTTTCCGCCGGCTTCGGGCTCGGAGACGTCTGCGCTGTTGTCGGGGGTGCTGTCGGGTCTGCTGTCTTCCGGGCTGCTCTCTTCCGGCTGGCTGCTGTCCGGGGGTTCGGTGCCGTCGGTGACATAGACCGTGTACTGCGCAGAGACGCCCTCGAAGTTGTCTCCGACCGTGATGACAGCTTTGCCGGGAGACTTGGCGTAAACCACACCCGTCTGCGGATCCACCTCGGCAACATCCTCGTTGTCCGACGAGATCACGATATACGCCATGCAGGGCTGCGGAGAGCAAATGTACCTCACCTGCCCGTATTCCCCGACCTTGAGATCGAGCCTGTCGCTTTCAAGCCCGATGCTTTCGATGTCCCTGAGCTCCGTCTTTTCGGGGTCATAGAGATGAATGCGGAAGGAACTGCTGACTCCGTTTGAGAGCTCGCCTGTCACTGTGATAACAGCTTCGCGTCTGACAAGGAACTTCACCATACCGTCACCGTCAACCTCTGCGATCTCCGGGTCGGAGACAGTCCATTTCACCCTCTTGTCCTGCGCATCGTAGGGGACTACCGCCCACGCAACAGAGCATTCGCCCTCGTTCATGGCCTTCCAGATCTCATACTCGGCGAAATACAGCGCTTCTGCACGCTTCAACTCGTTCTCGGGGATGTACTTGGCACAGAAGGTCAGATCGCCTTCGATGCCTGTGGCCGTGTCTATCAGGTTTCCGTCCACGTCTTCCCAGCCGAGGAAGAAATACCCCTCTTTTTCAGGGGCGTCGGGCAGCTTCGGAACAGGCATACCGTAATCCACCTCAACGGATCCTATGACCTTGCCTTCCGCAGCGAAAGTCGCAACTGCACGGGCTTTGGAAAGATCGGAAAGATGGGAGTTGATATACTGCCTCCGGCTGTTGATAAAGGCTTTCAGGTCTTCGGTTTCCTCTGCGAGGTCGCCGACCTTCTTCAAAACCACAGGCGGCTTTCCCCAAAGCTCCCGGTCTGCGGCATAGGACTGCGCTATCTCCCCGGCGACCCGATCAATATATCCGCCCTCCCGTGTAAGATCCCGGGCTATGCCGTCAAGGACTTCCCAGCGTTCGAGAAGGAGCTTCTGATAATCGGCATCGAAGGACCTGAGATGATCGAGCCAGAGCATGGGTGCAGAATTGAGCAGGCTTGATTCTTTCTCGCCCTGAATCATGGAAAGATCGTTGTCCCAGATCGGCCCGAAAAACATCTTGCCGTCGCGCTTTTTATAGAAGAACGTGCTGTCTGTGGCAAAGGCGTCGGCGTTGAGGATGAACTCCTCCAGCCACCAGTAATTCGCCGCTGACTCGGCGTCTATATACTCCGTCCAGTCTGCATCTCCTTCGCCGAAAACAGCGTCCTCGGTCTTTTGCAGGAAGTCGGTCAGATAAGCTTTCTGTGCCGGCGTGCCTTCCTCTCCTGCAAGGAAAGAGGGCGTGTCGAACTTGAATCCAACTCCGCGCTCGGTGGAAAAAAGGTCGGGGTTCGCTTCGGACTTTGCTTCAAGGGTGAACAGATAGCCGCCGGTTATCTCCGGCTCGGAATCGTCCTCGTCGGTAAGCTCGTCAATATCAACTCGGCTTGGACCTACCCTGACGGTCTCGCTGAGGGTATAGCTGCCGAGATACTCGCCGTTCATCACCACATCGACGGGAAGCATTTTCGGAGTGAACTCCAGCCCCAGCTCTGTGGCGATATATGTCGCTATGCGGTTCCTCAGCAGGCTTCCGTCCAGCCTGTTCGCAAGCAGGGCCCAGTGCTTGTTCTTCCCCATGCCCAGCAGGTCGGTGCTTTTATCGAGCTTGAATTTATAGGGCTTTTTGTCGAGCTCCCAGGTGGAGTTTCCCCGTCCGCGGATGTACTCGAGCTTCAGCGCCTTTGTATCGCCGATCTCCTCGCCGCTGTACTCGCTGACATACCCCTCGGGGACGTCTATTTTCACAGTTCCTGTACAGCGAACGCTGTGGTGCTCGTCCTCGTTCATTTCTTCGATAGTACCGAAGCCCTCTGCTTCTTCGTCGATCTCGATATACACAACGGGGATGCCGTGATCGACCTCGTTTTCATCTCCTGCGGCAAAGGCGATGCCTTCTTCTGAGGCATGCACCGGCAGCAGCATCATCAGCGCAGAGGCAGCACCTACAAGGCGTTCAAACACAGTTCTGTTTCTCATAAAGCTCCTCCGTTTCTGTCGGACTGATCGTCAGATCCCATCAATTAGCATTGTATCATATATTCTCCGTTTTTTCAAGCAAGCATTTGTCAGTTTTCTGAAAACGAAAAGCTCCCGGCGGCTTTCAGCCCGGACCAACATCAATGTTCGTCCCCGAGCCCAACAAAAAGAAAAACCCTCGCCAAGGCAGATGACGAGGGTTTTGCGTGCGGCCTTTGCCGCTGGTGCGCCCGACAGGAATCGAACCTGCGGCCTCAAGAGTCGGAGTCTTGCGCTCTATCCAACTGAGCTACGGGCGCTTTTTTTAATTCCCCCACCAGCTTTCATTGGGGGAATGAGGCAAGCTTGGCCAGGCCTCCCTCTAAGGGAGGCAGTTTCACTGTATGTATGAGTTCGCGTTGCAGCCGTTGGGAGGGG
>CAMVOF010000130.1:0-6669 GCA_947169055.1 uncultured Clostridia bacterium
GACAGAACACCTCGCACCAAGCCCCTCCCAACGGTGTCAACGCGAACTCATTCACCAAGGCACCCACCTCCCTTATGAGGGAGGCGCAAATATGCCTTGCCAAGCGCACGATTGAAACATTGGTGGGTGAATTAAAAAAATCTCTTAAAAAACCTTGACAACCGGCTTTTTCTGTGCTATAATATCTTTTGCATTCGTATCTAAAGACAGCCGGCGGCACAAACTGAAGACGATCTTCAGTTGAGCGGAAGTCCGGCCGAGGAAAGAATAGCAAGATATATAAGCTTGTTATGTCCTTTTGTCTTTGCGCGAAAGGACTTTTCTTTTTTGATGCGCTGCAATACAACATATTGCAAAGAGGTGAAATCTATCCATGCCAAGTGAAAAGGTTCTGCTTGCAAAGCAGGAAAGAGTCGCTGAACTGACAGACCTCATCAAGAATTCCGCTTCCGGCGTCCTCGTTGATTACAAGGGCATCACCGTTGAGGAAGACACCAAGCTCCGTAAAGAGCTCCGCGAGGCAGGCGTGAATTACTTCGTCGAGAAGAACACCATGCTCCGTTTCGCTATGAAGAATGCAGGTCTTGACGGCATTACCGGTGTGCTCGAGGGTACTACCGCTATCGCTATCTCCAACGACGACCAGACCGCTCCTGCAAGAATACTCGGCAAGTTCTCCGAGAGCTGCAAGGGCGAAAAGTTCCTCCTCAAGGCCGGTTATATCGGCGAAGAGGTCTATGACGAGGCAGGCGTTAAGGCTCTCTCCAAGATCCCTTCGAGAGAAGTTCTTCTTGCACAGCTCGTCGGCTCCCTCCAGGGACCCATCCAGAAGCTTGCTGCTACTCTGCAGGCTGTTGTGGACAAGGAAAACGGCGCTGCTTAATAGCAGCATAGCCGCGTAGATGCGGCAGTTCAAACGGGCACAGCCCCGAAAACAAACTAAAATTTATAAAGGAGAAAATTATCATGGCTTCTGAAAAGATCATTAAATTCGTAGAAGAGATCAAGACCCTTTCGGTACTTGAGCTTTCCGAGCTCGTTGACGCTATCCAGGAGGAGTTCGGTGTTACAGCTGCTGTTGCTGCTGCTCCCGCTGCAGGTGCAGGCGCTGCTGCTGCTGAGGAGAAGACTGAGTTCGACGTGATCCTCGCTTCCTTCGGCGATTCCAAGATGGGCGTTATCAAGGCTGTTAAGGAGATCACCGGTCTCGGCCTTAAGGAGAGCAAGGAGCTCGTTGAAGGTGCTCCCAAGGCTATCAAGGAAGGCGTTTCCAAGGCTGACGCTGAGGAGCTCAAGGCTAAGCTTGAGGCTGCAGGCGCTACTGTTGAGCTTAAGTAATTTCATAAAGCGCAAAGGGAGGCTTATGCCTCCCTTTTTTATTTTGCATTTTTATAAAGATCGGTCTGTTCTCGGAGATCTCCGCCTTTTCACGTTTCTGACATTAAGCGCAGACATCGATACACACGCTCCGTCATCTGCCGCAGCATCAATGGTGGAGCTTTTTATAAGATCAGGATCTTTATTGTTTTTTGTTCATTTCCTCATACGCCATGACTGCCGCTTCTTCCGAGATATTGCAGCCCATGCGCCAGATGCGGCACTTCGGAAGTATCTCGTCGAGGACGGTGAGCAGGCCGTCCATCTCGGCTTCGTCAAGCATCATTATCGTCTGCTTCATTATCATCGGCAGAGCCTCGGAAAAGCTCGCCGGACGAATACTGTTTTCAAGGCTGCGCTCCAGCAGGCAGATGCCCTGCAGGGGCACGCAGCGGTTTTCGTTTAAGTCGCTCTTTCCGCTCCAGGGAGTTCCCCAGGCAAAGATCTTCCCTTCTCGCTGCATTATCACGGGCTTGTCGTCGTTCAGGATATAGGCTCTTTCGCCGAAATGCTTGAGCCAAAGCTGTGTGTGCGTGGATTTCCCGACGCCGCTGTCCGCCGCGAAAAGATAGGCCTTGTCATCCACGACCACTGCCGAGGAATGGAGAAAAAATGCCCCGTACCCGAAAAGCTGCACATAGAAGCAATAACCGCTGGAAAGCACCTCGCAGTCGCTGTCGGAGGCTGCGGGATATTTTTTGCGGTAGTACTCAAATCTCTCGTCGGAAAAGGGCAGCTCTATATCCGGCTCGCCTTCGATCTCGCAGCGGTATTTTTCCGCAAGAGCGATCATTCTCGGGAGCCTGAACTCCGCCCTGACTTTCAGGCCGCAGATGCTGTAATCTCCCCACATATCAGTTTACCGGGATGAGAGGGCCCCAGTTCTGGCCGTCGTCGAGGATTATCTCCTGACGGCTGGAATCCGCGGTGCTGCTGTTTCCGCTTTCTTCCGACGAAGAAGCATCCTCGTCCTGAGAAGATGCGCTTCCTCCCGGCTCAAGACCGCCTTCGGAGCTGTCCGACGAGCGGCTGTCGTCATTGGAAGGTGCGGAGTCGGAGAAATCATCGCCGTCCTCCGTCTGACCCGGCTTTACGGCAGGCTTTTTCTTTCCGCCGCCGTTGTCAGAGCCGGAGTTCCCCGAGCCCGAATTTCCGCCGTTTCCGCCGCCTGCATTATCCGGGTCGTTTTTATCGGGGTCGCCGCCGGCATCATTTCCGCTGCCGGGATGACCGCCTTCACCCGAGCCGGAATTGCCCGAGTTTCCGTTTCCCGAACCGCCGCTGCCGGTATCTCCGCCATTTGCAGAGCCGCCGTCAGGCTTTTTGCCTCCGTCATTGTTTTCCTTTTTATCGCCGTCTTCACCGAAATCGGCCTCGTTATCGCCGGCATCTTCGTCACCGAAATCGACCACGTTCTCGCTGTCTTCGTCCGTAAGATCTCCGCCGTTCTGCATACCTCCCTTGCTCTCGTCAGAGGAAACTGCCTCTGTGACGGAAGCATCGTCGGCGGTATCGCTGCTGCTCTTATCGTCTCCGCAGCCGCAGAGTGCTATGGCAGCAGCACAAAGCAGCAGGCACAATTCTTTTTTCATGTTTCTCACTCTTTCCAAAAAAGCGGCAGAAGTTGAGCTCTGCCGCCTTTGTTTTTCTCAGTAATTTGAAGCTCCGTCAAGCTGAGGATCATCCGGGTCTTGAACTCCGCCCGGGTCAAGCATTATCTTAGCCTTGGTCGAGAAGATTATAACTTCTGCATCGGGTGCGATATATTCTTTTTTCATTTTTTCATTCCTCCATTGTTCATGCTGCATAATGAAGCTCATAAGTAAACGGAATATTCTCCGGCACTTTTGACCGCGGGATTTTTCTCAGGGTCGCAACCACGAAAACACGTCCCTCCGCCGGTTTGACAACAGTGTCGCCGACCTTGATGCCCGTATAATACTTCGTGCACTTTATCGTCTTATTGTATGTTCCCGTAATGGTATTGTTGACCGTATCATAGAGATCGCCTTCAAATGTGAAATTCACATAGTTTATCTTGTTTACAAGAGTTTCATCGAGTTCGATCACTGCACGCTCGTCGAACAGACCTGTCTCCGCTACTTTTGAAGTGTTGAGCTGTACGTAGGTCTCGCCGACTCTTGCATCTACGGTCACGGTAGTTCCTTCTTCAATCCACCACAGCTCGATCTTCAAATAATCGATTCCTTCTTCTCCGGCAGACATAGTAATCGTTTGGGTCTCATTTTCTAAAATGATCTCTTCTTGCTTCCAATCATTTGCTCCGAGAATACCCTCGAAATATCCGTTGACAGACATGGTAATGGTAACATCCTTATCACCGGCGAATCTCGAAAGGTCAAGGATCTTGGCATCTTCATTGAGATCATATCTCTCCAAATGCGTTGAAGCAGTAAACGAATACGTACCGTTCGGATTTATTACCCATGTGTCTAAGGTCTCGTCAACTCTTGCCTCTACGGTCACGGTAGTTCCTTCATTGATCCACAACAGCTCGATCTTCAAATAATCGATTCCTTCTTCTCCGGCAGACACAGTAAACGTTTTGATCTCATTTCCTAAATTGATTATTTCTTGCTTCCAACCATTAACAATATCATTTGCTCCGAGAATAAACCCGAAATTTCCGTTGACAGACATGGTAATGGTAACATCCTTATCACCAGCGAATCTCGAAAGGTCTAGGATCTTGGCATCTTCATTGAGATCATCTCTATCCAAATCCGTTGAAGCAGTAAACGAATACGTACCGTCAGCGTTTGTTACCCATGTGTCTGTGCAGTCGGTCGCTGCTGCCTTGGCCGGGAGCATCGTCAGCATCGCCATGGACATTGCAGCGGCTATTGCCCCGGATAAAAGCTTTTTAAGTCTCATATAACTCTTTACTCCTATCTTACAATTACCTCAAAGGGACAAATTTAAACATATACATTATACCTCTGCAAGCCGCTTTTGTCAATATCAGCACAGGGGTTTCAGCACAATAAACAAAGCAAAGCCTGGTATTTTATGCACAAAACGCGAAAAAGCGCACAGCCGGGTCTTCCTGCCGTGCGCCTGCGGTATTTTAATACATCTCAACAGCTTTGAAGCCTGCTGCGTCGAGATACTCGGGGATGCCTCTGCCGAGGTCGGTGGTCTTCAATATCCTGCCGTCGGCAAGCCGCTTATATTCGATAAAACAGTGTGTGGATTCGCTTTTCTGCTCTTCTTCGTAGAGGTCCCACTCCCACACGACTGCCTCTGCGTCGGTGACATAGAATCTTCCCTCGTCCGAGTAAACATCCTTTGCGCCATAGACCGTAAGGCTCTCGCCGTCGGCGAACTCAGCGGTGAGCAGGCCGTTTTCCAGCGATGCCTTCACCGGCTTGTGCGTATTATCGAGGGGTCTGCCGAACCAGTCTCCCCAAAAGCGGAACGAGCCGCTCTTTTTTATCTCAAAAGCCATTATTATCCTCCGATGTATAACTCTGTGCGTCGGCTGCTGCCTCCTCGGCATCTGCCTGAGCCTCCAGCTTTTCAAATGCTCTGTCGAGGTCGCTGTGATCGCCGGGACTTCCTGCCGCAAGCTGCGCCTGCGCCACCGATTCCCTTGCGTCTAACAAGGCAAGGCGGTTTTTCGCGGAATTGAGCTCGCGGACTATCTTGTCGTGAAGCTCCACAGCCTGATCTCTTGTCTCCTTAACGCTGTCGTACTGCTCTCTCACCGCTTTCAGCTTGTTATCCACGGTATTCTTCTCTGTGAGGAACACTCTTGCGTCGTCGGGATTGCCTGCCGCAAGGGCTTTTTTGGCATAGCTCTCAAGCTCCTCGGACTGAGCCTTATACTCCTTCACCGAGGGCTCCAGCCGCTGCACCTGCGAATTGAGCTCCCTGACCTGCTCCCGCACTTTTGAGAGCTTTATCGCCAGCTCGCTCAGCTGCTCAACTATCTCGTCCCTTTCGGACCTTTTCTTTTCAAAAAGTCCCATAGCGGCACCTCTTGCTTATCTGTCGTATTTTGCTTTCAGCTCATCCACTGTCGAGCTTCCCGACCCGTAGTCCGAAGCATATCCGGCAGGATCGACTTCGGGAGAAGCCGTGCTTTGTCCGGCGTTCGTATCGAAAGCTGTTTCTCCGAACTCGTGCAGGTCGGAATTCAAAATATCCTGAGCCTGCTTCATTTCTGCGAGCCTCTGGTTCTTTTTCTTCTTCCACCACATGAATACTATTATCAGCACCACGATGATAAGTATGAAGATGAACGCTATCCAGCCGTAACTCGGTGTCACGCGCATTATCCTGTCTGCGGATTCCGAGAAGGATTTGGAGAAATATGTGTTTTCGTCGTAGTCGGAATAATAATAACTCTCGAGGTAGTCCAGCATTATCTGCCTTGCTTCCTCGTCGATGACTGCCGAGGCTTCCTGTCCGACGCATATCGCCACCTGAGGAGTCTCGTTCTTCTCGCAGAACAGCACGAGCACATGGGCATCGTCCTTGATATACTGATCGTACTTTGCGTTGGCATACTCCTCCAGCGAGCCGTAGCCTGCGCCGTCGTCGTCGGTTATATACAAAAGCGGAAAGACTCCCGTCTTCTCGTAGAAATGCTTCATTCCTTTTTCGAGGGTCGAGCTGTTCGTTATCCAGCCGAGGTCGTCGATATAATACGAAGTCTCCTTGAGGGTCTTCGACTCCAGCTTATCCCTGTTAACTGTGGATTTGGTTATGGAGCCGCCTTTTCCGGTGCTTTTGCCTGTGGGCACGAAGATAAAGATCAGGATAAACGCAATAACTATCAGCCTGATAGCCGTGCTTGCTACACCCCTGACCGCTGCCGAAGCCCGATCGCTCCTGTAGCCGCCGGAATAGCCGCTGTTATAGCGTGTGCTTCCGAAGTAATAGAACCGGGGCCCGCTGTTATATCTGTGATACGAATGAGAAGGAGAATGGTAGCTGCTGCGATGAGAGCTGCTGTGGGACGAGCCGCTGTATCCGCTTCTGTGGGACGAACTTCCGAAGGAACGCGAGGAAAAACCTCTTGAACCGCCGAAGCTTCCGCCTCTCGAACCGCCACCGCCGCCTCCGCGACCTGCTCTGCCCATATCCAGACCCCCTTTTTACCGATTATACATTATAAATTATACAACACTTCTCTAACGTTGTCAAGTTTTTTAATTCACCCGCCAGCTTTCAATTGAGCGCTTGGCATAGCTTAGCCAGGCCTCCCTTTTTAATTCACCCACCAATGTTTCAATCGAGCGCTTGGCAAAGCTTATTTTGGCCTCC